>NZ_DATCUY010000669.1:0-6786 GCF_036567245.1 Achromobacter sp. | reverse complement strand
GCCAGCAGGCTCGCGGCGCGCCTCACTGCAAGGAGCCCCAGCGGGCGGTGGCGGGCTCGGCGCTGGCCCAGCGCCAGTGCTCGCCGTCGCGGCAGACGGTGGTGACGTAGAACTCGCGCAGGGGATCGGCGCCGGCCTTGTCGGCGGGCGTGTCGATGGAGAAGACCACTTCCTTGCACTCCAGGTTTACGCCGCCGATCAGGCGGCTGACGGTGACCTGGCCCTGCGCGTCGCTTTCGATGGGTAGCTGGTGCTTGACCTGCCAATTGGCGACCTTGCCCACTGCCAGCGGGCCGGCGGCCATGGCGATGGCGTCCTGCTCTTCGCCGCGGGTCTTGCGTTGGGCGTAGGCCAGCGCGGCCTTGGCGCCGGCCTGCACGCCCAGGCCGATGCCGGTGGCGACGGTGGCGTTGTCAGTGACTTTATTGGCGATGGCGGTACCGGCGATACCGGCCGCGGCGCCCGTGCCTTCGCTCAGCAGCGAACTGCAGCCGGACAATCCGGCGAGCGCGGCCAGAGCGATGAGGGCGATCGCGCCGCGGCCCGGGTTGATAGGCGGAAGTGTGAACAACTGCGTGCCCTCCTGCTTGTTGCTTGGCGCGGGAAGTATAGGAGGGCGCGCCTCGGTGGAGCGAGCGTCTTTGCATTTGTTGGCAATTTTGCTGCCGCGCGCGGTTCAGGCGGACACGCGCGCGCCCTTGGTGTAGGCCTCGCGCAGCGCGGTGGCGAACAGCGCGTCGACGTTGCGGCGCAAGTCCCCGGCGCGCGTGAACAGAGCGATCGGCGGCAGGGTCCAGTCGAAGGAATACGGCACGATGGCAGCGCCGGCAATGCGCACCAATTCGTCGGCGATGTCGGCGGGCAGGATGGCCACGGCGCGGTCGCTGGCCACGATCATTTCGCCGATCAGCTTGGACGAATCGCTCTGCACCGAAGGCGTCGGGGGCGCCAGCCCTGCGCGCAGGAAGATCTCGGACACCTGTTCGCGGATCGGACTGTCAGGCGTGCCCAGGATCCAGTCCAGGTCGGCCAGCCGGTTCCATTCCAGCTTCGACCGGCCCAGGCGGGCGGCCAGCCGGCGGCTGGCGATCAAGCGCGGCTGCTGGTGGTACAGCACCTCGAAGCCCAGATTGTCCATATCCACCGAGGGCGTGGCCCAGCCCACCACCACGTCCAGCGTGTGGTCGCGCAACTGGCGCAATAGCGCCGGCCCCTGGCCCTCGTGGACCGTGGCGGTGATCCGGCGGCCTTGCGGCAGGGTCCGGCTGATGGCGGACGACAGCATCTGTCCGGACACGAAAGGGATGACGCCGATGTGCAGATGGGCGGCATGGCCGGCCGCCACGGCTTCCATTTCCTGGACCAGATGGCCCAGGTCGTGGACCAGGGCGCGTGCCCGCGCCAGCACCACCGCGCCCAGCGGGGTGGGCGTCATGCCGCGCACCGAGCGCTCGAACAGGGGCACGTCGAACATGCTTTCCAGTTCCGCCAGGGCATTTGTCACGGCCGGCTGGCTGGTGGCCATGTGCTCGGCCACCCGGGTCAGCGAGCCGTGCTGCTCGATCTGCAGCAGCAGCGCCAGATGGCGCATTTTCAGCCGCGAGGTCAGTTTCCGGAGAACGAGGTCCGGGTCAAAGGCTGTCATAGGTAATGCATAAGATAAAGGTTATGGAACAATATTAAAGTTGAATGATCTGCTTATGCATTGGAGCCTAGAATTTTTCCTATATCAAGACAAGGAGGCTCTGCCCCATGAATACGCAATCGGACCGCCAGGCAGCACTGGACTATCACGAGTTCCCGACCCCGGGGAAGATCTCCGTCGTGGCGTCCAAGCCGCTGGTCAACCAGCGCGACCTGGCCCTGGCGTATTCGCCCGGCGTGGCGGCAGCCTGCGAAGAGATCGTGGCCGATCCGGCCAATGTGTACCGCTACACGGCGCGCGGCAATCTGGTGGGCGTGATCACCAACGGCACCGCGGTGCTGGGCCTGGGCAATATCGGCGCGCTGGCCTCCAAGCCGGTGATGGAAGGCAAGGCGGTGCTGTTCAAGAAGTTCGCTGGCCTGGACGTGTACGACATCGAGATCAATGAGACCGACCCGGACAAGCTGGTCGAGATCATCGCCGGCCTGGAAGCCACCTTCGGCGGCATCAACCTCGAAGACATCAAGGCCCCCGAGTGCTTCACCGTCGAGCGCAAGCTGCGCGAGCGCATGAAGATCCCCGTCTTCCATGACGACCAGCACGGCACGGCCATCACCGTTTCTGCGGCTTTCATCAATGGCCTGAAGGTCGTGGGCAAGGACATCAAGCAGGTCAAGGTGGTGACTTCCGGCGCCGGCGCGGCCGCGCTGGCCTGCCTGGACCTGATGGTGGACCTGGGCCTGCCGCTGGAAAACATCTGGGTCACCGACATCGAAGGCGTGGTCTACGAAGGCCGCACCGTGCTGATGGACCCCGACAAGGCGCGCTTCGCGCAGAAGACCGAGGCCCGCAAGCTGGCCGAAGTGATCCAGGACGCCGACGTGTTCCTGGGCCTGTCGGCCGGCGGCGTGCTCAAGCCCGAGATGGTCGCGGCGATGGGTCCGCGTCCGCTGATCCTGGCGCTGGCCAACCCCACGCCCGAGATCCTGCCGGAACTGGCGCAGTCGGTACGCGACGACGTGGTCATGGCCACGGGCCGTTCGGACTACCCGAACCAGGTCAACAACGTGCTGTGCTTCCCGTACATCTTCCGCGGCGCGCTGGACGTGGGCGCCACCACCATCACCCGCGAGATGGAAAAGGCGGCGGTCTACGCCATCGCCGAGCTGGCCGAGGAAGAGCAGAACGAAGTCGTGGCGGCGGCCTATGGCACCTACGATATTTCGTTCGGCCCTGAATACCTGATTCCCAAGCCGTTCGATCCGCGCCTGATCGTGCGCATCGCTCCGGCGGTGGCCAAGGCCGCGATGGAAGGCGGCGTGGCCACGCGTCCGCTGGCGGACCTGGAAGCCTACGAAGAGCAGCTGCAGCAGTTCGTGTACCACTCAGGCGCCTTCATGAAGCCGCTGTTCTCGGCGGCCAAGCGCATCGTGCGCGAAGGCGGCCCGGCCCGCATCGTGTTCGCCGAAGGCGAGGACGAGCGCGTGCTGCGCGCGGTGCAGGTGATCGTCGACGAAGGCCTGGCTCGTCCCATCCTGGTGGGCCGCCCCTCGGTGCTGCTGACCCGCATCGAAAAGCTGGGCCTGCGGCTGCGCCTGGGCGAGGACGTCGAAGTCACCAATCCGGAATACGACGAACGTTTCCACCAGTACTGGACCACGTACTGGGAACTGATGTGCCGCCGCGGCATCACCAAGGAAATGGCGCGCGTCGAAATGCGCCGCCGCATGACCCTGATCGGCGCGATGATGGTGCGCCTGGGCGATGCCGATGGCATGGTCTGCGGTTCGGTGGGCGCCTACCACGACCATCTGCGCTTCGTGGACGAAGTCATCGGCCGCCGTCCTGGGCACAACGTGTACGCCGCCATGAACATCCTGCTGCTCAACGAGCGCACGGTGGTGCTGGTGGATACGCACGTCAACGATGAGCCCTCGGCCGAGCAGATCGCAGAATTCACCATCGCTGCCGCCAACGAGATGCGCCGCATGTATCTGGCGCCCAAGATCGCGCTGCTGTCGCGTTCGAACTTCGGTTCGGGCAGCTCGGCCTCGGGCGCGAAGATGCGCCGCGCACTGGAGCTGGTGCGCCAGGCCGCGCCGGACCTGGAGATCGATGGCGAGATGCACGGCGACTGCGCGCTGGACGAAGCGCTGCGCATGCGCATCCTGCCGTCGTCCACGCTCAAGGGCCAGGCCAACCTGCTGGTGTGCCCGAACGTGGACTCGGGCAACATCGCCTACAACCTGCTGAAGACGGCCGCGGGCGGCAACGTGGCGGTGGGTCCGTTCCTGCTGGGCGCGAATGCGCCGGTGCACATCCTGACCTCCAGCTCCACCGTGCGCCGCATCGTCAACATGACCGCGATGACGGTGGTCGATGTCAATACGCCGCGTTGAAGTAACGCCATCCGGTCCGGCGTGCCCGCGCACGCCGACCGGCCTGGTCCTGACCGGAGGCGGCGCCCGCGCCGCCTATCAGGTGGGCGTGCTCAGCGCCATCATGGAGTTGCTGGATCCAGACTGGCACTCGCGCTTTCAGAATCCTTTCCACATCATCTGCGGCACGTCCGCCGGCGCCATCAACGCCGCCGCGCTGGCCTGCCGCGCCGACCGGCCCCATCTGGGCGTGCGCCGCATCCGCCGGCTGTGGTCCTCCCTGAATACCGACATGATCTACCGGGCCGACGCGCCCGGCCTGATACGCACCGGGGTGCGCTGGCTGGGCCTGCTGTCGCTGGGTTGGATGTATTCGGGCCTGACGCGCAAACGGCCCCATTCGCTGCTGGACAACAGCCCCATGCAGGGCTTGCTGGAGCGGGTGCTGGACTTCCAGCACCTGCGCACCAACCTTGAACGCGGTGCGCTGTCGGCGCTGGCGATCACGGCCTCGGGCTACACCAGCGGCGAGCATCTGACTTTCTATCAGGCGCACACGCCCATCGAGCCCTGGCATCGCTATCTGCGGCTGGCGCTGCCCACGCCCATCGGCATCGACCACCTGATGGCTTCGTCCGCCATCCCCTTCGTCTTTCCTGCCCGCCAGGTGCAGGTGCACGGCAAGGGGGAATGGTGCGGCGACGGCTCGATGCGTCAACTTGCGCCCATCAGCCCGGCCATCCACCTGGGCGCGCATCGGGTGCTGGTGATAGGAACGGGCTTTCGCGACGAAACCCACCCTGAAAACCGCGAGGACTCGCCGCCGTACCCCTCGCTGGCCCAGGTTGGCGGGCATGCGCTGGCCAGCATCTTCCTGGATGGCCTGTCGGCCGACGTCGAGCGTCTGGAGCGCATCAACTTCCTGATGGACCAGTCCGGATCGGACGGCGCTCAGGGCCACGCGCGCCGCATCGAGGTCCTGACGATCACCCCCAGCCAGTCGCTGGATGTCATGGCGCTGGAACATTTGCAGGATATGCCGGCCCAGGCCCGTGCCCTTTTCCGCGTACTCGGTGTATCGTCCGACCCAGACCGTCCCGGCGGCGGGTCACTGATGTCCTACCTCTTATTTGAATCCAGCTACACCAAGCGATTGATTGAACTGGGTTATGCCGATACGATGCAGCGTAACGACGAAGTGATCGCCTTTTTCAAGGGGGCTCAGGCATGACGCGCAATGGCCAATCTACTCTGCAGCGGCAGCTGCTGCGCGGCGGTGCGCTGGCCCATGACGGGCTGGACAAGAAGGCCGTGGTGGATGCCGCCCATGAGCTTGGCCTGGCCCTGTTCGTCGCCAATTGCGATCCTGCCCGCAGCCGTTCCGCGGTGCTGCGCGCCATCGTCAAAGCGGTCGATTTTCCCGAATATTTCGGCGGCAACCTGGACGCCCTCTACGACTGCCTGTGCGACACCGTGCTGGATCACAAGACCGGCGTGGTGCTGTGGTTGTACAAGCTGCATTCGGGCGATCCGGCGTTGGAAGAAGACGCCGGCCGCATCGAAACCGTTTGTTCCGACGCCGCGGATTTTGCCCGTGAAAACGGTCGCATTTTTTCGTATGTCATCGAACATGCCGGGCGCCATCCGGACCCCGAGCCCGGGGTAGCGGCAGCGCCCTACGGCGAAGACCACTGATTCAGCAGCAGCCCTACCAGGCCAGCAGCGCGCTGGCCGCCGATAGCAGCGCCAGCCCCGCGGTCTCGGTGCGCAGCACCCGGGGGCCGAAGCGCACGGCCTGCACGCCCGCCTCGCGGGCCAGCGCCAATTCCTTGTCCGACCATCCGCCTTCCGGACCCACCAGCAGGGTCAATTCCCGCAGGCCGGGCGCGGCCCGCAGCGTGCCGGCAAGATCGTCCTGAGCTTCCGGGTGGCACAGCAGGCGCAGGCCGTCAGCGGGCTGCTGCAGCCAATCGGCCATAGTGAGCGGCGCGTCCACCGTCATCAGCCGGTTGCGGCCGCATTGTTCGCTGGCGGATTGCGCGATGCGCTGCCAGTGCGCCACGCGCTTGTCGAGCCGGGGGCCCGACAGCTGCAGCACGCTGCGTTGGGCGGCGATGGGGCTGACGCGCGCTGCACCCAGTTCCACGGCCTTTTCCACCACCCAGTCCATCTTGTCGCCGGAGGGCAGCCCCTGCACCAGCGTGACGCGTCCGGCCAGCTCGGCCTCGCGGGAAGAGAATTCGCCCAACTGGGCAAAGCCGGCCTTGCCGTCCACTTCGAGCGTGGCGGGATACTCGCCGCCCTGGCCGTTGAACAGCGCCACGGCTTCGCCCGCGCGCAGCCGCAGCACCCGCAGCGCATGGTGCGCCAGGGCCTCCGGCAACGCCACGCGGGCGCCGGCGCTCAGGGGAATGTCGCAGAAGAAGCGGGGGGCTGACATGAATGTGTGCTTAAGGTTTGGGGGAAGAAGGACTATTTTGCCCCCCGTGGGGGCACTTGCGCGAAAGGGCAGCTAGCCTAGCACGGGGCCGCCTTCTGGCCGATGGCGTGGGGGAAACCCCTGGATGCTAAAATCCCTTGCTTCGCAACCTACTCAACTGGCCCCTATTTCGATCGTAGGCCCGCCAGCTTCAAAGAGCCTTCCGAATGAGCAATCCGACCGCCCCTAAACTTGCCTTGGCGGATGCCATCCGCGCCCTCGCGATGGACGCCGTGCAACAAGCGAACTCCGGGCATCCGGGTGCTCCCATGGGCATGGCGGAA
>NZ_DATCUY010000668.1:0-14488 GCF_036567245.1 Achromobacter sp. | reverse complement strand
GCGTTTGCAGCGCCCGCAGCGCCACCGCCATGCCGCGGCGCGTGTCCTCGTCGCGCAGCAGGCCGATAAGGCCCGTCAGACTCGGCGGACGGGCTTCCTGCAGCGTGCGGGCATGGGCGTCGCGCAGCGTGTTGGCGGCGGTCCAGGCGGCGCTGCTGGCCTGCTCCGACAGCAGCGCCAGCTTTTCCACCATGGACTGGTCCAGCAGGTCCACCAGGTCCGAGGCCAGCGACAGCAGGTCGGCGATGTTGTCCAGCCGTCCGGCTTCGGCCAACAGGCCCAGCCTGTCGGCCAGGGCGCGCGCGCCAGGCCCGCCGCCCAGGAACGGGGATGGCGTATCGGCGGCCTGGGTGGCGCTTGCTTCGTGCGGCGCGTTCATAGCATTCCCCTTGCGACGGCCCAGTACAGGCCGCGATTGAACCCGTGGCGCAGCAGGCCGCCGAGCTTGGTGGGCGGCGTGGGCAGCACGTCGTGGGTGTAGTCGTACCAGAGCGGCATGCCGGCGTTCAGCCCCATCTGGGCGACCGCCTGCACCCGGCCGTCATAGGCGCTGCAGGGATGGCCCAGCCGGATCGCGCCGGCTATGTTGTTGGCGACCACGGGCGCCTGGTTGTGGCAGGAGCCGCCCGCCTTGCTGACGGGCAAGTCGACGGTGTCGCCGATGACGTAGACGTTCTGCAACCCGTAGACCTGCAGGGTTTCGTGGTCGGTCGGCAGCCAGCCTTCATTGTTCTCGGCCTGCGACACGCCGGATTCCAGCACCACGTCCACGGCGCGTATCGGCGGCGTGGCCATGAGGATGTCGAAAGGCTGCTCGCCGCCTTCCTCCGAATAGGCGATGCGCCGCTCCGGATCCACCCGCGACAGCGTGAAGCCGCGCTGGAACTGTATGCCCTTCTGCTCGAAGATGGCAGGCAGCACTTCGCAGGTCGGCCGCTGCAGGAACAGGCAGTTGCGCAGCAGCTGCGAGGTGGTGGGGTAGGTGTAGACGATTTCGATCTTGTCGCGCACACCGCGCCGCCGCAGATAGTCGTCCAGCATCAGCGTGGTTTCGATGGGGGCGATGCCGCATTGGTGCGGGACGTTGGGCGTCTTGGGGAAAGTGACGCTGATGAACACCCGCCCGCGCTCGATGCGCGACAGGCGGTCGGCCAGCTGCCTGGCGGGTGCGTACTGGTAGAAGTGGTCCCCGGCTTCCTTCAGCCCTTCGATGCGTTCGGGGGATGGTACGCAGCCCGTGGCGATGACCAGGTAGTCATAGCCGTAGCGTTTGCCGCTCTGCGTGGAGACTTCCTGGCGGTCGAAGTGGAACCGCGTGACCTTGTCGACGCGGAATTCGATTTCGGGCCGCAGCAGGGAGCGTTCAGGCCGTTTCAGTTCTTCCTGGAAGAAAAGGTTGAAGGCCACATACATGAAAGCCGGTTTGTAGTAATGGTCCGGCGTGTCCGAGAGCAGCGTGATGGAGACTTCGCCGCGCGTGATCTCGGGGTAGAGCTTTCCGGCCAGCTGATTGGCGAGCATGGTGCCGCCTACGCCGCCGCCTACGACAACAATACGCTTGTTCATAAACCGCCTCTTATGGAGAGATTCTGAGGGCAAGTGCAATGCGTCTGTGTGTGTAGCAATTGTGGCGGGTTACGTCAACCAGCCGGTCGTTACTCCAAAGCCGCGTAGACGCGCCCGGCATCCACGCGCAGCGCTTGGGGATCCAATGCCGCGCCCTGGCAGGGGCCTTCGATGCACAGTCCGTCCTCGAAGCGGAACAGGGCCGAATGATGCGCACACATCAGTACCTGGGCCTCATAGGTCAGGACCGCGCCGTGCGCGGCGTTCAGCGTGACGGAGAAGTGCGGGCAGCGGTTCAGGTAGCCCCAGACCGACTGCCCGCGCCGCAGCAGAATCACCGGTTGCGCGCCCAGGTCCAGCGTCAGCGAACCGCCATCCGGAATGTCCTCGACCTGGCACAGCGCCGCTTCAGCAGCGGGTTCAAGCGCGGGGCAACACGAAGTCATAGCGCCCCTCGTGGAAGTCCGAATCGAATCCATGGCGCTGGCCCAGCGCGGAGTCCGCGTCCTGGTGGCTGTATTGCAGCACCAGGGAGGGCTTCACGCCGAACACCGCGTCCGACGCGAGATACGGATCTCCGGCATTGAACAGATGGGTGACCAGCCGCTGGTGTCCCGGCGCGTCGATCATGAAATGCAGGTGCGCGGGCCGGAAGACGTGGCGGCCAGTGGCCGCCATCATGCGGCCCACAGGACCGTCGCCCGGGATCGGATAGGACACGGGCAGGATGGTGCGGATCGCGAAACTGCCGTCCTCGCCGCTGCGGTAGCGGCCGCGTAGATTGCCGTGTGGCTGGTCCAGGTCTTGGCCCGAGTACATGCCGTTGGCGGCCGTCTGCCACACGTCGAGTACGGCGCCAGCCAGCGGCCGGCCCTCGGTGTCGCGGACGTACCCGTGCACCAGCGCGGGCTCGCCGGGCGTCTGCGCCATGTCCTCGCCGGCTGCGCGCTCGGGCATGCCGGCCATGTAGAAAGGGCCGAACACCGTGCTTTCGGTGGCCTGGCCCGGCTTGCGGTGGTTGATGGCGTCCACCAGCATCGACACGCCCAGCGTGTCGGACAGCAGGATGAACTCCTGCCGCACCGCGCCGTCACAGATCTGGCCGGTTTCGGTCAGGAAGCGGATCGCTGTCATCCATTCGGCCTCGGTGGGCTCGACGTCGGCGACGAAGGCGTGCAGGTGCCGCACCAGCGACTGCATCAGCTGGCGCAGCCTGGGGTCCGGCGTCTGGGCAAAGGCCGCGGCGACCGTGTCGGTCAAGGCGGTTTCGGCGTTCGGCATGGCAGGGTTCATGGCGGCTCCTCAGCGCTTGAAATGCGGCGGCACGGTGGCGTCCACGTTGACCCACACGGACCTGGCTTCAGTGTAGTCATGCATGGCCTCGAAGCCCATCTCGCGGCCGTAGCCCGATTGGCCCACGCCGCCGAAAGGACTGCCAGGATTGACCCGCTTGTAGCAGTTGATCCAGCACATGCCCGCGTGGATGGCGCCCGCCAGCTTGTGGGCGCGCGCCAGGTCGCGCGTCCACAGGCCGCTGCCCAGACCGTAGTCGGTGGCGTTGGCGATGGCCAGCGCCTCCTCGTCGCTGCCGAAGCGCAGTACGGTGACGAAGGGGCCGAACACTTCTTCCTGCGCGACGCGGTCCCGGGGCCGGGCTTCGACGATGGTGGGGGCGACGTAGTAGCCGCGGGCCAGCTCGCCGCCGGGCGCCGAGCCACCCGTGAGCACGCGCGCTCCCTGTTCGGCGGCGATGCCCACATAGGACAGAACCTTGTCGCGGTGCTGGGCCGAGGTCAGCGGGCCCATTTCCGTATCGGGGGAACGCGGATCGCCCAGGCGGATGGAGTCGGCCAGCGCCGTGAAGCGCTCCAGGAAGGCATCGGCGATCTTCTCGTGCAGCATCAGCCGCGAGCCCGCGATGCAGGCCTGGCCCTGGTTGTGGAAAATGGCCCAGGCCGCGCCGTTGATGGCGGCGTCGAGGTTGGCGTCCTCGAACACGATGTTGGCGCCCTTGCCGCCGAGTTCCAACTGCACGCGCTTGAGATTGCCCTTGGACGCCTCCACGATACGGCGGCCGGTGGCGGTGGATCCCGTGAAGGCGATCTTGCCCACGTCGGGATGTTCGGCCAGCCTCTGGCCCGCTGTGTGGCCATAGCCGGGGACCACGTTGACGACGCCTTCGGGAAAGCCCGCCTGGGCCATCAGTTCGGCGATGCGCAGGGTCGACAGCGGCGTGAGTTCAGATGGCTTGAGCACCACCGTGTTGCCGGCCGCCAGCGCCGGCCCCAGCTTCCAGCTGGTGAACATCAGCGGAAAATTCCAGGGCACGATCTGGCCGACCACGCCGATGGGCGCGCGCTGCACGTAGTTGAGGAAGCCCGTTTCCACCGGGATGACGCTGCCTTGCAGCTTGTCGGCCATGCCGCCGAAGTAGCGGAAGCAGCCGGCGGTGCGCGGCACGTCCAAGCCGCGCGTGTCGCGTATCGGATGGCCGGTGTCCAGCGTTTCCAGCTGCGCCAGTTCTTCCGCGTTGGCTTCGATCAGGTCGGCCAGCTTGAGCAGCAGGCGGCCGCGTTCGGCGGCCGCCATGCGCGACCAGGCGGGAAAGGCGCGTTTTGCGGCCGCCACGGCGCGGTCCACGTCTTCGGCTTCGGCCGCGGCGATGGCGGTGATGAGGGTGGCGTCGTGCGGATTGAGCACGTCTATGGTGCCGCCGGCGGCCGCGTCGACGAAGCGGCCGTCGATATAGAGTTTGTTCTGCATGGCTCTGGATTCGTTATGAATGGGATGGGGCGGATTCAGAATGCGACCGGGTAGGGCGCAAGTTCGCCGCTTTCGTAGCGCTGCGGCAGGTCGGGGGTTGCGTTCTCCCAGACCAGCAGCATCGAGCGCTTGGTCGAATAGCCCTGATGGCGGATGTCCGCGGGCATGGCGCAGATGTCGCCGGCGCGCATGGTGACGCGGGCGCGCGGCGCGCCGGTGTCCTTGTCGCCGATGTCCCAGACGATCTCGTCCGACAGCTGCAGGAACCACTCGACGCGGTCGTTGCCATGGAACACCGGCAGGATGAATTCTTCCGTGGTGGGGCAGAACAGACTGGCGCCGCAAACGGACGTGACGGAAGGATTCCAGGTGACGTCCGAACGCGACAGGTACTTGAACAGGCTGAATGCATGCAGCGCATTTTCGTAGCCGGGCTCGGCATGGATCTGCGGCTCGTCCTGGGTCACGTCGGCGAAGGCCCGGTTGACCGGCAGGTCGTCGCGCAACGGCGAGTCTTCCGGCAGGCCCGGCATGCGCCGTGTGGCGATGCGCGAGCGCTCGATGGCGGCGATGTTGTCGCCATGCTTGCGGCCGAAGGCCGAGCCGGTCTCCTCGGGCGCGGCAAACGGATCGAAGCCCTCGTTGGTCCAGTCGTGCAGCATGGCCTTGAAGGTGGCCATGATGAGCGGGGTGTCGAAAGTCTCGGTGTAGTCCACGCCCGCCGCCTTCATGACGCCGTTGAACGAACCGGCGTAGACGTCCACCTTGCCGTAGTGGTTGCGCGTGCCGAACACGTGGTCGAAGTTGACCCAGCCGTAGAAGAAGCCCCAGGCCACGTCGCGCATCAGCGCGCGCAGGAAGGCATCGGCCGGGATGGCGTGGGTGCGGATCTGGCCTTTCGAGGGCCAGTGCACCTTGACGAAGTATTCGTCGCGGATGAAGGTGAACGCGCCGAGGTCGAAGCGCTTGTAGCCGGTCGCGGCGTCGGCGGCGCCGGCGGCGACTTTGCCGGCGGCGAAAGAGGGAGCGTGTGTGTCCAGCATGGCCATATCGGTACTCCTGAAGGAAAAAGGGGGGCTTACTGCAGGCAGATGTCCGCCCACTTCTCGACGGATAGCTTCCCCGCGCGGGTCTGTATCAGCAGCACGCCCGGATACGGCGCGGTGAATCGGTAGGCGCAGCCAGCGGGCAGCAGGCATTGGTGCCCGCGGCCCAGCAGCACGCGGCCCATGGGCTTACCGGCGGGAGCCTGGCCCGCCAGCACGCTGCCGTCCGCCGCGGCGGGCGGCTGGTCCAGCGCCAGGAACTCGACCTGGGCCTGGCCGTCCATCAGGATGGCGAACTCGTCGTGGCTGCACGCGTACCAGGGCGACACGCCCTCGGCGCGCAGGGTTTCGATGACGTACTCCAGGTTCTTGCCGACCACGACCTTTTCGTAGGGCGCGGCGTTCGCGGCCACCTCGAAGATGTTGGAAAAGACGTAGTGGCGCGGCGAGCCCTGCGTGATCTCGATCGAGCCCTTGCGATAGTCCTTCAGCGAGCCGAAGACGGTGGCGGGTGTTGCGGCGTTCATGTGGCCTCCTGTGTTTGGGGGATGCCGCCCGCGCGGCGGAAGTGGCGCGGACGGCGAGAGCGGGGCGGGCGGGTCAGTCGACCGTGAGGTTGATCTTGCGGATGACGCTGGTCCATTTGGCGGCGTCCTCGCGCAGCCGCAGCGCGGTGGCGTCGGGCGATTCGGGCTGTGGATCCAGGTCGTTGCCTTGCAGCTTCTGCTTCACCTCTGGACGCGCCAGGGCGC
The DNA here is from genome assembly GCF_036567245.1 of Achromobacter sp. GTDB lineage: Bacteria > Pseudomonadota > Gammaproteobacteria > Burkholderiales > Burkholderiaceae_B > Achromobacter. The sequence continues at coordinate 8,361 of NZ_DATCUY010000668.1, read as the reverse complement.
GCGCCACTTCCTCATTCATGCGTTGCACGATGGCGGCCGGCGTGCCCTTGGGCGCGAACAGCATTTCGCGGAAAGTGGCGTCGTAGCCAGCCACGCCCGCCTGCTGCATGGTCGGTACATCCGGCGCCTGGACCGAGCGCGCGCTGCCTGACACCGCCAGGCCGTAGAGCTTGCCGGCCGCCACGTAGGCCGCGACCACGGGCGACGCCAGATAGCCGCAGGGCACCTGCCCGGCCAGCACGTCCTGGGTGGCGGGTGACGGCCCCTTGTAGGGCACGTGCAGGATGTCCAGTCCTGCGCCGGACAGATAAAGCTCCATGGCCAGATGGCCCGGCACGCCCTGGCCGCCGGAGGCATAGCTGAGTGCGCCGGGCGTCTTCCTGGCTTGCGCGTCCAGCTGCGCCAGGGTGCGCAGGCCTGTCGCGGGCGAGCACACCAGCATCTGGTTGAAGTTCGCCAGCGCGACCACGGGCGTCAGATCGTCGGCCTTGAAGTTCAGCTTGCGGTAGATGGCCGGGTTGATGGTGACGACCGTGTCCGGCGCTTCGAGAAAGGTGTAGCCGTCAGCGGGCGAACGGACCACCGCTTCGGCGCCGATGTTGCCGCCCGCGCCGGGTCGGTTCTCGATGATGACTGGCTGCTTGAGCGACTGTCCCACGGCGTCGGCCACGATGCGCGCCGCTGTGTCGCCCGGCGATCCCGCGGGAAACGCGACCACGATGCGGATGGCGCGGGTGGGCCATTCCTCCTTCGGCTGGGCGTGCGACGCCGTGCTGGCGGCCACACAGGCTGCCAGCGCAAGTAAATGCGGTTTCATGCTGTCTCCTGACGTTTATTTTTCAGGCGCGCGGGTCCGGGCGCGCTGCGCTACCACCTGCCGATATGGATGCCGGCCGACTCCTCCTTGCGTGTCCATCCCGTCATGGCGGCGTGGCTGACGGTGGGGTGGATCTTGCGGTTGCGCAGCCAGTCGAACAGCATGGCCTGATAGCGTTCCCGGATGGGCGCGTGCGCGGGGGCCGCGCCCAGGTCGTCGTATTCGTCGGGGTCGGCGCGCAAGTCGAATAGCTGGGGGCGCAAGCCTTCGAAATGGACGTACTTCCACTCGTGGTCGCGCACCATGATGGTGTGGCAGCCGTCGGCGGGACGGCCCAGCGGTTCGCGCACGAAGTCGCGGAACGCGTAGTTGTTTTCAGAGAACACGGCGCGGCGCCAGTCGGCCGGCTCCTCGCCGCGCAGCAGCGGCAGCAGGGAACGTCCTTCGAGGATGTGGTCGGGGATTTCCGCGCCCAGGGCGTCCAGGATGGTGGGGACCAGGTCTATGGCTTCCACCAGCCGCGATTCCACCGCGCCGCGCTGCGCACTGTCGCCAGGCAGGCGCACGATCAGCGGCACCTTGGCCACGCAATCGTGGAACAGCTCTTTCTCGCCCAGGTAGTGATCGCCCAGGTAGTCGCCATGGTCGCTGCAGAAAATGACCATGGTGTCCTGGTCGTGGCCGCTGCGCCGCAGATAGTCGAACAGCACGCCCAGTTGGTCGTCGAGCTGCTTGATCAGGCCCATGTAGGTGGGTATCACGGTCTCGCGCACCTGGTCGCAGGAAAAGTTCCGGCTGACCTCGGCCTGCCGAAAGCCTCGCAGCACCGGATGCGCGTTCCCCAGTTCGCGCGCAACGCGCTTGGCCGCCAGCATGTCGTCGGTCGAATACATGGCGTGGTAAGGCGCGGGCGCGACATAGGGCCAGTGCGGCTTGATGTAGGACAGGTGCAGCACCCAGGGCTGCCCGCCGCTCTGCTCCATGAACTCGATCGCGCGCCGCGTCATGTAGGGCGTTTCGGAATCCGTTTCGGCAACGCGCGCCGGCAGGCCGGCATAGCGCATGTTCCAGCCGGACAGGATCTCGCCGTTGGCGCCCAGGGCCGAGTTGGCGTGGTCGTGCCAGGGGTTGGCGCCGTCGTAGCCTTGCTGGCGCAGGTACTGCGTGTAGCGGTGTGAATCATCGCTGAAGCCCGGCGGCCAGATGCCGTCGTCGCGGTCATAGGGTTCGAAGCCGCCTTCGGCCGCCAGGATGCCCGTGGCGCTCGCCGGGTCCATGCCCAGGCGCCGCATGCCGGTCCTGTCGGCTTCCACATGGGTCTTGCCCGCCACCGCCACGCGCACGCCCAGCGGGCGCAGATAGTCGCCCAGGGTCATTTCGCTGACCGGCATGGGCACGAAGTTCCACACTGCGCCGTGGCTGGTGACATAGCGACCGGTGTAATAGGACATGCGCGAGGGGCCGCAGACCGGTCCCTGCACGAAGGCATTGTCGAAACGCACGCCTTCGGCGGCCAGACGGTCGATATTGGGAGTACGCAGGCGCGGATGTCCATAGCAGGACAGGTAGTCCCAGCGCAGTTGGTCGCACATGATCCAGAGCACATTGCGTACAGCCTGTCCGCTCATTCCCGCCTCTCGTCCTGTTCCGCCAGCCACAACGGCTTTCGATAGACGTCACGATATTTCGCGGGGGCTGGGCGGCTCAAGCAGGTTTTGCTAGAGTTTCACTCAGTGAAATTCAGATCTGCGGAAAGAGAGGCGCAATGAGCCGTTGGACACCGAAGGTGAAGACGATAGACGCGCTTGAGCGCGGCCTGATCGTGCTGGACGAAGTACGTGCCACGCAGGGTGCCAGCCTGCAGGAATTGCATGTGCGCACGGGCTATGCCAAGGCCACCCTGCTGCGTATCCTGGCGACGCTGCAATTGCGCGGACTGATCTGGCGGCGGATCGCCGACGACTATTTCTGCCCGGCCAGCTCGCTCAATGAACCCAGCCGGCGCGCGCGCGTGCTGGACCTGCTGGGCCAGTGCGCGGCGCCTGAGCTGGACCGCCTGCAGGCGGAGGTGCTGTGGCCGTCGGACCTGACGGTGCGGCGCGGCAGCGCCATGATCGTGCGCGAAACCAATCGCAGCCAGTCGTACTTCACCATCCGCCGCGACAACATCGGCTTCCAGATCAACATGCTGCGCTCCGCGGTGGGACGCGCGTATCTGGCGTTCTGCGCCGACAAAGAGCGCGACTCGATCCTGGCCGCACTGCGTCGCAGCCGCCGCGAGGGCGACGCGCTGGCGCACGATTGCGCCGCCGTGGAAAAAATGCTGGAGCAGACCCGCCGCCAGGGCTACGGCCTGCGCGAGCAGCGTTTCGGCGGCGACTACGACAAGACCCGCAAGGACCAGAACGACAGGCTGGAGGCCATCGCCCTGCCCATCATGGCCGCGCCGGGGCGGCTCTACGGCTGCGTCAACATCGTGTGGATCCAGGGCGTGCGCTCGACCGGGCAGATGGTGGAGCAGTGCCTGGAGCCACTGTGCCGTACGGCGCGGGCCATCTCCGCCGGCATGAGCCGGCGCGCCTGAAGCGTCCAGGAATGCACTGCGGCGGCTGCCCCCCGCGCAGCCGCGCGCATCGCGCCATCCCCCATCCCTGAATCACCGCCGGGCCGCAGCGAGCGCCAGCGCCAATCCGGCGCAGGTGCCGCAAGTCGCCGTGCCTGCGCGCGCGTCCGGTTTCCAGGTTCCTGGCGACAGTGTTGGTTCAATTATTGTTTTTTTAATGTACTAAAAATAGAAAAAACCTAGGGTTTATACGAATAATATAGGCGAAATTTTCATTATATAAAGCATCATTGTTTTTTTATTGTATTTATAGAAATGAAAATTGCGCTGATAGGCTGCGGCGAGGTCGGTTTCTGCTATGCGCAGGCATGGAGCGCCGCCGGGCATACCCTGCTCGGGATCTGCGAGTTGCGGCAGGACGAGGAAATGGCGGGACACGCCCGGCGCCATGGCGCCGGATTGCACGCCGTGCCGGGGGCATGGCTGGGCGAGGCCGACATCGTGGTGTCGGCGGTGTATGGCCACGCGGCACTGGAGATGGCGCGACAGAGCTTCCCGCACATGCGCCAGGACGCGGTCTACGCCGACTTCACGACAGCCAGCGCTCCCGACATGCAGGCTGCGGCGGCGGGGGCCGCTGAACGGAATATCGACTTTACCGACGTCGCGATCATGGGCGCCATTGCCCTGCTGGCGGAACGTACGCCCTTGCTCTGCGCCGGGACCGGCACGGACGCAGTGCTGCGGCTGGCCGAGAGCGGCGGGGCGCCGGCGCGCGCCATACAAGGCGCTGCGGGCGATGCCGTGCGCCTGAAACTGCTGCGCAGCATCATGACCAAGGGCATGGAAAGCCTGGCGGTGGAATGCCTGGTGGCGGCCGAGTCCATGGGATTGAGAGCCTCGCTTTACGAAGTGCTGGCGGACATCGACCAGACGCCGCTTACGGCCTTCATGGATTCGTTTGTCCGATCCCACGTGCTGCATGCGCAGCGCCGGCAGGCGGAAGTCCGCGAGGCCCGCGAGCAACTGGTCGAGGCGGGACTGGAGCCCCTGGTTCTCGATGGCGTCGAACGGCTTTTCAGCCGGACCAGCAGGGGCATCCAGGATGCGCGGGCGGGCGGCGATTTCAACCTGCCGGATTCGGTGGAGGCGCGCCTGGCCTGGCTGACGGCTTTGGCGCGCGAGCGCTGAGCGCTGCGCTGCATCGCGACGCAGCGACGGCATATCCAACAAGAATCAACTGTGCGAGGAAGACAATGAAGGTTCTGAAGAAACTCCTGGCGGCGACGCTAGTGCTGGGCTGCGCCGCCGCGAACGCGGCGGATATGGGCACGGCGCCCATCACGCTCATTTCCCCGTTCCCGCCCGGCGGCGGCACCGATACGCTGACCCGCATGATCGGCAGCGCGATCGGCCAGGACCAGGGCTGGAACATGGTGGTGGAGAACAAGCCTGGCGCCGGCGGCAACCTGGCGCTGGACGCCACCGCCCGTGCGCGTCCGGACGGACATACGCTGGTGATGGCCCAGACCGACAACATCGTGCTGAATCCCTGGCTCTACAACAAGCTCAGCTACGACACGTTCAAGGATTTCAAGCCTATTGGTCCCGTGGCCACGTCACCGAGCGTTTTCGTGGTGCTGCCCGAATCCCCGTTCAAGACGGTCGGCGATGTGGTCAAGGCCGCGCAAGCTCGGCCCGGTCAGGTCTCGCTGGGCATTCCCGGCATCGGCGGCACCGGCGATCTGACCGGCTATCTCTGGCGCAAGGCGGCGAACATGGAGTTGATGCACGTGCCTTACCGGGGCTGGGGACAGGCGTTCCCGGACCTGGCCAGCGGCCGCATCGACATGTATGTGGGTTCGGTGGCTTCGCTGCTGCCGCAGATCCGCGGCGGCAAGGTCCGCGCGCTGGCGGTGGTTGCCAAGGAACGCTCGCCGGCCTTGCCCGACGTGCCCACGTTCGCGGAAAGCGGATTCAAGACGATAGACCAATCGATCTGGTGGGGCCTGATGGCTCCCGCCAAGACGCCGGACGATGTGGTCGCCGCGCTGAACCAGGCCTTGCAGCAGGTCCAGTCCCAGCCTGAATTGGTGAAAAAACTGGAAGACGCCGGCTATAGCGTGCTCAAGGGCACACCCGAGGATCTGGCGCGCCAGCATCGCGCGGACCACGAGATCTTCGGCAAGGTCGTGCAGGACGCCGGCATTCCCAAACAGTAATGGCAACGCATAGCAATTCCGCGACAAGGAGCAGAAATGATCGGTTTTGAGATCCACGCCCGCAAGCGTGCGGTGAGCAAGCAAACCGTGGACATGTTCAAAGGCGTGCCGGTCGCCAACATCAGCGACTGCATGTCGCGGATGACGGCCGGCGGCGCGCCCTTGCAGCCCATGCACGATGGCAGCCCGCTTGCAGGTCCGGCCCTGACCGTGCGCACCCGTCCTGGCGACAACCTGCTGGTGCACAAAGCGCTTGATCTGGCGCAGCCCGGCGACGTGATCGTGGTGGATGCGGGCGGCGACCTGACCAACGCCATCATCGGCGAAATCATGACCAGCTACGCGCAGACGCGCGGCCTTGCAGGCATTGTGATCAATGGCGCGATCCGCGATAGCGGCACGATCCGCCGCGGCGCGTTTCCCGTTTATGCGGCCGGCGTGACCCACCGGGGACCGTACAAGGACGGGCCTGGCGAGATCAACTGCGTCATCGCCTTGAACGGCATGACGATTGCTCCGGGCGATCTGATCCTGGGCGACGAGGACGGCCTGCTGTCGATCCCGTTCGCGCAGACGGAAGCGGTCTACCTGGCTGCCCAGTCCAAGCACGAACTGGAAACGAAGATGCTGGCGGATATCGCGGCAGGATCGCTCGATACGTCCTGGGTCGATGCGCGGCTCAAGCAGCTGGGCTGCGCCGAGGCGCAGTCGTGAGCCAGACTGCGCGACGACTGTCGGACAGCATGCGCATCGTCCGGCTGGATCTCTGGATCGACCCTGCGTTCGATGCTTGCATCAAGGGCGAGCCGGACTTGAGCGTCGAAGTGCTGCCTGCGCGCGACGAGGCGGTCACGGTGGCGGGATTGGCAGGCGCACATGCCTACCATGTCAGCGCGGCCAAGGATGAAGTCCCCGCGCGCTGGCAGGTTTCGGCAAGCTTGCTGGCGCAGTGCCCGGCACTGCTTTGCGTTTCGTCGGGCGGCGCGGGCTACGACACCGTGGACGTTGCCGCCTGCACGCGGGCCGGGGTGGCGGTGGTGAACCAGGCCGGCGCCAACGCCGCGTCAGTGGCGGAAATGACGTTCGCCTTGCTGCTGTCGCTGGTCAAGCGCTTGCGTGAATCCCAGGCTGCGCTGCTGGCGGGATCCGCCGCCTCGCGCGAAGCCCTGATGGGACGCGAGATCGAGGGACGCGTGCTGGGCATCGTGGGCCTCGGTGAAATCGGCCGCCGAGTGGCGCGCATTGCCGCCGGCTTCGGCATGCGGGTGATGGCAAGCGACCCGCTGCTCACGTCCGAGGAAATCCGCACCCGCGGCGCCGAGCCCGTGAGTCTCCCGCAATTGCTCGAACAGGCCGACGTGGTGAGCCTGCACTGTCCGCTGAACGACGAAACGCGGGGCATGATCGGGGCCGAAGCATTCGCCACGATGCGCCCCGGCGCGCTGTTTGTTTCGACCGCGCGCGGAGGCATCCATGATGAGCAGGCGCTGCTTTCCGCCTTGCAGCACGGGCGGCTGGCCGGCGCGGGGCTGGATGTCTGGAGCCAGGAGCCTCCCTCGCCCGGGCATGGCCTGCTGCTGCGTTCCGATGTCGTGGCAACCTATCACACGGGAGGCGTCACGCACGAAGGCCGGCGCAAGGTCGCGCAAGGATCCGCCAGCCAGATCATCGACATGCTGGCCGGACGCCGGCCCTCCCGGCTGCTGAATCCGGAGGTCTGGCCCAGGTTCCTGGAGCGGCTCGGACAACGCCTGCGCTGACGCGGCCATGCGCGATTGCCGGGGTGGGCTTCCGGTATAGTTCGACAACCCGGATCTGGAGTCATGCGCCATCATGTCGAGCGCCCGCGATTACGTTTATGCAGAGTTGCGCCGCCGCTTGATGGCAGGCTCCTTCATGCCCGGCGAACGCCTGCGCGAAGAGCACATCGCCGCCGAACTCTCCGTCAGCCGGACGCCGGTGCGCAGCGCGATCGAACGCCTGGTGACGGACGGCCTGGTCAAGCACGAAGGCCGGCGCGGAGCCGTGGTGCTGGGCTGGCAGGACCGGGACATCGACGAAGCGTTCGAGCTGCGCATGCTGCTTGAACCGTATTCCGCCAAGGCGGCGGCCGAACGGGCCAGCCCGGAACAGATATCCGAACTCGAGCGCATCAACCAATCCATGCTCGATGCCATCAACGCCGATGCTCCCGACAGCGTCGCGCAGGTGCAGCACTTCAATAACCAGTTCCACCACGCGCTGCTCGAAGCGGCGCAATCCGCCCGGGTGCGGTCCATGGTGGAAAGCCTGCTGGACATGCCGATCATCATCGGCTCGTTCTACTTCTACACCAAGGACGACATGCTGCGCAGCGTGGAGCATCATCGCCAGATCATCGCGGCGCTGCGCGCGCGCGACGCGGAATGCGCCCAGATCGCCATGCGTTTCCACCTGGCTTCTACGCACCTGCTTTTCCGCAGCCACCGCAAGTCGGGCCAGTAACCGGCAGGGTTACTCCCGAACCAGCTTTCCTGGCAGTCTCTTCCCGGATCGGGCCTCGGCCAGCGCCTGCGCGATGATGGCCTGGGCGGTCCAGCGCGCCACGTCCGTGAGTTCGGGCAGCTCCAGTTTCCAGATGTCCTTCAGCACCAGGAACACCTCGGTCCCGTAGACCAGCGACAGGGCCTGGGCCACCCGGTCCTGTTGGGCCGGCGTCAGCTCGGGCGCCAGCGGCGCGATGGCGCGCCGGAGGATGTCGACGCGGTGGCCGCGCACCA
>NZ_DATCUY010000667.1:0-7201 GCF_036567245.1 Achromobacter sp. | reverse complement strand
TGGCGGCGCAGCCTGGCTCGCCACGCATGCCCGGCGATCCCGAGTTGGCGTCGCAGGCGCGGCGCCTGGTCACGGGGATTCCGGTGCCACCGGCGCTGAAGGCCGAGATGGCCGAATGGAGCAGCAAGCTGGGACAGACCTTGCCGACGTTCGCGTCATTGCAAGCCGAGGCGTGAACGCAGCCGTTGTTCCCGGTCGCCTATGTCACCCGGCGCGCCGCTCCAGGCCGAAGAACTCCACCGTGTTGCGGCACAGGATCTTCTGCTGCACTTCCTGCTGCAGGTCGGCGTGGGTCACCAGCTTGCCCACTTCCTGCTCGCCCAGCGGATAGGGATAGTCCGAACCCAGCAGCACGCGGTCCTCGCCCATCACGTCGATCAGCAGGCGCAGCGCGCGCGGATCGAACACCGCGCTGTCGGTGTAGAAGCGGTCGGTATAGGAAGAGGGCAGTTGCGGACAGTCCTGGCGGATGATGTCGCGATGGCGCCAGGCATTGTCCACGCGGCCCAGCAGAAAGGCGAAGCTGCCGCCGCCATGCGCGAAGCAGAGCTTCAAGCTGCGCGGGATGCGTTCGAACGCGCCGGACAGGATCAGCGACAGAATGCCCAGCTGGGTTTCGGCGGGCATGGCGACCAGCCACGGCAGCATCCATTTCTTCATGCGGCCGTCGGTCATCATGTCCCAGGGGTGCACCAGCACCGGGATGTCGTTGTTGGCGCAGTGGATCAGGAACTGCACCAGGGTTTCGTCGTCCAGGTCGCGCGGGCCGACGTGGTTGCCGATCTGCACGCCCAGGTGGCCGGCGCCGCGGGCCCGAGACGCTTCCTTGCAGGCCAGCTCCAGGTCCTGCAGCGGCACCTGCGCCAGCGCCTTCAGGCGCGTGGGCGCGTGGGCGCAATGCTCCAGCGCCAGGTCGTTCATGCGGGCTGCCCAGTCGGCAGCGGCCGGCGCGGGATAGGAATAGCCGAACATGACGGGCGTGGCGCACAGGATCTGCAGGTCCACGCCGTTGCGGTCCATCTGCTCCAGGCGCAGGGCCGGATCCCACAAGGTGGCGTCCACCGGGCGGAAGGGGCGCTCGCCCGCCATGATCTGGCCGGTCGAGCCGCCGCCGTCCAGCCGCAACCAGGGCGCGTTGACGGGGTCCAGCGCCGCCGCTTCCTGCCGGGTGATCGGCGGGAAGAAGTGCGCGTGCATGTCGATTTTCTGGGTCATGTGCGAATAGAAAAGAAGTCGGTCGGACGCCTGACGGATTGCAGCCAAGGCAAGACAGGGCGCTAGGCTGGTGCCGCCTGCGCGGCAGGCGCGTGGCCCTTGCCAGGATGGATCTCGCCGCAACCGGGACAGGTGCGTTTCTCGGTGCTGGAATAGAAGGCCTGGAACAGCGGCGGCAGATCCGTCACGATGCTCTTGAGCTGCACCTCCACGCGGTGCACCAGGCTGCCGCATTGCGGGCAATACCATTCGAAGCCGTCCAGCAGGCCTTGCGGGCGTTGGCGTTCGATGACCAGGCAGGCGCTGTCGGTCTCGGGACGTTGCGGCGAATGCCGCACGTGTGGGGGCAGCAGGAAGATGTCGCCTTCCTTCAGGTCCACGCGCTCCGGTTTGCCGTCCACCCACAGCGACAGCCAGGCGTTGCCGCGCAGCTGGTAGAAGAACTCTTCCAGCGGATCGTCGTGGTAGTCGGTGCGATGGTTGGGGCCGCCGACCACGGTGACGATGAAGTCGGCGTCCTGCCAGATCTGCTGGTTGCCGACCGGCGGCTTGAGCAGGTGCGCGTGATCGTCGATCCAGCGCTGGAAATTCAGTGGCGGGCCATAGGCGGGCATGAGGATCTCCGGAAGTCTGGGGGCGGACCGGGGCTGCCCCACAGCCCGCAGTCTAGGCGGGACCTTGCGGGCCTGCACAATAGAAATTACGCCGCCGGATATGCCTGCTGTCTATGGCGGGATAACCCTGATCGGAATTTCAGCCAGCGCCGCTTTCGGCGCGTTGCGCCGCGATCTGCTTCAAATAGTCCACCAGACGCTGGCAGGCCGGCGTCAGCGGGCGGTCTGCCCGCACCGAGTAGCCCACGTCGCCAAATGCGCCGAAGGCGTCGGTGGGCAATCGGGCCAGCATGCCCGTGGCCAGGAACGGTGCTGCCGCGTCGTAGGGCAGCAGCGCCAGCGCGTCGCTGTGCATCAGCACGCCGATATTGGTCAGCAGGGACAGCGACTCGACATGCCGGGCCGGCAGGCGCAGGCCGGCGTCCAGGAAGCTGCGCTCGATCGAGGCGCGCAGCGGCGAACTGGGGGCAGGCAGGATCCAGATATGGCCGGCCAGTTCAGCCAGCGCCACCGGCGGCGCGCCGGCCAGCGGATGGGCGGCGCGCGCCACCAGGCACAGCTCCTCCCGGTACAGCTTGTGATGGTCCACCGCCACGCCGGAGATGGACGCCATGTCGGCGCCGGGCAGGCGGCCGACCACGATGTCCAGATCCCCCGTGGCCAGCGCCGGCAGCAATTGGGAGGTCGGTCCTTCGCGCACGCTGACCTGGATGCCAGGGTGTCCGGTCATCAGGCGCGCAATGGCCTCGGGCAGCAGCTTGGCGGACGCGGCGATCAGCGTGCCCACCACCACGTGGCCGCTGGCGCCGCCCAGCACTGCATCGATGTCGTCGGCCATGTAGCGGATCTCGGCCATCATGGCATGGACCCGGCGGCCCAGCACCACGGCCAGTTCCGTCGGCGTGACGCCGCGATTGGAGCGCTCGAACAGCGGGGCGCCGAAGAAGGTCTCCAGTTCGTGGATCGCCTTGGTGACGGTGGGCTGGGTCAGGTGCAGCTCGCTGGCGGCGCGCGACAACGAACGGCATGCCAGCACGCGCTCGAAGATCTGCAGTTGGTGCAGCTTCAGCTTGCGGCTGAGCGCGTTGGGCGTGATGCGGAAGTCCGACATGCGCCGCTAGCGAGCCTGCGGTTTGTAGGCCACGGCCTTGATCTCGATCAGCAGCTGCGGATGCGGCAGTTGATGCACCGCGACGGTGGTGCGGGCCGGGCCGTCGGAGTCGAAGTATTCGCCGTACACCTGGTTGTAGCCACCGAAATCGTTCATGTTGACCAGGAAGGTGCTGATCTCCACCACATCGGCCAGCGTGGCGCCGGCCGTGGCCAGGATGTCGCGGATGTTCTCGATGACGGCGCGCGTCTGCACCCGGATGTCCAGCGTGGCGGTGCCCATTGCGTCGACCTCGGCGCCCGCGATGCGGTTATCGGGCAGGCGCGAGCTGGTGCCGGAGACGTACAGGAAATCGCCGGCGCGCTTGATGTGCGGATACTTGCCGCGCGGCGTGGCCTTGCCGGCGACGACGGTGGCGCTGACGCCGGGCTGGCCGGTCTTGGGCTGGGACTGGTTCATCGCGTCTTCCTTTGCGTAGGGTGGGTCAGAGCTTAATGCAGACGTTGGTGGGTTCGGTATAGAAATGCAGCGAATGGCGTCCGCCTTCGCGGCCGATGCCCGACAGGCCGCTGCCGCCGAAAGGCGTGCGCAGGTCGCGCAGGAACCAGCAATTGACCCAGGCCAGGCCGACCTTCATCGCCTGCGCCACCCGGTGGCCGCGCGTGAGGTTCTGGGTCCAGACCGCGGCCGCCAGCCCATAGCGCGTGTCGTTGGCCAGGCGGATGGCTTCTTCCTCGGTATCGAAGGGCGCCACGTGGCAGACCGGGCCGAAGACTTCCTCCTTGATGCAGCGGGCGTTCTCGGCCAGGCCAGTCCAGATCGTGGGCTGCACGTAGGCGCCATCGTCGCGCGCGTCGCCGAACACCGGCACGCCGCCGCCCGCCACCACCGTCGCGCCTTCCTCGCGCGCCAGGGCGAAGTACGACAGCACTTTTTCGCGATGCTCGCGCGACACCAGCGGCCCCATCTCCGTGGCGGGATCCATGGGCCAGCCGATGCGCAAGGCTTCGGCGCGCGCAGCCAACGCCGCGACGAAGCGCTCATAGATCGGGCGTTCGACGTAGACGCGTTCGGTGCACAGGCAGACCTGGCCGCAATTGGCGAACACCGATTGCGTCACGCCGTCCACCGCGGCGTCGAAGTCCGCGTCGGCGAACACCAGCGCTGCGTTCTTGCCGCCCAGCTCGAATGACACCGGCTTCACGCCGGGTGCAACCGCCCGCATGATGGCGGCTCCCGTGGCGGATTCGCCGGTGAAGGTGATGCCGTCGATGTCCGGGTGCGTGGTCATGAATTCGCCCGCCGAGTTCGGGCCAAAGCCGTGCGCCAGGTTCAGCACGCCGGCCGGCAGTCCGGCCTCGTGCGCGACCTCGGCCAGCAGGGTGGCCGTGGACGGCGTCACTTCGGACGGCTTCATGATCACCGTATTGCCGAACGCCAGCGCGGGCGCCACCTTCCAGGTCAGCAGCAGCAGCGGCAGGTTCCAGGGCGAAATCACGCCCACCACGCCCAGCGGCTTGCGGTAGGCATAGTTCAGCGCCTGCCTGCCGTCCGGCGTGTCCGTCATATAGCTTTCCATGTCCAGCGTGCGCGCCAGTTCGGCGAAGGCGCGGAAATTGGCCGCGCCGCGCGGAATGTCGATCTTGCCGGCCCAGCCCACGGGCTTGCCCGTGTCGCCGATCTCGGCCTGCAGGAACTCGTCGAAGCGTTGCATGATGCCGTCGGCCAGCGCCAGCAGATGGTCGGTGCGCGCGGCGACCGGCAGTCCCGCCCAGGCCGGCAGCACGCGATGCGCCGCCGCCACGGCGCGGTTCACCTGGTCGCGGCCGGCCTCGTGGACCTGGGCGATCAGACGCCCGTCCACCGGACTGTGCTTGTCGAAGGTGGACGCGCCGTCTTCAAAACGGCCGTCGATGTAGTTGCGCAGTTGTCTGATCGTCATGTCCAGGTGCTCAGTCGGATTGCAAAATAAATACGTATACGTACTATATTTGCGGATCGACGGAAGCGCAAGGTTTCCGGCCCATATCAATTTTTGCGAACGCCAGCGCCTACAATCGCCAGGCGTATCCCTTGGAAGCCCGATGACCGCCAACGCCAGACCCGCCCGCGCCGCTCAGCCTGCACGCGAGGCCTTGCAAGCGTTCGACCTGACCCAGGTCGCGTCCCACCTGCTGCGCCGGGCTCATTTCCGGGCGGAAGCCCTGTTCGCCCAGGCCTTTCCCGACGAAGATCTGACGCCGCGCCAGAAGGCGCTGCTGATCACCGTCTACCAGAATCCGGGCGCGACCCAGAACCGAATCGCCGAACTGATTGCGCTGGACCGCAATTCCTTTGCCGAAATGATCGCCCGCATGACCAAGAAGGGTTATGTGCGCCGCAAGCGTTCGGCCCAGGACGGCCGGGCCTACGCGCTGGAGATCACGGAAGAGGGCATCGCGCTATTGGCGCGCATCCTGCCGCAGGATGCCGCCGTGGAGGCGCAGGTGCTGGCGCCGATACCCGAGGAGCTGCGGCCGGCATTCCTGAAATGCCTGCGCCTGATGGCGGGGCTGGAGCAACAGGACGATGCCGCCGCCTGACGGCGCCGGGTTCAGGCGTCCGGAGCGGGAGTTGAGTCCGCCGGCGTAGGCGCGGACGTGTTGTTCCTGCCAAAGCGCAGCGCAAACTGACGCGTGAAGACCGCGCCAAAGAAGAAGATCTGCGCCGAATAGTAGATCCACAGTAGCAGCGCGATCAGCGATCCCGCCGCGCCGTACGCGGACACCGCCGCGCCGCGGCTGAGATAGACGCCGATACCCCACTTGCCGACCAGGAACAGCGCCGCCGTCACGATCGCGCCGGGTATCACGTCCGGCCAGGAAATCTTGGCGCTGGGCAGCAGCTTGAAGATCACCGCGAACAGCGCCACCACGATGGAGAAGGAGAAAAAGTTGGAGATCCACTCCGCCACCAGGGCGAAGGACGACGCTGTCCACAAGTCGCCGTAGTAGCTGCGCGCGGCGGCCAGGCCCGCGTTCACGCTCAGCGAAACCAGCAGGAACAGCGCCAGCACCAGCACCAGGCCGAACGACAGCACACGGCTGCGCACCATGCCGTGCAGTCCGCTTTTCTGGTTGGCGGAAACTTCCCACAGCTCGTCCAGGCTGGCCTTCAATTCCGCAAAGGCCGTGGTGGCGCTGAATATCAACACAAAAATAGAGATCAGCGCCGCGATCCAGCCGCCGCCCGATTCATGGGCGCTGGCCAGCACCGTCTGGATCACTTCCGCGCCGCGGTCACCGATCAAATCGCGCAGCTGTGTGAACAGCTCCGAGCGCACCGCGTCCTCGCCAAAAAAAGCGCCCGCCACGGCGATCACCAGGATCAGCATGGGCGCCAGCGAAAACACCATGTACAGCGCCAGCGCCGCACCCTTGCTGGAGGCGCGATGGGTGGACCACTGCTTGGCGGAGTCCATCAACAGCCCGCCGATTTCGGCCGGGCGCAGTACACGCAACAGGGTCTTGGGAAAACGCATGGGACTGGGCTCGTTCTGCGGAGCCTTCATTGTAGGGACGCATGCTCTGCTGCGAAACCCGCAGATTGTGCGCAAACGTGTTCGCGGGTGAACAGGCCGCCCCGCAAAAAAGAAAAACCCCCGGGGCGAAGGTCCGGGGGTTTTTCAGGATACTGCATTCCCCGGCCGAAGCCGGGGAGGCCTTGCAAGGGTAGCGGGACTTAGAAGTCCATGCCGCCCATGCCGCCCATGCCGCCGGGCATGGCCGGAGCAGCGGGCTTGTCTTCGGCCAGTTCGACCACGGCAGCTTCGGCGGTCAGCAGCAGGCTGGCGACGGAAGCGGCGTTTTGCAGGGCGGTGCGGGTCACCTTGGTGGGATCCAGCACGCCTTGCTCGACCAGGTCGGTGTACTCGCCGGTCGCGGCGTTGTAGCCGTAGTTGCCCTTGCCGTTCAGCACGTTGCTGACCACGACGCTGGCTTCTTCGCCGGCGTTCGTGACGATGGTGCGCAGGGGCTCTTCCACAGCGCGCAGGATCAGCTTGATGCCGGCGTTCTGGTCAGGCGTGTCGCCCTTCAGGTCGGTGATGGCTTGCTTGGCGCGCAGCAGAGCAACGCCGCCGCCAGCCACAACGCCTTCTTCCACTGCGGCGCGGGTAGCGTGCAGGGCGTCTTCGACGCGAGCCTTCTTTTCCTTCATTTCGACTTCGGTGGCAGCGCCAACGCGAATCACGGCAACGCCGCCGGCCAGCTTGGCCACGCGT
>NZ_DATCUY010000666.1:0-25713 GCF_036567245.1 Achromobacter sp. | reverse complement strand
GGCCGCTGCAAGGCCAGCGCGGCAGGCAAGGCCGCGCCCAGCTTGAGCAGGCTGCGGCGCCGGGGCGAGAGAGGGCTGCGATGAGGATCGTTCATGAATGTCTCCGTCCTGGTTATGGGGTCTTCGGGTGTCGGGCGGGCTGGCCGTATGTGTCTACAGCGCGATGCCGCGCCCGATCAGCCTGGCGACGTCCGGCTCGCTGTAGCCGGCCTCGCGCAGGATCTGATCGGTGTGTTCGCCCGGCAGCGGAGCCTGGCGGTGGATGGCGAACTGGAAGCCCGACATCTTCACCGGGCTGGCGACGTGGGTATGGCGGCCATAGGCCGGATGGTCGGCCCGCAGCGGCATGCCGCGGGCGACGAACTGTGGATGCTCCAGGCTTTCCGCCAGCTTGAGCACGGGCGACACGCAACAGTCGGCGCCTTCCAGCAGCTCCAGCCAATGCGCCAGAGGCCGCGTGCCGAACAGCTGCTGCAGCTCGCTGCGCACGCGCGCCTGCTGCGCGGCGTCGCCGTTGCGGTGCAGCGGTGCGAGGTCCGGGCGCTCCAGCCGCCGGCACAGCGTTTCCCAGAATTTCGGCTCCAGCGCGGCGACCGCCAGATAGCGTCCATCCGCGGCGCGGTACTGGCCATAGCAGGCCAGTCCGCCGGACAAGGTATCGGCGCCCGCCGGGCGCGTGTCGCCGCGGGCGTTGAGCGTGGCCAGCGGCACGACGGTGGCGGCCAGCAGGCCGTCGGCGATGGCGATATCGATATACCGCCCGCGCCCGCTGCGCTGGGCGTCGTACAGCGCGGCCAGTATGCCCATTACCGCGGTGAGCGAGCCCCCAAGAATGTCGGCCACCGGCAGGTTGGACAGCGCCGGCAGATCCGGCCCGCAGCCCATCTGGTCGGCAACGCCGGCGCAGGCGGCATAGTTCAGGTCATGGCCGGCGGCGTCGCGCTGCGGGCCGTCCTGTCCGTAGCCGGTGATGCTGCAATAGACCAGCCGGGGATTGTGCCGCGCCAGGGTGGGATAGTCGGCCTGCAGCCGCGCGGCCACGCCGGGCCGGAAACTCTCGATCACCACGTCCGCGCTACGCGCCAGTGCGGCCAGCGCCGCCTGCCCTTCGGGATGCTTGAGATCCAGCCGCAGCCCGCGCTTGTTGCGGTTGCAGATGGCGCGCAGAGGCGGGGGCGCATAGTCGCCCGCCTGCGTGTCTTCGATCTTGATCACGTCTGCGCCGAGGTCGGCCAGGTACTGCGCGCCCAGCGGGCCGGGCAGGAGCCGCGACAGGTCCAGGATCCTGACGCCTGCGAGCGGAGCGGTGTTCGGCGTATCCAAAGAGGGACTCCCGTAAATACGAAGTGGCATGCCCGCCACGGGCTCGGCCCAGTCTAGGCGCGGCTTTGCGGCCAACCAATGGCGGATTCGCTAATTCCGCTTGGCGGGAATGCTCACGTCAGCCATTCCTGCGCGCGCAGGCTTTGGCTACCATCGATCCATCGGCGTACGCCAGCCGCAGGATTCGCTCATGACCCATCACACCATCGCCGTGGGGCATATCGCCCAGATCCTGCAAGGCGCGCGCAGCCGGGGCGTGGACGTGGACCGGGCGCTGATGCGCGCCGGCGTGCCCCCGTCCCTGCTGCAGGCGCCGTTGGCGCGGGTATCGCAGGCGCAGCTCGCGCAGATAATGCGGGTGTTGCGCCGCGTCACCCGGGACGACTTCCTGGGCATGGGCCAGCATCCCGTTCCCATGGGGGCGTTCGATTCTGCGTGCCGGCTTGCGCTGCAGGAAGATACCGTGGGGCAGGCGTTGCGCGTGGCGTTCCGTTACTACCACGGCGTGCTGCGGGATTTCACCGCCCGCTTGTGCGTCAGCGGCGAGCGCGCGCGTATCGTGCTCGATTCCCGCAGCCCCAGCAGCTGTACGCGCTGGTATGGCGAGCGCACCTTTCTGTTCTTCACGCTGGGCGTCGCCAACTGGCTGGCAGCGCGGCGCATTCCCATCCTGGGCGTGGACTACAGCAGCGGC
The DNA here is from genome assembly GCF_036567245.1 of Achromobacter sp. Classification (GTDB taxonomy): domain Bacteria; phylum Pseudomonadota; class Gammaproteobacteria; order Burkholderiales; family Burkholderiaceae_B; genus Achromobacter. Next base: position 23,696 of record NZ_DATCUY010000666.1, on the reverse strand, counting down.
GCCCGCAGCGTCGATGCGCACAAGCTGTTCTACGCGCCGGTGCGCTACGGCCAGCCCGTGACGGGCCTATGGCTGGAGTCGCGTTGGCTGGCCCTGCCTGTCGTACAGAACGGGCAGACGCTCAAGCCCTTCCTGGCCAATGCGCCGTTTGACCTGCTGGTGAAATACCAGGACCGCACTACCCTGACCGACCGCATCCGGCGCCTGTTGCGCAACGATCTATCCAAGGAATTGCCGTCATTGGCCCAGGTCAGCGCGCAGCTCGCGATGACGCCGCAGACGCTGCGGCGGCATCTGCGCGAGGAAGGCCAGGGCTTTCAAGCTTTGAAGGACGATCTGCGGCGCGATGCCGCCGTCGAGTACCTGGGCCGGCACGATCTTTCCCTGATGGAGATCGCCGAGCGCCTGGGATTTTCCGAGCCCAGCACCTTCCACCGCGCCTTCAAGAAATGGACCGGCGTATCGCCGGGCGAATACCGCCGCAACCGCCTGGTCTGCGGTCCCGCGGACCAGCCGCGGGCCGCTGACACTTTTCGCCTATCGGTTTGACGCCTGCGGCCATTGCCGTGATCCGGCCCCACGCGAGAAGCTAGGGGCATCGCGACGAATGCGCGCCGTTCCGGACAAGGAACCGCCCAAGCCTACGCGCGCCGCAGGAGAAGCATCATGTATCTGACACAAGGCCTGCATCGCGCAGGCCAGCTGCACCCCGCAAAGATCGCGCTGCGCGAAGACGCCAGGCACTGGACCTACGCCGCGTTGATCGATTGGACCGCCCGCAAGGCTGCCGTGCTGCGCGGCCATGGGGTGCTGCCGGGCGAACGCGTGGCGTTTTGGGGCGTCAACGGCGCGGATTACGTGTCATGGATCCTGGCGTGCTGGTGGCTGGGCGCGGCGGTGGTGCCGCTGAACACGCGCTGGAGCGGCGTGGAGCTTGCGCAAGCGCTGGCTGATTGCAGCCCGCGCTTGTTGCTGGTGGACGAGACGATGGCGCCACGCATGGCCACCATCGACATCCCTGCCGGCACGGTCCCGCTGTCCGCCGAAGTGCTGGAAGCCCACGCCACGGCGGCGGTGGCGCAGGTGGACGTCCGCGCGGGCGGCGACACGCTGGCGGCGATTCTCTTTACTGGCGGCACGACCGGCGCGCCCAAGGGCGCCATGCTCACGCACGCAAACCTGTGGAGCGCCGCGGTGGCCAGGATGGCCACCGTCCCGACGTCGCCCGACAGCCGCACCCTGCTGGTCGCGCCGCTCTTTCATGTGGCCGGATTGGGGCGGCTGATTGGACAATTTATCGCGGGCGCTTCGGTGGTGATGCAGCGCGGCTTCCATCCCCGCGCGGTGCTGCAGGCTCTGCAGGATGATGGCGTGACCGAGGTGTTGCTGGTACCCAGCATGATTCAGATGCTGCTGGATGAACCCGGGTTCGCGCAGTACCGGCTGGGCCGCGTGCAGCGCGTGATCTGGGGCGCCTCGCCGATTTCCCGAGCCTTGCTCGACCGCGCGCTGGCGGCCTTTCCCCAAGCCGAGTTCGTGCACGCCTACGGCATGACGGAAACCGCCGCCACCGTGGCCATCAATGCCGAGGTGCGCCAGGGCGGCGCGCGCGCCGAATCGGCGGGGCGGCCTGCCCTGGGCGTGGAAACGCGCATTCTTGCGTCCGACGGCAGCGAGGTAGCGCCTGGCGTCGTCGGCGAACTGGCGGTGCGCGGACCCATGGTGATGACGGGCTACTGGAACCGGCCCGAGGAGACTCGCCGCGCATTCGACCGCGGCTGGCTGCTGACGGGCGACGCGGCCCGCCAGGACAAAGACGGCTATCTGTACATCGTGGACCGGCTCAAGGACATGATCGTCAGCGGCGGCGAGAACATCTACGGCGCCGAAGTGGAGGGTGTGCTGGCCCGGCATCCGCTGGTGGCGCGTTGCGCGGTCATCGGGGTGGCGCACGCGCGTTGGGGCGAGGCGGTGCACGCGGTGATCGTGCCGCGTCCCGGCATGGCGGTGGACACGGACTCCCTGGACCGCCATTGCCGCCAGCAGCTGGCCGCCTACAAGTGTCCCAAGACCTATGAGTTCCTTGGCGAGCTGCCCATGTCGGCCGCGGGCAAGGTGCTGAAGTCCGCGCTCAGGCAGAACCATGAATCCAGGTGCGCGGCCGTCGCCGCGCCCGCTCATCAGGAGAATCAGGCATGAATCGGAAAGTATGGGTGGCAGGAGTGGGCATGATCCCGTTCAGCAAGCCCGGCGCCAGCGAGGCGTATACGGTGATGGGCGCGCGCGCCGTGCGCGAGGCATTGCGGGATGCCGGGCTGCAATACGACGCGGTCCAGCAGGCCTACGCGGGTTACGTCTACGGCGATTCGACCGCCGGCCAGGCGGTGGTCTACGGCGTGGGGCTGAGCGGCATTCCGGTATTCAACGTCAACAACAATTGCGCCAGCGGTTCCTCGGCCCTGTTCCTGGCGCGCCAGGCCGTGGAAAGCGGCGCGGTGGAGTGCGCGCTGGCGGTGGGCTTCGAGCAGATGGTGCCCGGCGCGTTGAAGGGCGTGTACGAAGACCGTCCTTCGCCGTTGCAGGATTTCGTCTCGGCCATGAGCGAAATGCAAGGTTATGACACGGCCAAGCCGCGCGCAGCCCAGTTCTTCGGCGGCGCGGGCCGCGACTATATGAAGGAGCACGGCATCGGCGCCGACACCTTCGCGCGCATCGCGGTCAAGGCGCGCCAGCATGCCGCGCGCAATCCCTACGCGGTGTTCCGCCAGACGGTGACGCTGGACGAGGTGCTGGCCGCGCCCATGATCTTCGATCCCCTGACGCGCCTGCAATGCTGCCCGCCCACCTGCGGCGCCGCGGCCGCCATCCTGTGCTCGGACGACTTCGCCCGCCGCCATGGCCTCGCGCCCATCGTCAGCATCGCCGCGCAAGCCATGACGACGGATACGCCGTCCACCTTCGGCGCTGGCGACATGCGCAAGGTCGTGGGTTTTGACATGACGCGGGCCGCGGCCGACCAGGTTTATGAAGCCGCCGGCATCGGCCCCGGCGATGTGGACGTGGTGGAGCTGCACGATTGCTTCACCGCCAACGAGTTGATCACCTACGAGGGCCTGCGCCTGACGCCGGAGGGCTCTGCCGAGAAGTTCATCCTGGAGGGCGACAACACCTATGGCGGCAAGGTGGTGACCAATCCGTCCGGCGGTTTGCTGTCCAAGGGCCATCCGCTGGGCGCTACCGGCCTGGCCCAATGCACCGAGCTGGTATGGCAACTGCGCGGCCAGGCGGATCTGCGTCAGGTCGAGGGCGCCAGGCTGGCGTTGCAGCACAACCTGGGACTGGGCGGCGCCTGCGTGGTGACGCTGTACCAGGCGGCTTGAGGAGAACGCCATGTTGGATACCAGCCATATCGGCGCCGCCTTGCCTGCGTTCAACGCGACAGTGGAAGCGGGCCGCCTGCGTTTTTTCGCCAAGGCCACCGGGCAGGGCGACCCGGTCTACACCGACGAGGCCACCGCGCGCGCGGCCGGGCACCCGGGACTGCCGGTGCCGCCGACCTTCTTCTTCTGCCTGGAGATGGACAGCCCGCGTCCTTCCGCAATGCGTGAACTGTTGGGCATCGACATAGCCCGGGTGCTGCACGGCGAACAGGCTTTCGTCTACCACGCCATGGCGCATGCGGGCGATGAACTGCGCTTCGAACCGCGCATCGCCGACATCTACGCCAAGAAGGGCGGCGCGCTGGAGTTCGTCGTGCGCGAAACCCGGGTGACCGACGCCGCCGGGCGCCCGGTGGCCGAACTGCGCGCGACCACGGTCGTGCGCAATGCATGAGGAGAGCGCGATGAGCACGGCGATGAATCGTGAATCCAAGGCCGGCGATGAACTACCCGGCTTTACCGCCGGGCCGGTCAGCCGGCTGGGGTTGGCGCTGTACTGCGGCGCCTCGGGCGACCACAACCCGATACACGTGGACCTGGATTTCGCCCGCGCAGCCGGCATGGACGACGTCTTTGCCCACGGCATGCTGTCGGCCGCCTATCTGGCCCGCCTGCTGACGAACTGGGCGCCGCAATCGGCGCTGCGCGAGTACGCCTTGCGGTTCGTGGCGATCACGCATGTGGGCGACGAGGTCCGCTGTACGGGCCGCGTGGTCGAACGCTTTGAAGCGCAGGGAGAAACCCGCTTGCGGGTGGAACTGCATGCGCGCAGCCAGACCGGAGAACTGCGCCTGAGCGGCGTGGCGGTACTGGCGGTCCAGTAAACCAAGAGAAGGAGAGTGCGATGGGTACATTGGAAGGCAAGGTAGCCCTGGTATCGGGCGCGGGACGCGGCATCGGTCAGGAGATCGCGCTGAAGCTGGCGCGCGAAGGCGCGAGCGTGGTGGTGAACGATCTGGATGCGGGGCCGGCGGAGGAAACCGTCGCGCTGATCCGCAAGCTGGGAGGCCACGCGCAGGCCTGCGCCGGCAGCGTGATCGAAGCGGGCTTCGCCGAGCGTTTCGTCGGCACGGCCGTGAACACCTACGGCGGCCTGGACATCATCGTCAACAACGCCGGCTACACCTGGGACAACGTGATCCAGAAGATGACGGACGAGCAATGGGACGCGATCCTGGCCGTGCACCTGTCCGCGCCGTTCCGCATCCTGCGCGCCGCGTCCGGCTTCATCCGCGTTGCCGCCAAGACCGAAGCGGAGCAGGGCAAGGAGGTATTCCGCAAGGTCGTCAACATCTCGTCCACGTCAGGTGTGATGGGCAATGCGGGCCAGGCGAACTATTCCGCCGCCAAGGCTGGCATCAACGGCTTGACGCGCGCGCTGGCCAAGGAATGGGGCCGCTACAAGGTCAACGTCAATAGCGTCGCCTTCGGACTGATCAAGACGCGTCTGACGGAATCGTCCGCAGATGGCGACGCCACGCTGGACATCGAGGGCCGGAAGATCAAGGTAGGCGTCAATCCGCAGGTGCTGAAAAATGCCGAAAGCCTGATTCCCATCGGCCGGGCCGGCACGCCGGCGGAAGCCGCGGGGGCGGTGTACCTGTTCTGCCTGCCTGAATCCAACTACGTCAGCGGCCAGGTACTGGTCGTGGGCGGCGGCCGTCCTTGAGGGCAGGAGGGAACACCATGGATACGCCACGGCAAGGCTGGATGGACGCGGACCTGACACTGTTCCAGGATTCGACGCGGCGCCTCTTCGAAAGGGAGTTCGCGCCCGACGAAGAGCGCTGGCGCAAGCAGCAGCACGCGGACCGCGAGGTCTGGAACAAGGCGGGCCGCCTGGGCCTTTTGTGCGTGAGCATGCCCGAAGTGTATGGCGGCGGCGGGGGCAGCTTCGCCCACGAGGCCATCGTGGGGGCGGAGCAGGCGCGCGCCATGGTCCATGGTTTCAGCAACAACGTGCATAGCGCCATCCTGGCGCACTACATCCTGAACTATGGCACCGAGGCGCAGAAGCAACGCTGGCTGCCGCGCATGGCCACGGGCGAACTGGTGGGCGCCATCGCCATGAGCGAACCGGGCGCGGGGTCCGATCTGAAGAGCGTGCGCACCACCGCCACCAAAGAGGGCGGCGAGTACGTGCTCAACGGATCCAAGACCTTCATCACCAACGGCCTGCACGCGGACCTGGTTTGCGTGGTGGCCAAGACCGATGCGCAGGCGGGGGCCCGGGGCGTTTCGCTGATCATGGTGGAAACCCAGGGCCTGGCGGGCTTCAGGCGCGGGCGGCTGCTGGAGAAACTGGGCCAGAAGAGCCTGGACACGGCGGAGTTGTTCTTCGACGGCGCGCGCGTGGCCGAAGACTGCCTCCTGGGCGGCGTGGAGGGCCGCGGCTTTGCGCAGCTCATGCAGCAGCTGCCGCGCGAACGGCTGCTGATCGCGGTGGGCGCGGTGGCCACCATGCGGCGCGCCATCGAGGAAACCCTGGCCTACACCAGCACGCGCCAAGTCTTCGGCCAGGCGCTCATCGAGTTGCAGAACACGCGCTTCAAGCTGGCCGAGTGCGAGACGGTCGCCACCATCGCGGCGCGCTTCGTCGACGATTGCATCGAGCGCCAGCTGGCGGGCACGCTGGACCTGTCCACGGCGGCCATGGCCAAGTGGTGGACCACGCAGATGAACTGCCAGGTGATCGACGAATGCCTGCAGTTGCACGGCGGCTACGGCTACATGCTGGAGTATCCGATAGCCAGGATGTACGCGGATGCGCGGGTCGGCAAGATCTACGGCGGTTCCAACGAGATCATGAAGGAAATCATCGCGCGCGCCATGACCGCCTGAGGCGCATGGCAGACAGCCAGAACAAGGATGAGGAGACAAGATGCAGCAAGCGCACTATCGGTATTGGCCCAAGGGGCTGCCGAAGGAAATCACTCCGCCGCAGTCCAGCCTGTACTTCAATCTGGAGGCGTCCGCCACGCGCTATCCGGACAAGCCCGCCATCGTGTTTTACGACACGGCGCTCGACTACGCGCGCCTCAAGCGCGAGATCGACGCCATGGCCGGCTACCTGCAGCACGGCGCGGGGGTAAAGGCGGGCGACCGTGTCCTGTTGCTGAGCCAGAACTGTCCGCAGTTCGTCATTGCGTACTACGCGATCCTGCGCGCCGATGCGGTGGTGGTGCCGGTCAACGCCATGAGCACGCCGGATGAGTTGGCGCATTACCTGGAGGACAGCGGCGCCCGCGTGGCCTTCGCCGCGCAGGAGCTGTGCGCGCGGCTGAACGGCTTTGTCGAGGACAAGCGCCTGGAGCGCGTCATCGTCCACACCTATTCGGACTATCTGGGCGGCCCGGCTCCCGATGCGCCGGACTGGGTCGCCGCGCCCAGGCGCTCCCCCGACGTGCGCGGCGGGGTGCCCTGGTATGGCGCGCTGGCGGTCAACGCGCAGCCCTTGCCGCACCGGGCGGGGGCCAAGGACCTCTGCCTGCTGCCGTACACGTCGGGCACCACCGGGCGGCCCAAGGGCTGTCGCCATACCCATGGCACCGTGGGCGCGTCCCTGGCCGGTTCGCAGCTGTGGCGCGGCCTGACGTCCGAGGCGGTCATCATGGGCGTGGCGCCGATGTTCCACCTGCTGGGCATGCAGAGCTGCATGAACACGCCCATCCTGCTGGGCGCCACGGTGGTGGTGCTGCCGCGCTGGGACCGCCAGGTGGCAGCCAGGCTGATGGCGCGCCATCGCGTCAGCGTCTGGGCCGCGCCGCCTGCGATGATCGTGGACTTTTTCGCGCAGCCGGGCATCGAAGAACTGGACCTGTCCGGCCTGGCTCAGCTATGCGGCGGTGGGGCGCCCATGCCCGAAGCGGTCGCGGCCATGCTGGCCACGCGCTATGGCATTACCTACAACGAGGCCTACGGCCTGACCGAAACCGCCTCCTTCCTGCATTGCAATCCGCTGGACCGCAACAAGCGCCAATGCATAGGCGTGCCCACCTTCGGCGTGGACACGAGGGTCGTGGATCCGGCCACGCTGGCCGAGCTGCCTCAAGGCGAAACCGGCGAACTCGTGACGCGCGGCGCGCAGGTCATGCTGGGCTACTGGAACAACCCGCAGGCCGACGCCGATGCCTTTTTCGTGCTGGACGGTCAGCGCTACTTCCGCACCGGCGACCTCGGCCGGGTGGACGAAGACGGCTACTTTTACGTGACTGACCGCTTGAAGCGCATGATCAACGCATCCGGCTACAAGGTCTGGCCGGCGGAAGTGGAGAACACGCTGTATGAGCACCCGGCGGTGCACGAGGCTTGCGTGATCGGCGTGCCCGACGCCTGCCGCGGCGAAACGGTGAAGGCCCTGCTGGTATTGCGTGACGAGGCGCGCGGCAGCGTGCGCGAAGAAGACGTGATCGCCTGGGCCCGGACCCGCATGGCGGCCTACAAGGCGCCGCGCATCGTGGAGTTCGTGGATGCCTTGCCCAAGTCCAGCACCGGCAAGATCCAGTGGCGGCAGTTGCAGGACGCGGGCAAGGCGGCGGCCTAGCGCAAGATCAGGGGCCGGCAGGCGGCTCCTGATCCTTCCCCGCCAGTCCTTTGAGCAGGCGGCTGAACTCGACGGGAAAGGGGAAGACGATGGTCGAGCTGTTTTGCGCGCCGATCATGGCCAGCGTGCTCAGATAGCGCAGTTGCATGGCTTCGGGTTGTTCCGAGAGCGTGCGCGCCGCGTTCAGCAGCATCTGCGCGGCCTGTTCTTCGCCTTCGGCGTGGATGATCTTGGCGCGCCGCTCGCGCTCCGCCTCGGCTTGCCGGGCGATGACGCGGATCATGCCTTCGTTCAGGTCGATGTGCTTGATTTCCACATTCGCCACCTTGATGCCCCAGGCGTCGGTCTGCGCGTCCAGAATGCTCTGCACCGCATTGTTCACCTTGTCGCGCTCCGAGAGCAGTTCGTCCAGATCATGCTTGCCCAGCACGGAGCGCAGCGTGGTCTGCGCCAGTTCGCTCGTCGCCTGCCGGAAGTTCTCCACCTGGATCACGGAGCGTTCCGGATCGATCACGCGGAAGTAGATGACGGCGTTCACCTTGACCGACACGTTGTCGCGCGAGATCGCGTCCTGGCTGGGCACGTCGAACACGGTCATGCGCTGGTCCACGCGCACCATTTGTTGCACCACGGGTATCAGCAGGATCAGCCCCGGACCCTTGACCCCGGTATAGCGGCCCAGCGTAAAGATCACGCCCCGCTCGTATTCGCGCAGGATGCGGACCGACAGGGCGAACAGCGCGATGGCCAATGCCAGGATGGGGGCGTAGAAGGCGAGGTTCATCAACATGGCTGACTCCGCTTGAATAGGGTATCCGCGTGGCCCGGAGGGAGGGCGTCATCGCGTGGACGGCGGCGGGCCGGTGTCTGGCTGCACATGCAGGGTCACGCCCCGGACGGCGGCGATCACCACGGTGTCGCCGGCCGCGAGCCCGGCCGGGCCGACCGCGTGCCAGCGTTCTCCCACCGCCGCCACGTAGCCTTGCTCGTCCGACCAGCTCAGCACCCTGATCCGCAGTCCGATCAGCGCCTCGGCGCCGCTGACGATAGGCGCACGGCGCGAGCGCAAGGCCAGCCGGCCGATGAGGATGGTCATTCCCAGGCTGGCCGCGGCGACTCCCGCCACCAGCGGCACGGACACGCCGAAGGCCGGCGTGTCCGTGTCGATGAGCAGAATGGCGCCGAGCACGAAAGAAACCGCGCCGCCCACGCCCAGGACACCCAGCGTAGGCGCGAATATCTCCGCCACCATGAGCGACGTGCCCAGCAGGACCAGGGCGACCCCGGCGTAGGTCAGCGGCAGCGCCGCCAGGGCGTACAGGCCGATCAGCAAGCAGATGGCGCCGAAGATGCCCGGAAACAGGGCGCCAGGACTCATGAACTCGAAGATCAATCCGTACACGCCCGCCATCAACAGCAGCAGCGCCAGGTTGGGATTCGTAATCACGCTGAGCACCTGGGTGCGCCAGTCGGGCTCGCGCGCGAGCAGGCGCAAGTCGCGGGTGTGCAGGGTGGTCTCGGCACTGCCGACGCGGACGCGGCGCCCGTCGGCCTTGGCCAGCAAGTCGGGCACGTCGTCCGCGATCAGATCAATCACGTTCTGCGCGCGCGCTTCGCCGGCAGTGAGGCTGGCCGCGGCGCGCACGGCCTGTTCAGCCCAGTCGGCATTGCGGCCGCGCAGCGCGGCGAGCGACCGGATGTAGGCCACGGCGTCATTGATGGCCTTGGCTTCGCCCGCATCCTTAGGCGCGGCCGGCGCGCTCCCGTCCGCAGGCGGCTTCTTGCCTGCCTGGTCGGCCGGTCCCGTGGGGCTGTCGGCCGGCCGGGGCGGGCTGCCGCCCAGTGCGATGGGCGTGGCTGCGCCCAGATTCGTGGCGGGGGCCATGGCCGCGACATGGCTGGCGTAAAGTATGTAGGTGCCTGCGCTGGCGGCGCGCGCGCCATTGGGTGTCACATAGGAAATCACGGGAACCGGCGAGGCGAGAATTGCGCGGATGATGTCGCGCATGGAGGCGTCGAGTCCGCCCGGCGTGTCGATGCGCAGCACGACCGCCGCCGCATGTTGCTCTCGCGCCGCCTCCAGGCCGCGGATGATGTAGTCTGCCGTGGCGGGGCCGACGATACCGTCCAGGGACAGCACGACGGCGGTTTGCGGGCCGTCGGCGGGCTGCGCGGCCGCGCCGCCCGCGCAGATTGCCGCTGCCGCCAACAGCGCCGCCACGCGGCGCAGCTTGCGCAGCATTGAACAGATTCCGGACATCAGGCTCAGGATCGGTGCGGCCATGAGCTGGTTCCCTTCGACGCGCAGCGTCGGGCGGCAGGGCGGCGCTGCTGCTAGGTCCAGATTACTACTTTCTGCAGCGTATTCAGAGCGTTGTAGACAATGGAACCGCCCGCCTGGCTACCTCAGGGTGATCCCCGTCTGTTGCACAACCCGGGCCCAATACCGACTGTCGTCTTCCATCCGCGCGGCGAGATCCCCTGACGTGCCGCCTTCGGCGATCAGCCCCAATTGCGCATAGCGTTCGCGCACCTGGCTCGACGCAAGCACCGTTGCAACATCTTTCGTGATTTGATTGACCACGGGCTGTGGCGTGCCGGGAGGCGCGTAGAGGCCGACCCAGGTGTCCCGATCCAGGCCGGCGATGCCCAGCTGGGCGAAGCTGGGCACGCCGGGCAGCAGCGCGGAACCCCCGGGCGTGGTGACGGCCAGCACGCGGGTCTTGCCGGTCTGGGCCGCCTTGGTGGCGCCGGATGCGCTGAGGAAGGCGCTGCCGACGTGTCCCCCTATCAGGCCGCTGAGATTGGGACCTTCTCCCGCAAAGGGAATGTGGGTGATGTCGATGCCTTTTTCGCGTTTGAGGAGTTCGCCGAAGAAGTGGGTGCTGGTGCCCTCGCCGCTGGAGCCGAAGCTCACCGCGCCTGGTTTTTCGCGCGCCAGCGCGACATACTGCGCCAGGCTTTCGGCCGGCACCGCCTGCCGGTTGACCAGCAGCGCGACCGGCGTGGTGAAGAGGGTGGAGACGGGCATCAGGGCCGCCGCCGCTGGCGTTGTGCCTTCCTGGCTGTGGGTCAGCTGTTCGTTCAGCGTGGAGTTGGTGGCCGCGACCAAGGTGTAGCTGGGCGGACTTTTGGCGGCCAAGGCCAGGCCGATGCGGCCGGACGCGCCGGGGCGATTCTCGATGATCACGGCCTGGCTCCACAGCGAGCTCAAACGCTCGGCCAGGATGCGGGCGGCGCCGTCGACCGCGCCGCCCGCCGGATAAGGCACGATCAGCCGCACCGGCTGGTCGGGGTAGGGGGCGGCGGTGGCTGCGGCGGCGGGCCGGGCGCTGGACGTCGCCAGCGCGGCGATCAGAAGCGCGGTCAGGCGGATGGCTTTTTGCATTCCTTGTCTCCCTTGTGCATGTTGAGCGCTCAGATCACGCCTGCCGCGCGCAGCCGGGCAATGCTGTCTGGCGACAGCCCCAGCAGATCGGTGTAGACAGCCTCGTTGTCCTGCCCCAGCTCCGCGCCGGCGTGTGTGGGCTCCGTCGGGTCGCGGGTGAAGCGCGGCACGACGCCGGGCATCTGCAGCATGCCGAAGTCGCGGTCGGGGACGTCGACGATGGAACGGCGCGCCACCACGTGAGGATCCTTGACCACCTGGTCGATGCCATAGATCGGCGCCAGCGTGCCGTTCGCCCCTTCGAACGCGGCCAGGACCTGCTCGAGGTCGTGGCCGGCGCACCAGTCGATGAAGACGCGGTTCAATTCCTGCTCATGCCGCACCCGGCTGGCGTTGTCGGCGAAGCGCGGATCTTGCGCCAGGTCCGGGCGGCCGATGGCGCGGCAATTGTTGGCGAACATGGAATCGATCGAACCTGCCATGGATACCCAGTGGTTGTCGCGCGTCCGGTAGACCGCGGAAGGGGCGGAGTAGGGGCTGCGGTTGCCGTTACGGGCGGGCACGGTGCCGAGTTGCTGGTAGACCCCGGGCATGAAGTCCAGCAACCGGGTGATGCACTCCGTCAGCGCAAGGTCGATCTCCTCGCCAGGTCGGTCGGGGTCGCGCGCCCGCGGCCATAGCGCCGTCAGGATGCCGATGGCGCCGAACAGTCCGCCTATGGAATCGCCCAGCGGCATGCCCGCGTGCATGGGCTCGTCATCGGCATGCCCCGTGATGGTGGTCAGCCCGCCCATGGCCTCGAAAATCCGCGCGAAGCCCGGCCGCTCCGAGTAGGGGCCGGACTGGCCGAAACCCGTGACGCGCAGGATCACCAGGTTCGGCTTCAACGACCACAGCACTTCCTTGGTCAGGCCCCAGCGGTCCAGCGTGCCTGGCCGGAAGTTCTCGACCAGTACGTCGAACTGCGGCAGCAGCTGCTTGAAGATGTCGGCGCCCTCGGCGGTGCGCAAGTCCAGCGTGGCGAAGCGTTTGCCGCGCTGGGCGGTCTTCCACCAGATGCTCCTGCCGTCCTTGAACGGCGGAAAGGCGCGCATGCCGTCGCCCTTGCGCGGCAATTCCAGCTTGAGCACGTCGGCGCCGTAGTCGGCGAGCAACGTGGCGGCGAAGGGGCCGGCAAGGACGGTGGCGATGTCCAGTACCTTGAGCCCGGCCAGGGGGCCTGTCTTGGCGTCGCTGGGCATCATCATCGCGGCGCCAGTTGACGGGCGATGATCTCCTTCATCACCTCGTTGGCGCCGCCATAGATCTTCTGGCCGCGCGAGTCCATGTACATGCGCGCTATCGGGTATTCGCGCATGAATCCATATCCGCCGAAGAGCTGCAGGCAGCGATCGACTGTCTCGCACTCCTTCTGCGTGCCCCACCATTTCGCCATCGCGGCGGTGGCGGCGTCCAGGCGTCCCTGTTGTTGCCAGGCAATGCATTGGTCGACGAAGACCCGCGCCAGCGCGGCCTCGGTCTTCATCTCGGCGAACTCGAAGCGGGTGTTCTGCAGCTTGAACAGCGGCTGGCCGAAAGCCTGGCGCTGGTGCACGTGTTCCAGCGTGAGGCGCAAGGCCCGTTCGATGCTGCCGACGGCGCGTATGCCGATCAGCAGCCGCTCATAGGGCAGCTGCGCCATCATCTGGGAGAAGCCCTGACCTTCTGCTGCGCCCAGCAGGTTGGAGGCGGGCACTCTGGCCTCGTCGAAGAAAAGCTCCACGGTGTCCTGCGCCTTGAGCCCGATCTTGTCCAGCGGCTCGCCGCGGCGAAACCCCGCCAGGCCGCGGGTTTCCACCATCAGCAGCGACACGCCCTTGGCGCCGAGGCTGGCGTCGGTCTTCACCGCCAGCATCACCAGGTCGGCATGGTGGCCGTTGGTGTTGAAAGTCTTGGATCCGGTGATCACATAGCTGTCGCCGTCGCGCCGCGCGCGGGTCTTGATGCCTTGCAGGTCGGACCCGGCGCCGGGCTCGGTCATGCCGATGGACGCGACGATATCGCCGCTGGCCATGCCGGGCAGCCAGCGCCGCTTCTGCTCCTCGCTGCCGTAGTGATGCAGATAGTGGGCGACGATGTAGTGCGGACCAAAGCCCGGGCCGAAGCCGCATTCCGCGCTGATTTCGACCAGCGCCGCCAGATGGGCGTAGTCGCCGTCGCCGCCGCCGTATTCCGACGGCAGATCCGCCAGCAGAAAGCCCATGGCGCCGAGCTGGTTCCAGACCTCGCGGTCGATGCAGCCTTGCGCTTCCCAGGCCGGCACGCGCGGCAGCAGTTCGGCGTTCCAGTAGCGGCGGGCGGTGTGCTGGAATTGTTCGATCTCGGGCGTGCGCCACGGTGATTGGTAGTCGTCCATCAACATGTTGTGTCTCCTTGTCGTCCGTTGCGGCGTCGTTCAGGCGCCGTACTTGCCCAGTACAGAGACGCTGCACACGTTCTGCCAGGGAAAGCCGCCCAGGTTGTGGATCACGCCGATCGCGGGATCGTCGGCGCGCTGGCGGGCGCCAGCGCGGCCCAGCATCTGCAGGTACATCTCATAGGCCATGCGCAGTCCGGTCGCGCCGATGGGATGGCCGAAGCACTTGAGGCCGCCGTCGATCTGGCAGGGGATGGTGCCGTCGGCGTCGTAGAAGCCGTCCAGCACGTCACGGGCGCCGCGGCCTTCGGCCGAGATGTGCATGTCCTCCATGGTGACCAGTTCGGTGATGGAGAAGCAGTCGTGCACCTCCAGCAGGTCGATCTGTGCGCGCGGCCGTCCTATCCCGGCCTCCTCATAGGCACGGGCCGATGCCACCCGCGTGGTCTGGAAGTAGCTGCCGTCCCAGCTGTCGTGGCCGGCTTCGCTGCCGCTGGACACGGCGAGCTGGAGCGCCTTGATCGCCACCAGGTCGCGCTTGCCCAGGCCGCGCGCGATGTCCGGCGTGGTCAGGATGGCGCAGGCGGCCCCGTCGGAAACGCCGCAGCAGTCGTACAGGCCCAGCGGCTCGGCGATCATCGGCGCGTTGATCGCGTCTTCCATGTTGATCGGGTTGCGCAGATGGGCCTTGGGATTGCGGCCGGCGTTGGCGTGGCTCTTCACGGAGATGTGGGCGATGGCCCGCTTCAGGTCCTGCGCATCGATGCCGTGCTTGGCGCGGTAGGCGCTGGCAAGCTGCGCGAACGAGCCGGGCGCGCTGATGTTCGGCCACACGATGTCGTTGAGGGGACCGCGCGGACGTTGGGGCAGGCCGCCATAGCCGGTGTCCTTGAGCTTCTCCACGCCGAAGGCCAGCGCGAAGTCGCAGGCGCCGGACGCCACCGCATAGGCGGCGCCGCGCAGCGCCTCCGATCCGGACGCGCAGAAGTTCTCGACCCGCGAGACGGGGATGTTGGGCAGCCTCAGGGCGACGCCCAGCGGCACGCCGCCGCTGCCCAGGTGCTGGGTTTCGATGCCGGTGCCCAGCCAGGCCGCCTGGATCTGCTCCTTGCCGATTCCGGCGTCCCGCAGGCATTCGTCGAAGGCTTCGACCGCCAGGTTCTCCGCGCTGCGGTCCCAGCGCTCGCCGAAGTGCGAGCAGCCCATCCCCAGGATCACCACCTTGTCACGAATGCCTGTTGCCATGCCTGTTCTCCTCAGCGTCGGCGACCATCGCCTTCCAGAAATAGCGGGTGTAGCCGCGCGCGGCGTCGTACGCCTTGATGCGAAAGCTCATGCGCAGCGCCAGGCCCACCGCCAATTCGTCCTCGTCGATGTCGGTGTAGTCCATCATCAGGCGGCCTCCGCCTTCGAACTGCACCATGCCGTAGCAGGCCGGCGGATTGGGGGTATAGGCCAGCCGGTCCGCGGTGTAGCTCATGATCCGGGCCGGCGTGTCGGCAAACGGCAAGTCCTCCTGAGTGCCGATGGCGCCGCAGGCGGGGTTGACGCATACGTCGGTGCGCGGCCACTGGGCCGTGCCGCAAGCGCCGCAGCGTCCGCCGAGGAAGCCGTGCACCGCCTTGCGGTTGCGGTATTCGACCGAGAGCGGGGTGAGCTTGTCGTTGTCGGCGCGCATGCCGCGCTCCAGCGGAAGCTGGTCGTTGAACACCAGGAACTTCATGTAGTTGTCCTCGGTCTTGCCGCGCGCCAGCCAGCCTTGCGCGCCCAGGCGGCGGGGCAGGTCAGCCAGGGCCGAGGTGGTGCGCAACACCAGCACGTCGACCCCCTGGCCGAAGGCGACCAGCACCAGCACCTGGCCGGGTTCCGCCGCGCCCAGCGCATGCGACAGCATCAGCAACGGATGGGCGCAGCCGGCGTTGCCCACCGTGGCCGCCAGCGTGTCGTGCACGCGTTCGGGCGCGATGCCGGCCAGCTTGGCGATTCGCTGCGCGGCGCCCTTTTGCGGCAGCGCTACGCACAGCGCGTCGACCTGGCCAGGTTCCAGGCCGGCCTGGCGCAGCGCCGCCGAGATGGCCTGCGGAATCTGCGCGCCGTGGCCTTCCTCGCGTATCCAGCGCTCTTCCCAATAGGTATCGGTGGCCGCGCCGGCGCCACGATAGTGGTCGGCCATGTCGATGGTGCGGCTCTCCAGCGCCAGGGGTTCGGCGATAGTGGCGCCGTCGCCCACTAGCACCGCGCCGGCGGCATCGCCGTACAGGAGTTCCTGCGCGCTGGCCACCTTGGCCTTGCGGCGATCGCTCGCCACGACCAGCGCGTTGCGTCCGGCGCCGCCGCGCAGCGCCTGCATCAAGGCAGAGGTGCCGCCGCGCTGCGAGGACGCGACGTCGATGGCGCCGACGTCCTCGGTCAGATTCAAGGCCTGCGCGACGATGCTGGCGTTCAGCCGGCTGGCATAGGGCAGCGAGGTCGAGGCCAGAACCAGGTCGCCGACCGCGGCTGCTTCGACCCCGCTCAGGCAGTCGCGCGCAGCTTCCACCGCCATGGTGACGGCGTCCTCATCGAAGCCGCACATGGCGCGTTGGCCGGCGCGATGCGCCGCCAGCGACGCGTCGTACCAGGAATGGCTGCGCACGATCGCCTCGCGCTGCAGGCGAAGACGCGGGATGTAGGCGCCGAAGGAAAGTATGCCCCTCATGCGCGGGCTCCTTGCGGCGGGTCGATGATGGCCAGTCCATTGTTCAGCACCACCTTCTGGCGCTCCAGCGCCGTGGCGCGGAAGCGCACCTCTCCACTGGCGCCCCAGGCCTCGACGCGGATGGTCTCGCCGGGATAGACCGGCGCGCTGAAACGCACGTCGATGCGCTTCAGTCTGGCCGGCTCGTAATCGCACAGCATGCGCAGCAACCCATGGCAGGCGATGCCGTAAGAGCAGAGGCCGTGCAGGATGGGCCGGTCGAAGCCGCCCGCGCGGGCGACTTCGGGATCTGCGTGCAGGGGATTGAAGTCGCCCGACAAGCGGTAGAGCAAGGCCTGGGACGTCAGCGTGGGCAGGTCGCAGACGTGCTCGGGCGTGCTTTCAGGCAGCTTGGCTGCCGCCGGCGACGGACCGCTGGCGCCGCCGAAGCCGCCATTGCCGCGCGCCATCACCGCCTGTTCCACGGTGGCCAGCAGGGCGCCGTCGCGCGTCTCCAGCGTGCGCTCCACGAAGAACAGCGCGCCCACGTCCGGCCCCTTGTCGAGGATGTCCTTGATCCGGGTGCGGCCGATGACGGTGCCGGCCGGCGCCAGCGGACGATGCAGCTGCACCGACTGGCTGGCGTGCAGCACGCGGCGCCAGTCTATGCCGGTATCCGGTTCCTTCATCCAGAAGCCGGGGTATCCCAACACCGCGGCCTGGGTTGGCACGGCCAATTGTCGGTCTTCATAAACGAAAGGCAATTCGCGCGCATCCAGCGGGTCGCGGCCCAGGCCCAATCCCAGCGCGTACAGGATCGAGTCCTTGGCGGTGTAGGTCTGCTCCACCGGTTCGAAGTGGCGCTGCATCAGCTTGTCGGGGTCGATTCTCATGGCGGGCCTCATACCGGAGTCCAGGCGAAAGCCTCGCGCGCGCTTTCCAGCGGCACCAGGCTGGGCTGCATCGCGGGAATCGCATGTTCGGCGATGGCCTCGACGGTCCAGCCTTCCGAGCGATGCACGCTGCGCACCGGCCGCGGCTGGCTGAACAGCATGATCTCGTTCTTGCGCACGCCGAAAATCTGGCCGCTCACGCCGGCGGCCAGGTCCGACAGCAGGTACACGACCATGGGCGCGATCTTGTCGGCGGTCATCTGCTTGAAGCGTTCCAGCCGCCGCTTCTGCTCTTCGGTTTCATCGGGCAGGGTGCCGATGAGACGGCTCCAGGCCCAGGGCGACACGCAGTTCGAACGTACGTTGCAACGCTCCATTTCCAGCGCGATGGAACGCGAGATGCCGACGATACCCAGCTTCGCCGCCGAGTAATTGGCCTGCCCGATATTGCCTACCAGGCCGGCCGCCGAAGTCATGTGCACGTAAGCGCCGGACTGCTGTTCGCGGAACATCGCCGCGGCGGCGCGGCTGACGTTGTAGGCGCCTTGCAGATGCACGTCGATGACCTGCTGCCAGTCCATGCTGCTCATCTTGTGGAACATCCGGTCGCGCAGGATGCCGGCGTTGTTGACCACGCCGTCCAGCCGTCCGAAGTTGTCGACAGCGGCCTGCACCATGCGCGCCGCCGCTTCCGGGTCGGACACGCTGTCGCCGTTGGCGACGGCGCGGCCGCCTGCCTGGCGGATTTCCGCGACCACTTCGGACGCCGGATCCAGCGTTCCCGCGCCTTCGCCGTTCGGACTGCCGCCCAGATCGTTGACCACGACCGCCGCGCCTTCGCGCGCCGCCAGCAAGGCGATCTCGCGGCCTACGCCGCGGCCGGCACCGGTCACGAGCACAACTTTCCCTTCAAGAACTCCAGCCATTTCGTCTCCTCGGCAGGTTGATGCATACACCCGGTATCGGGATGCGCCAACTGTAGGCATGGCCGGCAAGCCGGGTAAGCACGCGCAGCGGATGGCAGGTATGCAGGATCGGCAACGCTGAGGCGGATCCCTCGCGATCCGGTCCGTGTTGCGCGGCAGCAAGAACGTTCCCGGACCTGCTTCGGGTTGGTCCCGATCCCTCATGGCTGAGCGCGAGGGCGCGCTCGCCATGGCGCGGCGCAGCACCCGCGGTCCGGCGCCGCATCATGCCGAGCGGCCGCGATACGCCCTGATATGATCAAAAAAAAGTGAACGCAGGCTGTCCCGTCCTGGCAGGAGACAGAAAGTGAAACTGGTGGTCCGCGCAGCCGATGAGCTGAAGATAGAGAACGTGTCCGCTTTCGTCGCGACGGCGGAGTCAGGCAGTTTTTCGCAGGCGGCGGTGCTGCGCGGATGCTCGCAGTCCATGCTGAGCCGGCGCGTACTGGAGCTGGAAGAGATGCTGGGCGGGCGCCTGTTCAACCGCACCGGCCGCGGCGTGTTGCTGACCGAGCTGGGCGTGACGCTGCTGCCCGTGGCGCGCGGGCTGCTGGATGGCGCCACCGGCTTCCTGGAACTGGCATCCTCCACCAACGAACAGCCCTCGGGCACCGTCGAGATCGCGCTGCCGCGCTGGGCCGCGGAAGGCCCCGTGTCGATGCTGGTGAACCGCATCTCGTCGCAGTTTCCCCGGATCCACCTGGTCATACACGAAAGCTACAGCCGCGACGTGATGGACAGGCTGGCGGCGGGCAAACTCGATATCGGCGTTTTCAACAGCTATCAAGCCGAGCCGCCGGCCCAGGCGCAACGCCTGTTCTCGTCCGACCTGGTGCTGCTGGGCCGGCGCGACTCGCCGCTGCTGCGCGATCCCACGGTGCCGTTGGCCGCATTGAACGGCCTGTCCATCGTGATGCCGCCTTCGCCCAATCCGGTCGAGGCCGTGGTGCGCGAACGCACCCGCGACATGCAACTGGAGTTGCGCGCTGAACTGGAGATAAACTCCGGCGCGATGATCCGCGAGGTCGTGCGCCGCTGCGGCCGTCATGCCATCACCCAGGTGCATCGCATCGAGGACTACCTGGACGAGGGCGACCTGGCGATTTCCCGCATCGTTGAACCGGAGCTCACGCTACACACCTTCTGCGCCACCGGCGCCAAGCACCGCATCAACCGCGCCAGCCTCGCGGTCGAGCGCTGCCTGGTTGCGGTGCTGGCAGAGCACTTCGTCCGATTGCAGCAGGCCGCGCAGATGCGTGAAGCGCGCTGGGCCAAGGCATGGCAGACGGCTGTCCAGACCGCGCATAGCTGATCGTCGGTTCCCGCATGGCACGCCGGAGTTCTTGTCGCTATCGTGACAGGCCACAAGAACCCGAGGAGACAAAATCATGTCCGTTGCCAGAACCGCGTGGCGCGCTGCCGTGCTCGCCTGCGCCGCACTGTTTGTTTCGATGCCGGCCGCAGGGGCCGGAGCCGATGCCTATCCTTCGCGGCCGATACGTTTCATCGTGCCTATCGGTCCCGGCAGCAGCGGCGACACGATGACGCGCACGTTCGCCGAGCACCTGCGCAAGGTGGCGGGTCAGTCCACGCTGGTGGAGAACCGGCCTGGCGCCGAGCTCTCGCTAGGTACCCAAGTAGCGCTGAGCGCGCCCGCCGATGGCTATACCGTGGTGTTGATCAGTCCCAGCGCGACGGTGATCAACCCCTTGTTCGTGAAGGACTTGCCGTACCGGCCCGAGGATCTGCTGCCCGTGCTCAACGTGACCCGCCACGTGGCGGTGCTGGTCGCGTCCGCGAGCTCGCCCTACAAGAGTCTGGGCGACGTGGTGACTGCGGCCCGCCGCGACAAGGGCGGCGTCAGCCTGGCCACCTACGGCAACAGCTATCGCCTTGGCGCGCTCGATCTGGCCAGGCGGGCGGGCGTGGATTTCAACCAGGTGCCATACAAAGGCGCCGCGCAGGCAGTGGCGGATGTGGTGGGAGGATCGGTGGATCTGGCATTGATCGACATTGCCGGCGCGGCGCCTCTGGTCGCATCGGGAAAAATCCGGGCGCTGGCCGTGGCGGGGGATCAGCGTCATCCACTGTTGCCCGAGGTGGCGACGGTGCAGGAATCCGGCTATCCGGGCTACTCCCTGTACATTTTCATAGGCTTCGCCATTCACGCCAAAACGCCCCCTGCCGTGGCAGGCAAGCTTGAAGACATGATGCGGCAGGTCATGGACGATCCGGCGCTACGCGCGCAGCTTGCCCAGCAGAGCGGCGGAGAGGTGGTGGGGGCCGGGAGCAGGGAGTTTTCGCGGACGATACAGGCCGAGGCGGTGAGATATGGCGAGTTGGCGCGCCTGGTCGGCGGCGGCTCGCCATGATTGTTGCAGGCGTCGCGATGCTGCCCGGGGACCTGCTCCCGCCAATATTTTCGATGTATCGGCTGACCCAAATATAGTATTTCCGGCGCTTGCGGTTCTTACCTAGGATGTCCAGCAAGGCATTCTGGAATGGGAGCTGTCATGTTCGAAGGTGGTGCTTGCAGGATATCCGGGCCGCGCGGAACGCGCGTCCGGGCGGGGCGTTCGGGGAGCGCCGCATGAGCGGCCCGTTGGAAGGTGTGCGCATTCTTGATGTCACGACGGTGCTGATGGGGCCTTACGCCACGCAGATACTGGGAGACCTGGGCGCGGACGTGATCAAGGTTGAACCCCCGGCCGGCGACAACGTGCGCGGCATCGGCCCGGGGCGCCATCCAGGCATGGGCGGCATCTTTCTGCATGCCAACCGCAGCAAGCGCAGCGTGGTGCTGGACTTGAAGCAGCCTGCGGGCCGCGAAGCGCTGCTGAAGCTGGCGGCCACCTGCGACGTCCTGATCTACAACGTGCGGCCCCAGGCGATGGCGCGGCTGGGGCTGTCGTACCAGGAACTGGCGCAGGTCAACCCCGCCATCCTGTACGTGGGCGTGTATGGCTACGACCAGCGCGGCCCCTATGCGGCGCGCGCTGCGTACGACGACCTGATCCAGGGCGCGGTGGGCATTCCGGCGCTGTCGGTCCAGGCCGGCGGCGAAACGCCGCGCTACGCGCCCAGCGCCATCGCCGACCGTATCGTCGGCATCAGCGCGGCCAACGCCGTCAGCGCCGGCCTGTATCACCGGGCGCGAACAGGCCGGGGCCAGGCCATCGACGTGCCCATGTTCGAGACCATGGCGCAGCTGATCCTGGGCGACCACATGGCGGGCCAGTCCTTCGAGCCGCCCTTGGGGCCCGCAGGATATCCGCGGATCCTGAATGCGGACCGGCGCCCTTATGCGACCCTGAACGGACACATCTGCGTGCTGATCTATGCCGACAAGCAATGGGCAGCATTTTTTGAGCTGATCGGGCAGCCTGGCCGCGAGTCCGCCGATCCCAGGTTCCGCGACATAGGCACCCGCACTCAGCACATCCATGCGATCTACCGGCTGGTGTCGGATGAGATTGCCAAGCGCACCACCGAGGAATGGCTGGGAGCGTTCGAGGCGGCGGATATTCCGGCCATGCCCATGCACACCGTGGAATCGTTGCTGCGCGATCCGCAGCTGGAGGCAGTCGGATTCTTCAATACCGTCGAGCATCCCAGCGAGGGCAAGCTGCGCACCATGGCGGTGCCGTCGCGCTGGTCCGGCACGCCTCCAGCCCCCTCGCGGCCCGCGCCGCGGCTGGGCGAGCACAGCGTCGAAGTGCTGAAGGAGGCCGGCTACCCGGATGAAGCCATTGCCGCGCTGCTGCGGGATGGCGTGACCTTGAAGGCGGCCGATGACGCCGCACTGAGCGGAGCCGCCCATGACTGATTTCCTGAAACGCGAGCGCCATGGCGCCGTGCTGCTCGTGACCATGAACCGCGCGGCCACGCGCAACGCGCTGTCCGATCCCGACGCAATCGACGCGCTGGTGGATGTCTGCGCCGAGATCAACGCCGACATGTCGGTGCGCGCCGTGGTGCTTACCGGCGCGCACGGCGTGTTCTCTTCCGGGGGCAACCTCAAGACCCTGTCGGCGGCGGTCGGCGCCGGACTGGGGGAGCCGGTGCGCAGCCGTCAGGCCTACCGCGACGGCATCCAGCGCGTGCCGCTGGCCCTGTGCAATCTGGAAGTGCCGACGATCGCGGCGGTCAATGGACCGGCCATCGGCGCGGGCTGCGATCTGGCGTGCATGTGCGATATGCGCCTGGCTGCTGAAGAAGCGCGTTTCGCCGAGAGCTTCGTCAAGCTGGGCCTGACGCCGGGAGACGGCGGCGCCTGGCTGCTGCCGCGCGTGGTCGGCATGTCGCGCGCCTGCGAACTGGCGTTCACCGGCCGCAGCGTCGATGCCGCCGAGGCGCTCGATATGGGACTGGTCTCGCAGGTGCTCAGCCAGGAGGCGCTGCTTCCGGCCGCGATGGCTTTGGCGCAGGAGATTGCCCAGCATTCCGGACATGCGCTGCGCCTGACCAAGCGGCTGTTGCGGGAAGGCCAGCACACGCGGCTGGATACCTTGTTGGAACTGTCGGCGGGCTTCCAGGCGCTGGCGCATCACACGCAAGAGCACGCCAGCGCACTGGACGCGTACCTGGACAAGACGCGCGGCTGAGAGGCTTCGGCCCTGGCCACGGCAGCCTCGCCGGCGCGCAACCTATAAACGAGGCGATACAAGGAGGAGACCCATGCAGACAAGGAGAAGAACACTGGTGGCCGCTTTAGGCGCGCTGGCCGGCTTGCCCCTGGCGCGCGCCGCCATCGCGAACACGGCGGCGTGGCCGGCGCAGCCCTTGCGCTTGATCCTGCCCTACGCGGCGGGCGGTCCGACCGACGTGCTGGCGCGGGCCGTGGCGCAGCATGTGGCGCGCGAACTGGGCCAGCCGGTGATCGTCGAGAACAAGACCGGCGCCAGCGGCAACATCGCCGGTGAAACCGTGGCGCGCGCCCGGCCCGATGGCTACACGCTGCTGTACCACTCGTCCGGCCTGGCGATCAGCCCCGCGCTGTACCGGCAATTGCCCTATGACCCCTTGCGCGATTTCGCGCCGGTGGGGCTGACGGCCTCGATCCCGCTGGTGCTGATGACGACCAATGCCTTGCCGCCCAAGGACACCAAGGATTTCATTGCCTACCTCAAGGCGCGTCCCGATGCGCTCAGCTATGGAACCGGCGGCGTTGGCAACATCACGCACCTGAGCGTGGCGCTGTTTCTGCATGCCACCGGCACGCGCGCCGTGGGCATTCCGTTCAAGGGCACCAATCCGGCCATGGTGGCGATGCTGGGCGGCCAGGTGCAATTCATGGTGGACGCGATAAGCTCGGCGTTGCCCTACATCCGCGACGGCCGGGTCAGGGCGCTGGCCGTGACCGGCGCCGAGCGCTCGCCCGCGCTGCCGCAGGTGC
>NZ_DATCUY010000665.1:0-3356 GCF_036567245.1 Achromobacter sp. | reverse complement strand
CGGCGGGCGGCGCCGCGAGCGCGGCCGAGGGCGCGACCACGGCCAGCGCGGCCGCCGCGGCGCGCTTGAACAC
Source organism: Achromobacter sp. (assembly GCF_036567245.1). Classification (GTDB taxonomy): domain Bacteria; phylum Pseudomonadota; class Gammaproteobacteria; order Burkholderiales; family Burkholderiaceae_B; genus Achromobacter. The sequence goes on along the minus strand of NZ_DATCUY010000665.1, from coordinate 3,283 downwards.
TTTTCGGGCAAATCCGGCCATCACAGCGACTCCAGGAAACGGATGAGATCGGCGCGTTCTTCCGGCGTCATCGCGACCACGCGGTCGCGCGCCGGCTTGGCCTCGCCGCCATGCCACAGCACGGCTTCCAGCAAGGTGCGCGCGCGTCCGTCGTGCAGCCAGGTGGCGTTGGGGTTCACGGTCTTGGTCAGGCCGATGCCCCACAGCGGCGGCGTGCGCCATTCGCGGCCATTGGCTTCGCCGTCGGACACGCCGTCGGCCAGATCATCGCCCATGTCGTGCACCAGCATGTCGGTGTACGGCCAGATCAGCTGGAAGCGGTGTTCGGGCTGCTTGGCGTTGCGGCTGGTGACGTACTTGGGCACGTGGCAGGCGACGCAATTGGCTTCGTAGAACAGCTTCTTGCCGGCCAGCACGCGCGCGTCGTCGGCGTCGCGGCGTTGCGGCACGGCAAGATTGGTGGAATAGATGGTGACGAAGTCCATCAGCTTGGCCGGCACTTCTTCCGGACCGAAGCGCGGCTGCGCGCCGTGCGGCATGTCCAGGCACTGTTTCTGCGAGGGCGTGCAGTCGCCTGAATGCTTGGGGAACAAGGGCGTCGACAGCCCCATGTCGTTGGAGAAGGCGGCAGCGCTCTGCTGTTCCACCGTGGGTTGCCCGGCCTTCAGGTTGAAGCGGCCCAGCACGCGCGCGCCGGTGCGCACGTCGGTGACCCAGTTGGCCTTGCCGACGATGCCGTCGCGCTTGTCCGCGCCGACGTTGGCCAGGATGTCGGCCTCGTGGATGGATTCCAGCAGGCCCAGGCCGATCATGGGCGGCGCCAGCCGCGGCGAGATCTGCGTGTCCGCGCGCATCGGGCCGTAGCCCAGGTTTTCGATGCGGTAGGCGGGCTTCATCAGGGTGACGGTTTCGCCGCCGTTGAGCGTGACCGGGACCGGCTGGTATTCGATCTCCATGCGGCCTTCGGCCGGCAGGCCCGCCACCGCGAAGTTCTGCAGCTGCACGCCGTAGACCGGTTCGGGCAAGGCCGCGATCTCACCCAGGGCAAGCTTGGGGTGGCCGCGGTCGGGGCCTTGCTGCACCGCCAGGCGCAGCAGCAGCGCCACCGCATCGGTACGCTCCAGGGGATCGAAACCCGGCACCGTGCCGCGTCCGTCCTTGGTGTGACAGGCCTGGCAGGAACGCGCGTTGAACAGCGGCCCCAGTCCATCCGAGGCCTGCGTGGAGGCAGGCGCCGAGACCCAATCCTTGCGGAACAGGCCATTGCCGACCTGGAATTCCTGGCGCCCCTCGAAGCTCATGTTGGCCGACGGCTGCGAAAAGATGTCGGCGTTGATGAGCTTGTTGGTGGTGGTGGCGCCGGCCTGCATGGTCTCGAAGGTCTCCACCTTCGAGAAGTCCCGCGTGGGCGCGGTGATGGCGGTCACGCGCTTGAGATCTTCGGGCGTGAGGTCGTCGCGCCCGCTTGGAGCGGCGGCGGCGCCGGCATGGGCCGACGCCGCCAGTACGGCGGCTAAAACGAGTTTCACTTGAATACGGCGTCAGGTTTGTCCAGGCTGTCGGAACCTTCGATGGCGACCTTGCCCAGGTCCAACAGGGCGATCACGCGCTCCAGGCTGCGGGTCTGATCGACCAGGCGGTCGATGGCGGCCTGTACCACGGCGTTGCCTTCCTTGTTGCCGTCCGAAATCATCTGGTCATAGGTTTCGACCGTTTCAGCGCGCGTCTTCATCGCCTGCATGGCGGCCACGGTGGCGTCAAGCTTGGCGCGCACCTCGGCGTCCAGCTTGGGATCGCGGGCCTTGACCAGTTCCGAAAGACTCGCGCCCTTGACGGTCTTGCCATCGATGCGGGTGTAGCTGCCCAGGTAGACGTTGCGGATCCCGACCTGGTCGTAGTAGTGCGAGTTGTGCGTGTTGTCCGAGAAGCAGTCGTGCTCTTCCTCGGGGTCATGCAGCATCAGGCCCAGCTTCATGCGTTCGCCGGCCAGCTCGCCGTAGGACAGGCTGCCCAGACCGGTCAGCATGGCGATCAGGCCCGCCTTCGGATCTTCCTCGACAGCCTTGCGCGCGGCGCCGTCCTTCTTCCAGTTGCCGACCATCTCTTCCAGGTCCGTCACCAGCAGGTCGGTCACGGCCTTGAGGAATTCGACGCGGCGCTCGCAGTGGCCGCCCGTGCATTGCTTGGTATCGAAGTCGGTGTGCGGGCGGTTGCCGGCATGGCGTTCCTGCGGCGTGCCCTTGCGGTCGGCCGGCGCCGGGCCGGTGCCGTTCAGGTCCTGGCCCCACAGCAGGAATTCGATGGCGTGGTAGCCCGTGGCCACGTTGGCCTCGTTGCCGTCGGCCTCGTGCAGTATCTCGGACAGCAGCTTGGGGGTGATCTTGCTGACGTCGACGGTCTTGCCGCCCACCGAGATCTTGGAGTTGGCGATGACGTTGACCGCGTAGTAGGCGTTCTCGTCGTTCTCGGTACCGTAGGACGCATCGACGTAGTCGATCAGGCCTTCGTCCAGCGGCCAGGCGTTGACGCGGCCTTCCCAGTCATCCACGATGGGGTTGCCGAAGCGGTAGGCCTCGGTCTGCTGGTACGGCACGCGGGCCGCCAGCCAAGCCTCGCGCGCGGCCTTCAGCGTTTCGGCGCTGGGCTTGGCGATCAGGGCGTCGATGGCAGTGCGCAGGGTCTTGGCGGAGGTCAGCGAATCTTCGTAGCCGGCCAGCGCCAGATCCGAATACGTGGCGACCACGGCCTTGGGTTCCACCGCGGCCTGGGCCGTCCCCCCGAACACCGCGGCGGCCAACACCGCTCCCAACAGCAACTTGCGCATCGATTTTCTCCCGTAACTCGAACGGCAACCGCCCCCACGGCGGCCCGCTCAACCTCGAATTTTGAGGATGAGAGTGTAAACAATTTTCGTTTTGTGTTCAGAATAAAGTCAGATACCTGACATTTCTTTGAACCGTCAGGCAGGTTTTCCCCGAGGCGGCAAAGCGACGCGCGTCCGTCGCCTGCGACTACTATCCCCTACTCCGCTCCCGCCTCCCGCCATGGAACTCCGCCAACTCCGCTACTTCGTCCGCGTCGCAGAACTGGGCAGCATCGGCCGCGCCGCGCGCGAGCTGGAGGTGGTCGCTTCGGCGCTCAGCCAGCAGATCAGCCGCCTGGAGAGCGAACTGGCGACGCGGCTGCTGGTGCGCACGCCCAGGGGCGTGGTGCCGACGCCGGCGGGCACGGCCTTCCTGCGGCAGGCGCAGCTGACGCTGCGGCATGCGGAAAATGCGATCGC
>NZ_DATCUY010000664.1:0-1591 GCF_036567245.1 Achromobacter sp. | reverse complement strand
GAGGCCGTCACGCCCGCCACATGCAATGGGGTGGCGGCAAGCTTGGCCTTGGCGCGCAACACGAACATCGACAGGCGCTTGAGCAGCGCCTGGGCCAGATCCTGCCGCACCAGGCCGTAGAGCTGGGGCGCATCGTCCGCGCCGGGGGCGCCGCGCCACATCACCAGAGTGGCCAGCAGGCGGCCCTTGGCGGTGCAGTAGCCGGCCAGGCGGGCGGCGTCCCGCGGCAGGCCGGTGACGTCCTGCGTGAGCTGGCCGTGCAGAAAGGTGAGGGCGTCCGCGCCGGAAGCGGCGAAGACCAGGAAATCTTCCAGCGGCGCGACTTGCGCGCAACCTTCTGCGCGGGCGGGAATCGAAGAATGGAAAGCGTGCATGGCAGCGGCGTTATCGCGTCATCAAAGTGCTGATGATAGCCGTGTTCCCCTTCAGGCTGGGCCATGTCCCCGCCGCGCGCAGGGGCGCGCGGCGCGTTCTGCCCCTCTTTAGCCGCGACAGGTCCGCGCGATCAATTAAACTTCCGACACTTATGAAGAAGCGACTCTTTTTTTTCGTCCTGTGGTTTTTCCTGTTGATCGCACTGGCTGCCGCCGCAGCCGTGGGCGGCGCCTGGTATTGGGCGCACAAGCCCATGCAGCTGAAAGCCGACAGGATAGATTTCGTGGTGGATCCGGGCAGCAGCCCGCGCACGGTCGCGCGGGCGCTGAACGAGGCCGGCGTGCCGGTCTGGGAACCCGGTTTCATCTGGATGGCGCGCCTGTCCGAACGAGACAAGCAGATGAAGGCCGGCGGCTACCAGGCCATCAATGGCGATTCGCCCTGGCAACTGCTGGAACGCCTGGCGCGCGGCGACATGACGCAGCGGCAGATCACCTTCCTGGAGGGCTGGACCTATCGCCAGATCCGCCAGGCGCTGCGCGCGAATCCCGACGTCAAGCAGACGCTGGGCGAAACCACCGATGAAGAATTGATGGAACGCCTGGGTTCCGACATCAAGCAGCCGGAAGGGCTGTTCTTCCCGGATACCTATATTTTCACGCCAGGCAGCACCGATTACGACCTGTTGCGCCGCGCCTACCAGGAAGGCCAGCGCATCCTGCAGGACACCTGGGCCAAGCGCCAGCCGGACCTGCCGGTGACCACGCCCTACGAGGCCCTGGTGCTGGCTTCCATTGTTGAAAAGGAGACCGGCCACGGGCCGGACCGCCGCCGCGTGGCCGGCGTGTTCAGCAACCGGCTCAAGATCGGCATGCTGCTGCAGACCGACCCGACGGTGATTTACGGCATGGGCGAAGCCTACCAGGGCCGCATCCGCAAGCGCGACCTGCAGACCGATACGCCCTGGAATACCTATACGCGTCCGGGCCTGCCGCCCACGCCTATCGCGGCGCCGGGCCGTGCGGCGCTGTTGGCGGCGGTGCAGCCGGAGCAGCACAAGTTCCTCTTTTTCGTTTCCCGCGGCAACGGCACCAGCGAGTTCTCGGTCAATCTGAACGAGCACAACCGCAACGTTTCCCGCTATATCCTGGGCCAGGGCCAGAATCCCGCGCCCAGCCCGGCGTCGAGCCGCGGCGGCGCCAACGGCAGCCCGGCC
>NZ_DATCUY010000663.1:0-10986 GCF_036567245.1 Achromobacter sp. | reverse complement strand
GCGGGCGGTTTCTGCTACCTGAACAATGCCGCCATCGCCGCGCAGCGCCTGACCGCGCGCTATCCCCGCGTAGCCATCCTGGACACCGACATGCACCACGGCCAGGGCATCCAGGAAATCTTCTACGAACGCAACGATGTGCTGTACGTGTCCATCCACGGCGACCCCGAGAACTTCTATCCCGTCGTCGCCGGCTATGCGGACGAGCGCGGCGCCGGCGCGGGCTACGGCTACAACATCAACCTGCCCATGCCGCACGGCTCGCCGGAATCGGTGTTCTTCGACAAGCTGGGCGAGGCGCGCCGCGCCATCGAACTGTTCCAGCCCGATGCGCTGGTGCTGTCACTGGGCTTCGACATCTTCGAAAAAGATCCGCAGGCCATGGTCGCCGTCAGCGAGAACGGCTTCGAACGCCTGGGCCGTGAAGTCGGCGGCCTGAAACTGCCCACCCTGATCGTGCAGGAAGGCGGCTACTACATCGAAGGGCTGGAATCGAACGCCTCGCGCTTTTTCGGCGGGCTGGCGTCGGCCTGAACCCGTACCCGGCCGGCGTCCCGCCGCGGACGCCGGCCGCAGGCCACAGCCGCCGGCAAATGCTGCGCTAGTGGTTTTCCCTAAAAATGGAAAAGCCCGGTTCACAAGCCGGATCGCCTCCGGTACATTTCGTCCAGTGGCCTGACCACTGGGCCACCAGATATCCAGACACTCCCGAACCATGCCGGGGGGTGCCATGCAAGACAAGCCTGGGCAGAGCCTTTACCCTCTACATCCCGATCATCAACCCGAACCCCACAATGACCTCTCTCCAGGCCGTCGCCTCCACCCGCCTCTACCGCATGATTGCCGACCAGATCGCCGCGCGCATCAAGGCGGGCGATTTCCCCGCGGGCGGGCGGCTGCCGGCCGAGCGCGAGCTGGCCGAGCAGTTGCAGGTCAGCCGCGCCTCGGTGCGCGAAGCGCTGATCGCCCTGGAAATCGAAGGGTATGTGGAGGTCCGCGTGGGCACGGGCGTGTTCGTGAACCAGGCGCGCGAAGACGGCCTGTACCAGTCGCCGCAGCCGGCCCCGGCCGCCGCCAACGGCGTCGAAGCCACCGACATCGGCCCCTTCGACCTGCTCGAAACCCGCTTGCTGCTGGAGCCGGAATGCGCGGCCCTGGCGGCGCAGAAGGCATCGCCGGCCCAGATCGCGGCGATCCGCGCGGCGCACGAAGGCATGTCCCTGACCGAATCGCCCAGCGTGCACGACCGCGCCTTCCATAGCGCGATCGGCGCGGCCTGCGGCAACGCGGCGCTGGCGGCAGCAATCTCCCATATCTGGCATCTCAGCACATTGAGCCCGGTGTTTACCCGTCTTGAAGAGCACTTCGTGACCACCAAGGTGTGGAGCGAAGCCCAGCAGGAACACGAGCGCATCCTCGCGGCCATTACCGACCGCGATCCGATCCGCGCGCGCCACGCCATGCACGACCATCTGGTCGGCATCCTTGCGCGCCTGCGGGAAGACTTCGGCAGCGTTGGGATCCGATGATTTGATGACCGCCTGAACCCCGGCCTGACGCCCAGGCCCCTGCCCTTACCGACCGTGCAAGCACCGCCGGCGCAAAACGCGCCGCCCGCGGCAAGGGGAGCGGCTTGCCTGCAAAAACGCACGCAGCAGTTCCGCAGTACCCGCAGTACCCGTAAGTCCGATACCTAAAACACATCAAGGTGAAAACATGCAGCTGACCCGTACCGTGAAGCTTTTGAGCGCGGCGCTATTGGCGCTTGGCGCCCATGCCGCCCAGGCCAACAAGGCTGACAACTCCCTCAACATCGCTTTCGACGCGGCGCCCGCCACGCTGGACGCCTACAAGGAATCGGACCGTCCGGGCCTGGCACTGGCGCGCATGGTGTTTTCGGGGCTGCTGCAGAAGAACCAGGACACAGGCGAGTTCGGCCCGGCCATCGCCACCGGCTACAAGTTCGTGGACGACACCACCATCGAACTGCCCATCCGCAAGGACGTGAAGTTCCATGACGGTTCGCTGCTGACCATCGATGACGTGCTGTACACCTTGAACCTGGTGTCCTCCGAAGGCTACAAGGCGCGCTTCCAGAATCAGGTTGCCTGGATCGCCAAGGCCGAAAAGGCTGGCGACGACACGGTGCGCATCACGATGAAGACGCCCTACCCCCTGGCGCTGGAGATGCTGTCGGAGAACCTGCCGATCTATCCGCGCAAGTACTACGAGGCCAACCAGTCCGACATGGGCGCCAAGCCCATCGGCACCGGTCCGTACCGCCTGGTGGAAAGCCAGCCGGGCAGCCGCTACGTGTATGAGCGCTTCGAAGACTACTTCGGCCCCAAGCCGGCCGTGCAGAAGCTGGTGGTGCGGGTGCTGCCGGACGCCAACACCCAGTACGCCGAGATGTTGTCCGGCGGCCTGGACTGGATCTGGCGCGTGCCGCCCGACGTGGCCAAGCGCATGGAAAAGCAGCCGGCCGTCACGGTCAAGAGCAGCAGCATCATGCGCATCAGCTACATCTCGCTGAACCCGCGCGCGGACGACGGCAAGTCGCCGCTGGCCAAGCAGGAAGTACGCCAGGCCATCAACTACGCCATCGACCGCGAAGCCATCCGCAAGGCCTTGGTGGGCGGCGCGTCCAAGGTCATCAACGCAGCGTGCAATCCGGCGCAGTTCGGCTGCGCCGCCGACGTGCAGTCCTACAAGTTCGACCCGGCTCGCGCCAAGCAGCTGCTGGCCCAGGCCGGCTACCCCAACGGCGTGACGTTGGACCTGGTGATCTCGGCGCCGCCGCGCGCCATCCTGGACGCCGCCGCCGCGCAGATGGCGCAAGCCGGCATCAAGCTGAACCTGGTCGAGCAGCAATACGGCACCGCCATGACCAACTGGCGCGAAGGCAAGATCGCCATGCTGTCGTCCAACTGGGGTTCCTATGGCATCGCCGACGCGGCGCTGTCGACCAGCAACTTCTTCCGTGGCGGCCCGGACGACCAGGCGCGCAATCCGGAAGTCATCAAGTACCTGGAGACCGCCGACACCTCCGTGGACCGCGAACTGCGCGCCAAGAACTACGCCGCCGCCCAGAAGATCGTGGCCGACCAGGCTTACTGGGTGCCGCTGTGGAACCACTCGCTCAACGCCGTGCAGGCCAAGGATCTGAATTTCTCGGTCGACGGCGACGAGTTCCCGCGTTTCTACAAGGCCCGCTGGAACTGACCGGCCCCGCCGGCATGGCCCCGTCCCCAGGCCCAAGCGGGCCGGAACGGCGGCCCGTCCGGCGCATACCGTCATAGGTAGCCCCATGATTGCATTCCTGTTTCGCCGCCTGGTGGTGTCCGCGCTGCTGGTGGTGTTCGTCTCGCTGATCAGCTTCTCGCTGGTGTTCGCTTCCGGCAATCCGGCCGCGCGCCTGGCTGGCGAAGGCAGCGCCGCCGACGCGGCCCGCCTGGCGCAGCTGCACGGCTTCAACGACCCCATCCTGGTGCAGTACGGCCGCTGGCTGGCCGGCGTCGCCCGCGGCGACTTTGGCGACAGCCTGTACTTCAGCCGCCCCGTGGCCGAACTGCTGACCCAGCATTTCCCGGCCACCGCCAAGCTGGGCCTGGCCGCCATGCTGTTCGCGCTGTTGCTGGCGATACCGCTGGGCGTGCTGGCCGGCCTGCGCAAGGGCTCGCTGATCGACCGCGCCACCATGCTGCTGTCGGCCTGCGCCCAGGCCATGCCGCCGTTCTGCCTGGCCTTCCTGCTCATCATCCTCTTCAGCGTGCGCAACCAATGGCTGCCGGCCTCGGGCTTCGACAGCTGGAAGCACTACGTGATGCCGGTGACCGCGCTGGGGCTATTCGCGATGCCAGCCATGCTGCGCTTGATGAAGTCCGAAATGGAAACGGTGCTGGCCACCGACTACATCCGCACCGCCCGCGCCATGGGCCTGGGCGGCCCCAGCGTGGTGCTGAAGTACGCGCTGCGCAACGCCCTGCGGCCGCTGGTGTCGCTGGCCGCCGCCCAGATGGGCACGCTGCTGGCCGGCTCGGTCGTGATCGAGACCGTGTTCGCCATCAATGGCGCGGGTCTCCTGGCCTGGACCTCGATCCTGCGCGGCGACTTTCCCACGATGCAGGCGTTGATCCTGATCTTCGCCCTGATCTACATCGTCCTGACCCTGGTCGCCGACCTCGTCAATGGTTGGCTGGACCCCCGCGCGCGAGTTTCATCATGAGCAGCGTCATCGCCTCTCCTTTTTCCGTCCGCTCGGGCGGCGAACGCGCGGCCCGCTATGGCCGCAACCTTGGCCTGGCCATGCTGGCGCTGCTGGTGCTGGCCGGTCTGCTCGGTCCCTACCTGATCCCGCATGACCCGTACACGCAAGACCTTCTGGCGCGGCTGCAAGAGCCTGTCTGGGCTGAAGACGGCAGTTGGAATCACATTCTCGGCACCGACCAGCTGGGCCGCGACGTGCTGGCGCGGGCGCTGTATGGCGTGCGCGTATCGGCGCTGATCGGCCTGTCGGTCGCGCTGATGGGCGGACTGATCGGCACCACGCTGGGCGTGGCTGCCGGCTACTTCGGCGGCGCGGTGGATCGCGCAGTGTCCTTCCTGATCACCGCGCGCCTGGCGCTGCCCATCATCCTGGTGGCGCTGGCGGTGGTGTCGGTGGTGGGCGCCTCGCTCACCGTGGTGGTGCTGGTGCTGGGCCTGCTGCTGTGGGAACGCTACGCGCTGGTGGCCCGGACCATGGCCGCGGGCCTGCGCAACGCCGAGTTCGTCACCGCATCGCGGCTGCAAGGCTGCACCCACCTGCAAATCATCTGGCGCGACATCCTGCCCAACCTGGTAGGCAACCTGCTCATCATCGGCACCGTGGACGCCGCCATGGCCATCACGCTGGAGGCTTCGCTGTCGTTCCTGGGACTGGGCGTGCCGGCGCCGATGCCGTCGCTGGGCCTGATGATCGCCGAGGGCAAGGAAAACATGCTGTTCCAGCCCTCGCTGGTGGTGATTCCCAGCGTGGTGCTGTTCGTGCTGGTGCTGTGCGTGAACCGCGCCGGCGAAGCGCTGCGCGCCGTGCAAATGAAGAAGGGCTGATCCCATGACCGCAAACAGCCAACCCCTGCTGCGGGTCGAGGACCTGCACATCGACATCCACACCCCCACCCACGTCAAGCACGTGGTGCGCGCGGTGGACTTCAGCCTGGAGCGCGGCAAGACCCTGTGCATCGTCGGCGAATCGGGCTGCGGCAAGTCGCTGACCGCGCTGGCCCTGCTGGATCTGCTGCCTGCGGCCGCGCGCCGTCGCGTGGCGAGACTCGAGTTCGCCGGCCAGAATCTGGCGGCGCTCACGCCCTCGGCCCTGGCGCAACTGCGCGGCGCGCGCATCGCCATGATCTTCCAAGATCCCATGACCTCGCTGAACCCGGTGTTTCCCATCGGCACCCAGCTGGTCGACGTGCTGCGCCGGCACAAGCGCGTCAGCCGCCGCGAAGCCGAGGAGCGCGCCGAATACCTGCTGCGCCGCGTCGGCATCGCCAATCCCCGCGACCGCATGCGGCAGTATCCCTTCGAGCTGTCGGGCGGCCTGCGCCAGCGCGTGATGATCGCGATGGCCCTGATGTGCGGCCCCGAGCTGCTGATCGCCGACGAACCCACCACCGCGCTGGACGTGACCGTGCAGGCCGAACTGCTGGACCTGCTGCGCGACATCCAGGCCGAGTTCGGCTTGGGGATGGTGTTCATCTCGCACGACATGGGCCTGGTGGCGCGCATCGCCGATCACGTCATCGTCATGTACGCGGGCGACATCGTCGAAGGCGGCAGCGTGCGCGAAGTGCTGGAGCGCCCCAGCCACCCCTACACCGCCATGCTGCTGAACTGCATCCCGCAACCCGGACGCACCGCGCCGCGCGCCGACCTGCCCACCATCGCTGGCGCCGTGCCCTCGCTGGACACCGCCATCCGCGGCTGCGCTTTCCGCGACCGCTGCCCGGTGGCCGAGGCCCGCTGCGCCCAGCCGTTCCCGGCGCGCGTGCAGGGCGGACACCGCTGCCTGTGCATCAAACCCGGCGCAATGCGCCTAGGAGCCACGGCATGAGCAGCCACGCGACGCCCTCCGCCAGCATCAGCCTGAACGCGCTGTGTTTCCAGTACGGCCGCGCCAGCCTGTTCTCGCGCCGTCCCGCCCCGCGCATCCTGCACGACATCGACCTGCACGTGCCGGCCGGCCAGACCATCGGCCTGGTGGGCGAATCCGGCAGCGGCAAATCCACCATCGCCAAGCTGATGTTGGGGCTGCTCGCGCCGACGCAGGGCCAGGCGCTGCTGGACGGCAAGCCGCTGGCCGCAATGCCGGCGCGCGCCCGCGCCCGCCGCATCCAGATGGTGTTCCAGGACCCGTATTCGTCCCTCAACCCGCGCCGCACCATCAACGAAATCCTGACCTCGCCACTGCGCACGCATGGCATCGGCAATGCGGCCTCGCAAGCCGCATCGGTGCGCCGGATGATGGACGCCGTGGGCTTGGTGCCGGCCTTCGCCGCGCGCTATCCGCGCGAACTGTCGGGCGGCCAGCGCCAGCGCGTGGCCATCGCCCGCGCGCTGATGCTGGAGCCGCAGTTGCTGATCTGCGACGAGCCCACCTCCGCGCTCGACGTGTCGGTGCAGGCGCAAATCCTGAATCTGCTGATGGAACTGCAGCGCGAGCGCGGCCTGGGCTATCTGTTCATCAGCCACAACCTGGCCGTGGTGCAGCACATCGCCGACGAGATCGTGGTGCTGCAAGGCGGCCGCGTGGTCGAGCGCGGTTCCGCCAACCAGGTGTATTTCGAGCCGGTCCACCCGTACACGCGGCAACTCATCGGCGCCACCCTGGCGGTGCCGCAAGCGCAGGAGCTGGCGGCATGAAGCCTCAAAACGCGCGCCACCTGCTGCTGGTCGGCAACGACCAGAAGGTCACCTGGGACGACGGCCAGATCCGTTTCCTGGCGCCGGGCAATGACAGCCTGTGCGTCTACGACGCCGGCGCGAATCCCGCTGCGCCCGAACTGGTCGCCACCCTGTCGCTGCCCAACTCGCTGTTCGGCCCGCCGGTCAACCTGGCCGTTACGCCGGACCAGCGCCTGGGCCTGATCGCGGATTCCATGGACTGGCGCGCGCGCGCCGATGGCGCCGGCTGGCAGCCCGAGCCTGGCCGCGGACTGTACGTGATCGACCTGGAAGCCAGCCCGCCCGCCATCGTGCAGCGGCTGGAGACCGGCCTGCAGCCTTCGGGCCTGGCCATCAACCGCAGCGGCACGCTGGCGCTGGTGGCCAACAAGGCCGGCCGCTCCGTGACGGTGCTGCGCATCGCCGGCAAGCGCGCCGAGGTCTGCGGCGAGGTCGACATGGGTACCGCCGTCGTGGCCGTGTCCTTTGCCGCCGACGGCCGCCGCGCCTTCGTGGTCAAGACCGATACCCACCGCCTGGGCGTGCTGCGCATCTGCGAGAGCGCCGCAACCCCCATCGTGACCCATGATCCCGCCGAAGACCTGACCACCGGCCTGGTGCCGTTCAACCTGGTGGTGTCGCCCGACGGCGCGCTGGCGCTGGTGGTGGACATGGGCAGCCCGACCGCGTCGGACGGCCACGCGGACTCGGTCAGCGTGGTGGATCTGCGCGCCGACCCGCCGCGCGTGATCGACCGCGTCATGGTCGAGGACGGCCCGGAAGGCATCGCCATCAGCCCCGACGGCCGCTACGCGGCGGTCGCCATCGTTCAAGGCTCGAACAACCCGTCCAGCGCCTGGTTCCACCATCCGCGCGGGCAGATCGTATTGCTGCGTATCGACGGCCAGTCCGTGACTCGCGCCGGCGCCATCGAGGTCGGCGCGCTGCCCGAAGGCGTGGCCTTCAGCCCCAACAGCCGCTATCTGTACGTCGGCAACTTCCTGGATGCCGAAATGCAGGTCCTCGCCGTGGGCGATCAGGGCCTGCGCGACACCGGCACCCGCATCGCCCTGCCTGGACGGCCCGCGTCGATGCGCGCGCAGTCCTACTGACCCTATCCATCCCCCCCGCTCCCGGAGTTCCGCCATGACCACCGCTCCTCAAAAGAAACACACCCTGCTGGCCGCCGCCCTGCTCGCCCTCGCCGGCCTGGCGCCGCTGTCGGCCCACGCCCTGGACATCAAGCTCGGCCACGTGCTGGCTCCCAGCCACAGCTGGAACAAGGCCGCCGAAGGCTTCGCCGCCGAGGTCAAGGAAAAGACCGCCGGCCGCGTCAATTTCGTGCTGTTCCCCAGTGGCCAGCTCGGCAACGAGAAGACCATGCTCGAAGGCCTGCAGATCGGCAGCCAGGGCGCCGCCATCATCGGCTCGGGCTCGCTGCAGCCCATCGAACCCAAGTTCGGCGTGGTCGAACTGCCCTATACCTGGTCGACGTCCCAGCAGGCCTACAAGGCCTACGACGGCGAGTTGGGCGAGGCGCTGGCCAAGCTGGCCGACAAGAAGAACCTGACCATCATTTCCTGGTGGGAAAACGGCTTCCGCCACGTCACCAACAACCGCGGCGCGGTCGCCAAGCCCGCCGACCTGGCCGGCCTGAAGACCCGCGTCACGCCCGACAAGATGCGCCTGGACACCTTTACCGCGCTGGGCGCCAACCCTGCGCCGCTGGCCTTCGGCGAACTGTATTCGGCGCTGCAGCAGAAGGTGTTCGACGCCCAGGAGAACCCGCTGTCCATCATCTACACCTCGTCCTTCTTCGAAGTGCAGAAGTACCTGTCGCTGACCGGCCACGTCTGGGGCCCCGCCAACCTGATCATCTCCAAGCCGGTGTGGAACCGCATCTCGGCCGACGATAAGAAGATCGTGCAGGCGGCCGCCGACAAGTGGCGCGACGCCCAGCGCCAGATGATCACCGATGGCGACCAGCAGTTCATCGCCCAGCTGAAGGAAAAGGGCATGCAGGTCAATGAGGTCGACAAGCCCGCCTTCGCCGCTGCGGTCGCGCCGGTGTGGAAGACCTACTCGGTCACCTACGGCCCCGAGCTGATGGCGCTGGTGCAGAAGTACCGCGAGGCCAAGTAATGCTCAACCGACTGTCCGCGATCCTGTCGGGCATCAGCAAGGCCTTCGCCGCCGTGGCGGTGGCCTTGCTGGCGATCCTGATCTCCTACGTGGTGTTCGCCCGTTTCGTCACCCACACCACGCCGCATTGGGCCGAGGAACTGCCGCGCCTGGTGCTGGTCTGGTCCGCCTTCATCGGCGGCGTCGTCTGCAGCTTCGAGCGCTCGCACCTGATGGCCGGACTGCTGCCCTTCGTGGTGCGCAATCCCCGCATCCTGAACGCCTTCGAACGCATCAACCAGGCGCTCATCATCGTCGGCCTCGCAGCCCTGGGCTATGCCGGCTGGCAGCTGGCCGAACTGACCATGGACCAGACCCTGCCGGCGCTGGACGTGTCGGCCGGCGTCGTGTATCTGGCGCTGCCCTTCGCCTGCGCCATCACCATCGTGGTGCATCTGGCCCAGCTGTTCTCCGCCGCTCCCGCCGCTGCAAAGGAATAACAAGATGTCTACGGGTGCTCTCTTCCTGATGGGCGTGTTCACGATCACGGTGCTGATCGACATGCCCATCGCCTTCGGCCTGGTGCTGTCCTGCCTGGCCTATCTGGCGGTCTACGATTCCGCCCCCATGATGGTGGCGGCGCAGCAGTACGTGGTGGGGCTGGACAGCTTCACGCTGCTGGCGATTCCGCTCTTCATCCTGGCGGCCCAGCTGATGAACGGCGCCGGCCTGACCCAGCGCATCGTGCGCCTGTGCGCCGCCATCGTCGGCGACATCAAGGGCGGCCTGGCCGTGGTGGCCGTGCTGGCCTGCCTGATGTTCGGCGCGCTGTCCGGCTCCGGCGTGGCCGACGTGGTCGCCATCGGCAGCCTGCTGCTGCCCGCCATGGCCCGCAGCGGCTACGACAAGGGCTTTTCCTGCGCCCTGGTCGGCAGCGCCGGCGCCACCTCCACCATCATCCCGCCCAGCATCGTGCTGATCGTCTACGGCACCATCACCGACACCTCGGTGGGCAAGCTGTTCGTGGCCGGCATCATTCCGGGCATCCTGCTGGGGCTGTCGCTGATCGGCGTGGCCATCTGGCAATCGCGCAAGCACAACTGGGCCGGCGGCCAGCCCTTCAGCTGGTCCGAGCTGCGCGCCGCAGCCGTCGACGCACTGCCCGCGCTGATGGTGCCGGTGCTGATCATCGGCGGCATCCGCTTCGGCATCTTCACCGCCACCGAGGCCGCCTCCAGCGCCATCATCTACGCCTTGCTGATCGGCTTTTTCTGGTACCGCACGCTGAGCCTGAAGTCGCTGTGGGACAACTTGAAATCCACCGGCGAAAGCAGCGCGTCCATCCTGCTCATCATCGGCGCGTCGGGGCTGTTCGCCTGGGTGCTGGTGGCCGAACAGGTGCCGCAGGCCTTGTCCACGCTGCTGGTCGAATGGACCGACAGCAAGACCGCCGTGCTGCTGGTGCTGACCGTGGTGCTGTTGCTGCTGGGCACCTTCATGGAGGCGATCCCGGTCATCATCATCGTGGCCCCGGTCGTGATGCCGGTGCTGGCGCACTACAACATCGACCCGGTGCACTTCGGCATCCTGCTGTCGATCAACATGGCCATCGGCGCCAACACGCCGCCGGTCGGAGTCGACCTGATGGCCGCTTGCAAGATCGGCGGCATCAACATGATGCAGACCCTGCGCCCGCTGTCCTGGATGATGCTGGCCATGACCGCGGTCATGCTGCTGCTGACTTTCGTACCCGAACTGGTGCTGTTCCTGCCGAGGCACGTGCAATGACCCCTATCACTCCCTCCCGCCGTCCCCCGTTCCTGCGTCGCAGCTGGATGTTCGTGCCCGGCCTGGACGCCGACGCCCAGGCCGACGGCCTGGCCAGCGGCGCCGATGCCCTGGTGGCGGACCTGGAAGAGTTCACCGCCCCGGCGGACCGGC
>NZ_DATCUY010000662.1:0-1704 GCF_036567245.1 Achromobacter sp. | reverse complement strand
GCCTGCGCGGTGCCTGCGGCCAGCGCCGCGTCGATATCCGCCACGATCACCGCCGCGCCCTGCCGGGCGAAGCCCTGCGCGATGGTGGCACCCAGGCCGCGTCCGGCGCCTGTGACGAGAACCCGCTTGTCTTGCATCATCGATGTCATGGTCTGTCCTTCGCGGCGCGTCAGGCGCCCAGATAGGCGCGCTGCACGCCTTCGTCGCTGGCGAGCCGCGCGGATTCGCCTTCCAGGGCGATCTCGCCGTTTTCCAGGATGTAGGCGTAGCTGGACACCGACAGCGCCAGCTTCACGTTCTGCTCCACCAGCAGGATGGTGATCCCCTGTTCGCGGTTCAGCCGCAGCACGATGTCGAAAATCTGCTCAACCACCAGGGGCGACAGACCCATTGATGGCTCGTCCAGCAAAATCATGCGTGGCCGCGCCATCATGGCGCGGCCCGTGGCCAGCATCTGCTGTTCGCCGCCGGACAGCGTGGCCGCCTTTTGCTCGAACCGTTCCCGCAGGCGCGGGAAGGTGTCGCAGACCATGTCCAGGTCCTGCTTCACGGCGGTGCGATCGCGGCGCAGGTAGGCGCCCATTTCCAGGTTCTCGCGCACGCTCATGTCGCGGAAGATCTCGCGGCCTTCGGGCACCTGCACGATGCCGCGGCCCACCACGGCGTCGGCCGCCAGGCGGTGGATGGCCTCGCCCGCAAAGCGCACGCTGCCCGCCGTAGGCGCGACCAGGCGCGAGACCACGTTGAGCGTGGTGGATTTGCCTGCGCCGTTGGCGCCCAGCAGCGCAACGATGGCGCCTTGCGGCACTTTCAGCGACACGTCCTGCAGCGCGCGGATATTGCCGTAGGCGGCCGAGACCGCGTCGATTTCCAGAAGAATGTCAGCCACCTGCGGCTCCCTTGCCCAGATAGGCTTCGATTACGCGGGCGTTGCTGCGCACCTCCGCGGGCGTGCCTTCCGCGATTTTCTCGCCGAAGGACATGACGGTGATGCGGTCGGAAATCGACATCACCAACTGCATCACGTGTTCCACCAGCAGCACCGTGATGCCGTCGCGTTCGCACAGTTCGGTCAGCAGGCGGTCCAGCGTTTCGATCTCGCGGTTGCGCAGGCCTGCGGCCGGCTCGTCCAGCAGCAGCAGCTTGGGCGAGATTGCCAGCGCGCGGGCCAGCTCCAGCATCTTCTGGCGGCCGAAGTCCAGGCTGCATGCCGGCGTGTCCATGAAGTCCGAAAGGCCCACGCGTTCCAGCAGGTGCTCGACGCGCTCGCGCGATTCGGCCGCCGCGGGGCGCAGCAGCTTGCCTGCGCGGTTGGCGCCATGGGCATAGGTGCCCAGCAGCGCGTTTTCACGCACGCTCAACGCGCCGAACAATTCCAGGTTCTGGAACGTGCGGGCGACGCCCAGCGCGGCCATTTCGTGCGGCTTCTTTTTGGTGATGTCCGCGCCATTGAACCGGATGCTGCCGCTGCTGGGGCGGTAGTAGCGCGAAATGCAATTGAAGGTGGTGGATTTGCCGGCGCCATTGGGTCCGATCAGCGCGTGGATGCGGCCGCGCTCCACCTGCATGGACAGGCCGTTGATGGCGGTCAGGCCGCCAAACTTCACGGTCAGGCCTTGCACGTCCAGATAGGGGTGTTCGCTCATGCCGCGCTCCTTTGGGCGCTCTTGGCGGCGCCTGCGCCAGAACGCGCGGCGGCGGGTA
>NZ_DATCUY010000661.1:0-2312 GCF_036567245.1 Achromobacter sp. | reverse complement strand
GTGATCATGCCCGCCAGGCTCACCGTGCCGACCGAGTGCGACAGCAGCAGGCCGTGCTCGGCGAACTCCGCGCCCAGCACGTCGCGGATGCGCTGCGGCGGCTCGGCGGGCAGCCACTGGCGCTGCGCGCGGTCATGGTGGAACAGGCGGAAGGCGATCTGCGGATGCGCCAGCGCGATGCGCTCCATGGCGTCGACGCAATGGCCGAATTCGGTGGCTTCGGAGCGCAGGAACTTGCGGCGCGCCGGCACGGCGTCGAACAGTTGGCGCACGTCGACCGTGGTGCCCGGAGGGCCGGATGCGGGGCTGACCTGCATGCTGCCGGCGTCGATCTGCCAGGCGTGCTCGCCGTCGCGGGTGCGGGAAATGATCGTGACCTGGGCCACGGACGCGATGGAGGCCAGGGCTTCGCCGCGGAACCCCATGGACGCCACTGATTCCAGCTCGTTCAGGGAGCGGATCTTGCTGGTGGCGTGGCGCGCCAGCGCCAGCGGCAGTTCCTCGGGCGGAATGCCGCCGCCGTCGTCGGTCACGGCGATGCGGCGTATGCCGCCGCCTTCCAGGCGCACCTCGATGGCGCGTCCGCCCGCATCGATGGCGTTCTCAAGGATTTCCTTGAGCACGGACGCCGGCCGTTCGATCACCTCGCCGGCGGCGATCTGGCTGATCAGCAGGTCGGGAAGCGCAAGAATGGAGCGGCGTTCGGTCATGTGGCAGGTGTTCAGGTATGGCTATGTGGATGATTTTAGCGTCATGGGCGGGTGGGCTATAGTCGCGGACTGATATCCCATTTCGCTGGCAGGGTTGCTTCAATGCTCGAATTTTTCAATATGGTGCTCCACATCGACAAGACGCTGGGCGTCTGGGTCGCGCAGTATGGCGTGTGGGTGTACCTGGTGCTGTTCCTGATCGTTTTCGCCGAGACGGGCCTGGTCGTGCTGCCGTTCTTGCCGGGGGATTCGCTGCTGTTCATCGCGGGCGCGTTCGGCGCCACCGGGCACATCGACCCGTTATTGATGGGGGGGCTGCTGATCGTTGCGGCCATCACCGGCAATACGCTGAACTACGCCATCGGACGCTATATCGGGCCGCGCGTGTTTTCGATGAACCTGCGTTTCCTGGATCGCGGCGCGTTGATGCGCACGCACGCGTTCTACGAGAAGCACGGCGGCAAGACCATCGTGATGTCGCGCTTCATCCCGGTGGTCCGCACTTTTGCGCCCTTCGTCGCGGGTGTCGCCGACATGCCGCTGTCGCGCTTCCAGCTGTTCAACATCCTGGGCGCGCTGTTGTGGGTGGTGAGCCTGGTGGCCGCGGGCTATTTCTTCGGCAATATCCCGCTGGTGCGCGAACACCTCAACACCATCGTGCTGCTGGGCCTGGCCGCGGCCATCGTGCCGGTGATCGGGGCTGGGGTGTTCAAGTTGATCAAGGCCAGACGCGGCGCCTGAGAGGGCGGCGGCGCGAGCCGCCGCACCACCGTCTGGCAAGTGAAAAGGGCGTTGCGCCGTAAAGCGCAACGCCCTTTTTCATGCGGCTGTCGCTGCTTCAGCTCACGTCGCCCAGCCGCGCCAGCGGTGGATTAGCGGTGAAGTAGCGTTGGATGCCCGTCATCATGGCTTGCGCCAGCTTGTCCTGGTGCGAAGTGCTCTTGAGCAGGGCCTCTTCTTGCGGATTGCTGATGAAGGCGGTCTCGACCAGCACCGAGGGAATGTCCGGCGCCTTCAGCACGGCGAAGCCGGCCTGTTCGACACTGTTCTTGTGCAGGCGGTTGATCTTCTTGATTTCATCCAGGAAGGCGTTGCCGACCTTGAGCGAATCGTTGATCTGCGCAGTGGTGGACAGGTCCAGCAGCACCTTGGCCACCTGGCGGTCGTGGCTGCCGAGGTTGACGCCGCCGATCAGGTCGGCCGCGTTTTCCTTGTCCGCCATCCAGCGCGCCTGGGCGCTGGTGGCGCCACGTTGCGACAGCGCGAATACCGACGAACCATTGGCCGAGGGCTTGACCCAGGCGTCCGCGTGAATGGAGATGAACAGGTCGGCATGCACGCGGCGCGCCTTCTGCACCCGCACATGCAGGGGCACGAAGTAATCGTCGTCGCGCGTCAGGTAGGCGCGCATGTAGGGCTGGCTGTCGATCAGCGCCTTCAGGCGCCGGGCGATGCGCAGCACCACGTCTTTCTCGCGCAGGCCGCTGCTGCCGATCGCGCCCGGATCCTCGCCGCCGTGACCGGGGTCCAGCGCGATGGTCAGCATGCGCTGCTTGCCGCGGCTGGCGGTGGCGGGCGGGGGCTTGGGGGCCGTGGGCAGCG
>NZ_DATCUY010000660.1:0-8691 GCF_036567245.1 Achromobacter sp. | reverse complement strand
GGGGGCGGTCAGCGCCACCGGCTGCAAGGATTGCCCGCGTTGCGGACCGGCGCCGGCCAGCGCCGCCACCTGATTGCGCAACTGCGCCAGCGTGGTGTCGGTCTGGGTCAGTTCCACCTTGCCGGCGGCCAGCGACGATTCCGCCTGCTTGACTTCCACCTGCGTGTCCAGCCCGGCCGTGTAGCGGCCCTGGGTCAGCGACAGCACCTCGGCGCGCTGGGCCAGCACGCGGTTGAGCACGTCGCGCTGGGCAAAGGCGTTTTGCAGGTTGAGATAGGCGCGGACCATTGCGCCCGCCAGCAGATTGCGCGCTGCCTGGGCGTCGGCCGCGGCGGCGGCCTGTTGTGACACGGCAGCCTGCAGGCGCGAGCGGTTCTTGCCCCAGAAGTCCAGCTCATAGCTGAAGTCCAGCGCCAGCCGGTTGTCGCTGACGACCGAGCCGCCCATGGGCGACGGGTAGATGTAATCCTTCGACAGGTGCTCGCGGGTCAGCGTGTAGTTGGCGTCCACCCGGGGCAGCAGCGGCGCGCGCGCGATGCCGACGGCGGCGTTGGCCTTGGCCAGGCGGGCCTGCGCGGCGCTCATCGAGGGGTTGTTGGCCAAGCCCTCGTCCAGCAGGGCATTGAGCTGCGGGTCGCCGTAGCGCTGCCACCATTGGGTGTCAGGCCAGGCGGTGTCCTGGCTGGTCAGTCCCAGCTTGGCTCCGTCCAGCGTCGCCACGGGCTCGGAGCCGGATTCCATCAATGCGCAACCGCTCAGGGCCAGCACCAATACGGTAGTGAGAAGGCGTTTCATCCTGACTGTTTGCTGAAAGTAGTTGATTAATCTGTATTTGCCTAGGCAATTATTATGCCAAATAAAACCCCGCAAATCGGGGTTCGTTGGCGGCCCTTAACGGTTTTGGGGAGCTGACGAGGCGGAACCGTTGGCGATCATCCGGCGCAGCAGGTGCTTGAGCTGCGCGACTTCGTCGCTGGAGAACCCGCGCAGGTGGTAGTTCAGTACCCTCGCGATATTGGGTGGGATCGCGCGCGCCTTGGCCTCGCCGATCTCGGTAAGTTCGATCTTGACGACCCGGCGGTCCGTCTGACACCGATTGCGGCGCAGCAGGCCCTTGGCTTCCAACCGGTCCAACGCACGGGTCATGGCGCCCGTGTCCATGCCAGTGAGTCTGGCCAACTCCGCGGGGGTATCGGCGCGGCCCTGGAAAACCAGAAGGACGGGACGCCATTGCATCGCCGTGAGTTCCAGTGGGGCCATTTCCTGGTCGAGCATCCGGTTCAGGGAATTGGAGACCAGTTTGATCAGGAAACCGGCGTTTTCATCCATCACGCAGCTGGCTTCTGCACGGTAATGGACGGGGCCGTCGGACGGAGTAGGGGGAGGCGCAGCAGTCATATACGCCGAATTTTACTGCCTAGTCAGTTATTGTCAAGGCTGCATCTTTGCCGGCCGGTCAGGCTGCGCAGCCGCTGGCGCCTGCTTGCGCAGGCCCGACCAGACGATGGCGGCCACGATCAGGGCGGCGCCGGCCATCATGCGGGGCGTGGGCTCCTGGCTGAACAGGACCCAGGCGAAGCCGATGGCGTAGACGGGTTCCAGCGCGATGACCAGCCCGGCACTGCGGGCGTTCAGCCGTGTCAGGCTGGACACGAACAGGTAGTGCGACAAGCCCGTGCAGAAGATACCCAGCAGCGCCAGCCAGAACCAGTCCAGCGCAGGCAGCGCAGGCAGTTGGGACACGGCGAAGGGCAGCATCACCAGCGCCACCACCAGGTTTTGCCAGCACGCTACCTGCATCGGGTCCATGCCCGAGGCTGAACGGCGGTTGCTCAAGGCCAGCAGCGCGAAGCTCAGTCCCGACAACAGGCCCCAGGCGAGACCGATGGTGCCCTGGTCGGCCAGGTCGAACGACGGCGTGACCAGCACCAGTCCGGCGGTCACCAGGCCCAGCAGCAGCCATTCGGTGGGGCGGATGCGTTCACGGAACAGCAGACCCTCGAACAAGGTGATGAAGGCGGGGAAGCTGGCGAAGCCCAGCGTGGCGATGGCGATGCCGCCTACCTTCACGGCGATGAAGAAAGTGACCCAGTGTCCCGCCAGCAGGGCGCCCGACACCACCAGCACGAACAGCTGCGCGGGCGTCAGGGCGCCGAGCAGCGGCTTGCGGCGCATGCGGGCGAACAGCCCCAGGGCGAGCACGGCGAATATGGCTCGGCCCAGCGTGATCAGGGCGGCGCTGGCCTGGATCAGTTCGCCGAACACGCCGGTCAGGCCGAATAGGACGGCGGCAACATGGATGTAGGTAAGGGCGCGGTGTCGGGTCATGCGTAAGACAGGAATATGGCCAGGAAAGCGCAGGCAAAGGCGTGCGGTGTTTTTGCACTGAACTTAAAATCATCGCATGAATCGCCTTGCCAAGCTTTTGCCGTCCTTCCGTCCTTCCAGCCGCGCTGCCGGCTTCTTGCTGGCGACCCTGGGCGCGGTCCTGTTTTCGGCCAAGGCCATCGTGGTGAAGTTCACCTACCGCTACGGCATCGACGCGGTCACCCTCATCGCCTTCCGCATGCTGTTCGCCATGCCGTTTTTCGCCGTGGTGGCCTGGCATCAGTCGCGCCGCGCGGCGCGCGGCGAAATCCCCGTCATGACCTGGAAGGAACGCGCGCAGGTCTGCGTGCTGGGCCTGCTGGGCTACTACCTGTCCAGTTTCCTGGACTTTCTGGGGCTGCGATACATCACCGCCAGCCTGGAGCGCCTGATTCTGTTTCTGTCGCCTTCGCTGGTGGTGCTGCTGTCCGCGTTCTGGTTCAAGCGTCCGGTCGAGCGCCGCCAGTGGCTGGCCATGGCGCTGTCCTACGCCGGGGTGGTGCTGGTGTTCGCCCATGACCTGTCCTTTGGCGGCGGCGAGGTGCTGTTAGGGTCTTTGTTCGTTTTCGGATCGGCCGCAAGCTATTCTGTGTACCTGATCTGTTCGGGAGAACTGGTCAAGCGCTTGGGCGCGACGCGTCTGGTGGCGTATGCCATGCTGGTGTCCTGCGTGGCCTGCATCATCCAGTTCTTTGTCGTGCATCCCCCGGCCATGCTGATCCAGCCGGCCGGGGTCTATGGTTATTCTGTGATCCACGCCACGCTGAATACGGTGGTGCCGGTGTTCATGCTGATGTGGGCGGTAGCGCTGATCGGCGCACCCACCGCATCGCTGTTGGGCATGATGGGGCCGGTATCGGTGCTGTTTCTGGCGTCGTGGTTCCTGCAAGAGCCCATCACGGTGTGGCAGATGGCGGGGACCGCGTTGGTATTGGCTGGCGTATTCGCGCTGATGGGGGGCGGGGCCGGCAGGCTGGCGTCCGCCAGGCAGGGCGAGGTCCGGCCATCGCGTTGAATCTGGTTTTTCTTGTTCAAGGGCCGCAGACAGGCCCTCGTTAGCATTTTTTCCAATGAAAGGAGGCCAGCATGGCCAGCAATCTCGTCAAGGCAATTCGTATCGAGCAGCACGGTGGTCCTGAAGTCCTGAAGCTGGTCGAGGTCGAAGTGCCTCCGCCCGCCGCCAATGAAGTCACGATCGAGCAGCACGCCGCCGGCTTGAACTTCATCGATATCTATTTCCGCACGGGCTTGTATCCCCATCCGCTGCCGCATGGTCTGGGCTTCGAGGGCGCGGGTGTGGTGACCGCCGTCGGCGCCGAAGTCACGCATCTGAAGAAGGGCGATCGCGTCGCCTACGGCCAGAGCCCGATCGGCGCCTACGCCAAGGCGCGCAACGTGCCGGCCGCGCAGGTCGTCAAGGTGCCCAAGGGCATCGGCTTCGACGAAGCCGCAGCCCTGATGCTCAAGGGCCTGACGGTGCAGTACCTGTTCCGCCAGACCTACCGACTGCAAGGCAACGAGACCATTCTGTTCCACGCGGCCGCCGGCGGCGTGGGCCTGATCGCATGCCAATGGGCCAAGGCCCTGGGCGTGAAGCTGATCGGCACCGTCTCCAGCCCCGAGAAGGCCGAGCTGGCCCGCGCCAACGGCGCTTGGGAAACCATCGACTACTCGCGCGAAAACGTGGCCGAGCGCGTGCTCGAACTGACCGGCGGCAAGAAGGTGCCGGTGGTGTATGACGGCGTGGGCAAGGACACCTGGGAAACCTCGCTGGACTGCATCGAGCCGCGCGGCCTGATGGTGAGCTTCGGCAACGCGTCCGGCCCCGTGTCGGGCGTCAACCTGGCGACGCTGAACCAGAAGGGCTGCCTGTACGTGACGCGTCCGTCGCTGGGCCTGCATGTGAACACGCTGGCCAAGTTGCAAGCGGCTTCCGAGGAACTGTTCGACCTGGTCCTGAAGAAGAAGATCAAGGTCCGCATCGACCAGCGCTATACGCTGGAGCAGGCCGGCGAGGCGCAGACCGCGCTGGCCGGGCGCAAGACCACCGGCGCCACGGTGCTGATGCTGGACTGATCCGGAAAACG
The DNA here is from genome assembly GCF_036567245.1 of Achromobacter sp. Classification (GTDB taxonomy): domain Bacteria; phylum Pseudomonadota; class Gammaproteobacteria; order Burkholderiales; family Burkholderiaceae_B; genus Achromobacter. The sequence continues at coordinate 4,237 of NZ_DATCUY010000660.1, read as the reverse complement.
CGATGCGTGGAGCCCGCGAGGGCTGCTGCGCCAGGCCCGGCACCGCGCTGCGCGCGTTGCCGGGCTTTTTTTCCAGGAGGCATCCTGGGGCGAAAGCCCTGTCGGGGGACAGCAAGCCCGCATGAGCGGGCGCGGCGCAGGGGCCTTGCCCGTTCCGCCGTGCGCAGAATGACAAATCGCCATGCACGGTCCGACAAGCCTTCCGGGAATGCCGTTGCTATCCTGGCTTCAACCATTTCGTTGGAGCTTCGAATGTCTTCAGCAAGCGCTAGCGCCGCCGGCCTCGCCGGTTCTGATCGCCCGGAACTGGGCGCCATCCGCGAATCCATGTTCATCGACGGCAAGCCGGTGCGCGCAGGGCAGGGCGCGCCCATCGCCGTCCATGATCCCGCCACCGGCGAGGTCATCGCCCATCAGCCCGACGCCGGGCCGCAGCAGGTGGACCTGGCGGTACAGGCCGCCAGACGGGCGTTCGAATCCGGGCCGTGGCGCGACATGCTGCCCGCCGGACGCGAACGCCTGTTGCTGAAGCTGGCCGACCTGGTCGAACAGCACGGCACGGAACTGGCCCGCCTGGAGACCCTGAACAACGGCAAGTTGCTGGGCGTGGCGCAAGGCCTGGAAGTCGGCTCGGGCGCGCAATGGCTGCGCTACATGGCGGGTTGGGCCACCAAGATCACCGGCGACACGCTGTCGCTGTCCATACCGTTTCCTCCCGGCGTCCGGTATAGCGCCTATACCCTGCCGCAGGCCGTGGGCGTGGTGGCGGCGATCATTCCATGGAATTTCCCGCTGCTGATGGCGATCTGGAAGATCGCGCCCGCCCTGGCCGCGGGCTGCACCGTGGTGCTCAAGCCCGCCGAGGAAACGCCGCTGACCGCGCTGCGCCTGGCCGAATTGGTATTGGACGCGGGTTTCCCGCCGGGCGTGGTCAACGTCGTGACCGGCCGCGGCGAGACCGCTGGCGCCGCGCTGGTCGAGCATCCCGGCGTGGACAAGATCGCATTCACCGGATCGACCGAAGTCGGCAAGCTGATCGGCCGTGCCGCGATGGACGACATGAAGCGGGTATCGCTGGAACTGGGCGGCAAGTCGCCCGTGATCGTGCTGGATGACTGCGACGTCGACCGCGCCGTGCAAGGGGCAGCTGCCGCCATTTTCTTCAACCAGGGGCAGGTGTGCACGGCAGGCTCGCGCCTCTATGTGCAAAAAGGCTTGTACTCCAAGGTCGTGGAGGGACTGGCAGACCTGGCCGCCGGCATGAAGCTGGGTTCGGGATTCGATCCTGCCACGCAGGTCGGCCCGCTGGTATCGGCCCGCCACCAGAAGCGCGTCATGGATTACATCGGCGTCGGGCGCAGCGAGGGCGGACGCGTGCTGGCGGGAGGAGACAGCGGCAGCGGCGCCGGCTACTTCGTGCAGCCCACCGTTTTTGCCGATGTGCCGCAGGGTGCGCGCATCGCCCGCGAGGAAATCTTCGGCCCCGTCGTGGTGGCGCAGCCATTCGACACCCTGGACGATGCCGTGCGGCTGGCCAACGACAGCGTCTACGGCCTGGGCGCCAGTCTCTGGAGCAACGATCTGGGCCGGGTGCAAAGCCTGATTCCGCGCATCGACGCCGGAACCCTCTGGGTGAACACGCACAACATGCTGGATCCCAACATGCCCTTCGGCGGATTCAAGCAATCCGGCATCGGCCGCGAGCACGGCCGGGCCGTGCTGGAGATGTACCTGGAGCGGAAATCGGTTTGCATCGCTTACTAGAACAGTGATCGCGCGGTCCAAGCCGGGACATACCGGCGGCCGCGCCATCATGAAACCAAGGGGAAGTGCATGGCAGGCAAGACAGATTGCCGGGCCCGGAGACGCGCGGCGCTGTTGCTGGCGTGCGCGGGGGCGTCGCAGGCGGCATGGGCGGGAGACCCCAGCGCGCGCGATTGGATACCCGCGCCGGTGGGCACCAACATCATCGCCGGGTACATGGCCGGACTGAGGTCTTCGGGCCTGTATGCCGAAGGCAAGCGCGTGGACGGCGGGTCGGTCGACGTGAACACGCTGGTCTATCGGCAGATGCACTATCGCGATTTCTACGGCAAGACGGTGCAGCTCGAATTCATCGTGCCGATGGTTCGGACCTCGCAGGACCTGCCGGGCATGGCTGGCGACCACCAGACCGGTATCGGCGACGTGACGCTCGGTTCGGCGATCTGGCTGTACAACAACCCGCAGACCAAGACCTGGTTCGCCTGGGAACCGTTCGTCGTGGCGCCGGTGGGCCGCTACGACGGCTCGCGTCCCGATGTGTCGCCGGGCAAGAACCGCTGGTCCACCGTCCAGGATTTCTCCTTTGTGCAGGGCTTGGGCGAATCGACCTACCTCGAAGCCATCGCGGAAGTGGAGATCTACGGCCGCAATACGGACTGGCATGGGCAGACGCTGAAGAAGGATCCGTCGTTCCGGTTCTTCGCCCTGGCTTCGACCAACCTGACGCCGGATACCTACACCGGCATCCGCTACCGCTATGAGACGGGCGGGCGCGAAACCTCGTCCGGCGAGACCGTCGCCACGCGGGCGCGCAATCACCAGCTGGCCGTCGAACTGACGCATCAGATCAACGACGCCAACCAGATTCAGATGCAGTACATCCACGACCTGAAGGTCGAGAACGGACCGCGGATGCGTGGCGTGCAGTTGCGCTACGTCTATGCGTTCTAGGGGAACCGGATCATGAGACCAGGAGACTATCGATGAACGCGCTACGCGTCAGATCATGCGCATCGCGGGCCGGACGGTGGGCGCTGTGCGCCGCGCTGGCGGCCGCGGCGGGCCTAGCCCGGGCGGACCTGCCCATAGAGGAACTGAAGGGCGGCACGCGCCTGCCGCCGGCCACGCCGCACCGGCTGTATGTGATGGACGCCGTCTTCAATCACCTGGTCGACAGCCGGGTCAACATCTATGACGGCGACACCCTGAAGTTCCTGGGTCTGGTGCCCACCTCGTTCAACGGCCACATGGCCGTGTCGGCGGACGGCAAGGACATCTACGTCATGACGACCTATTACGAGCGGCTGAACCGCGGCAAGCGCACCGACGTGGTGGAGGCCTGGGACGCTGAAACGCTCACGCCCAAGTACGAGGTGCCGATCCCGCAGAAGCGCGCGCAGGCGCTGAACTACCGCAACTACCTGCGGCAGAGCACAGACGGAGAACTGCTGTTCGTGCAGAACGCCACGCCCGCGTCTTCCGTCACGGTGGTGGACTTGAAGACGCGCCAATTCGCGGACGAGGTGACCGCGGCGGCGGGCTGCTGGAGCATCATCGTGCTGCCTTCGCGTCCGCGCAGCTTCGCCAGCATCTGCGGCGACGGCGCGCTGCTTACCGTCGACCTGGACCCGGCCGGCAAGCCGGCCGGGCAACAGCGCAGCCAGCCCATGTTCGATCCGGAAAAGGACCCCATCTTCACGCACACGGAAAACCTGGGCGATACCTACTACTTCGTGTCCTACAACGGCAATGTCTACAGCGCCGATTTCAGCGGCAAGGACGCTGTGTTCGGCAAGCCTTGGTCGCTGCTGGACGCATCGGGCAAGGACCAGGGCTGGCGTCCTGGCGGCTACAACCTGCTGGCCGTGAACCAGGCCAGCAAGCGGTTGTACGTGGGCATGCATCCGAACGGGGCCGAGGGCACGCACAAGACGCCGGCCGCCGAAATCTGGGTCTACGACCTGGCCACGCGCAAGCGGGTAGCCCGCGTGCCGGGTCAGAACGCCTTGGCGATGTCGGTATCGCAGGATGACCAGCCGCGGCTGTACACCATCGACGGCGGCAACGTGAATGTCTATGACGCCGCCCCGGTCGCGCCGGTCCTCAAGGGCACGATCCAGGCCGCGGGCGAAACCGCGCTGCAGGTCGAGCCGCAGCCGCGAGGTGCACGATGAACGATCCCGTGCTGCTGTATGCCGCGAGCGCGGCGCTGGCCTGCGTGCTGCTACTGGGCGCGCTGGAGAAGCTGAAGGACATGGCGGGCTTTGCCGCCGTCGTGTCGGCCTACCGGATCCTGCCTGCGGGATGGAGCGGCGCATTCGCCTGGACCTATGCATTGACCGAGGCGCTGGCGGGAGTCTTGCTGCTTGCGCCGTCCTGGCAGGCGGCGGGCGCGCAACTGGCGCTGCTGGTGCTGGCCGCGGCCACGCTGGCGCTCGCCTTCAACCTGCTGCGCGGACATCGCGACATCGAT
>NZ_DATCUY010000659.1:0-2923 GCF_036567245.1 Achromobacter sp. | reverse complement strand
AGCGCCCGGCTCCCGCAGCGGCTCCGGCCAGCAGCGGTGCCAACCTGGCGGACATGGACGACGATATTCCGTTCTGATTCAGCGTCAGCGAAATTCCGTGGTCGGAAGGCCTCTGCCCCTTAGGGCAGGGGCCTTTTTCTTGACTGGCACACCCGCAAGGAAATCGAAGAGGGTGACGACATGGGCCTGACCATGCCGAGCGCCAAGTCGGCCGGTCTCGTCATCGAGATCATTGCGTTGCAACGTGAACCGGGTTTCGGGCACGAGGGAATCGTCTCGATGGAACCCGAGGCCGGAACGCTGGTGGCGCGGGGCAGCACTGTCCGCGTGAGAATGAACTTCATGGGTTGAGCGCCGCAACAGTTGCGGCTATCGAGGAGCTAACGCACACCAGTCATGCGGGTCAGCCCTTGCAATGCCTGATCCCTTGGGGCTTGCACTGCATGGAGTGGGGGCGGGAATCTGGTTGTTGCGCAACAGAAGCATTTTGTTTCACAAAACCCCCTTGCGCCATCTACCTAGTAGTAGATAAGATTCATCCATCGACGCAGCAAACCAAACCCCCGCCGCAGTCGAAACCAGAAATACAGTAGGACCGCTTTTTTATTTCCCTCTTCGTCTACCTATAAGTAGATAGTTTTTTGAACCGCTACGCAATCGTTATCTGGAGATCAACCATGAAGACCCTCGTATCCGCCCTGATCCTGTCCGCTTCCTTCATCGGCGCCGCCCAAGCCGGCGAACTGGACTATCCGCCCGCCTTGAACACCGAAAGCACGGTGACCCGCGCCCAGGTGCAACAAGAGCTGGCCCAAGCCCGCGCCAATGGCGAACTGGCTTCCAGCGAAGAAGGCAACACCACCACGATTTTTGCCGCCTCCGGCGACAAGAGCCGCGCCCAAGTCCAGAAAGAACTGGCCGCCGCGCGCGCCCAAGGTTTGACCGACAGCAGCGAACTGGCTTACCCGCCCGTGCAAGGCTGAGTTTTTTTCACACGATATCTATCTATAAGTAGATAGCTCTATCAAAACCCCGATGCTGCATTCGATCCTTATTGGAGATCAACCATGAAGACCCTCGTATCCGCCCTGATCCTGTCCGCTTCCTTCATCGGCGCCGCCCAAGCCGGCGAACTGGACTATCCGCCCCCCCTGAACACTGAAAGCACGGTGACCCGCGCCCAGGTGCAACAAGAGCTGGCCCAGGCCCGCGCCAACGGCGAGCTGGTGTCTGGTGAAGAAGGCTACCCCGCCACGATGTTTGCCGCAGCCGGCGACAAGACCCGCACGCAAGTGCAACAGGAACTGGCCGCCGCCCGCGCGCATGGTCTGACCGATAGCGGCGAACTGGCCTACCCGCCCGTGCAAGGCTGACCCTTATGCTGGCACATGTGGACCCCGGGGGGCGGGATGTGTATCCCGGCCGGGGTCCGCAAGGGTTTTGGAGCAGTGGCAACGCTGCCGGAACCGATGACGAATCAACCTATTAGTAGGTAATATTCAGCCATGGACACTCCTACTTCCAACACCACTCGCGAACAGCTTCTGGCCCATGCCGAGAAGCTGATCCGCACGCGCGGATGCAACGGCTTCAGCTACCGCGACCTGGCCGAGCACGTGGGCGTGAAGACGTCCAGCATCCACTATTACTTTCCGGGCAAGGACGACTTGCTCTACGAGGCTGTCGACGCCTACAGCACGCGTGCGCTGGCTGCCATACGCGCCATCGATACTTCGCTGCCGGCGCAGGAGCAGCTGGATCAATATCTGTCGATGATGGAATCGCGCGCCTGCGGGTCCGGCGAACTCTGTCTGGCCGGCATGCTGGCGGCCGAGGTCAACTCGCTGCCCGAACGCGTGCGCGGCGCATTGCAGGGATTCTTCCGCGCGCACGAAGCCTGGCTGGCCCGGGTGCTGGCCGAAGGCGCGGCGCAGGGCACGATGAAGTTCTCCGGCACGCCCGAGGCGGCTGGCCGCGCGGTGTTCGCGACGGTGCAGGGTTGCATACTGATTGCGCGCCTGTTCCAGCAACCCGCCGCCCTGTGCGAGGCGATCGGCGCCTTGTACGTGCAGTGCGAAGGCCACGAAGGCGGCGCCTGAGCGCTCCTCAACTTAGCCCGCAGCCACGGCCGCCATGCGCAAGCAGGCGGCCGTTGTCTTTGCGCGGCGCAATCAGGCAGCGAGCAGCGCCCGCGCCATGTCGACGCTGGTGCGCGCCTGTATGCCCAGGTCGCGCATGCGTTGCTGGAATGTCGCCTGTGCATCTTCGAAGCCCGCGACCGGGCTCATGCAGTCCGTCAGCAGGACCAGGCGCGACAGGTCGCGGCCGGGCAGATGCTCGGCCAGGTGTTCGACGGTGGCCTTGACGCAATGGCTGCCGGCCTGGCCGGCGATGAGGATGGTTTCGGCGCGATCCAGCGAATCCAGCAGGCTGTGGTTGAGCTGGCTGCGCGGGTCGTCGGCGTCGGGGACTTCGGCCATCAGCGCGCTGTAGTGTTCGGTCCAGGGGTTCATGCCCTTGGGTACCTTGCGCACGATGAACTGGCGTTCGTCTTCCCAACGGCTGTAGGCCGCGCGTACGTCGGCGTGCACGTTGTGGCCCCAGGTGCCGATCTCGCAATGCAGCGGCCATACCATCAGCGTGTAGCGGCCGCGCGCTTCCAATTCGTCCAGATAGGACAAGGTGCGCGGCAGGTCGTCGGCGTGGCGCGGCCGGAAGTCGCCCGCGCGTAGCTGGGCCGCCGTGATCGGCGTATACGGAGCCACCGGCTGGCCATCGCCGGTGGACCAGAAGGTCGGATGGGCGATGTCCAGGCGGTGGTGCGAATCCAGTGTCACCGTGATCGACGTGAGCGCGGGCGCGGCCGTGTCGATGAAGCGCGCCAGCCGCTGCATGTCGGCGTGCGCGCCGGCCACCGGCAGGG
>NZ_DATCUY010000658.1:0-33471 GCF_036567245.1 Achromobacter sp. | reverse complement strand
GGCCGTGCTGCCGGGGCGGCTGCCGGCGGTAGGCGAGCTACCCCAGGCCCCGGGCCTGTGGCTGGCCGTCGGTTACGCATCGCGCGGCCTGTCGTGGTCGGCGCTCATGGGCGACCTGATTGCCGCGCGCCTGGCCGGCGAGCCGTCCCCCTTGGAAACGGACCTGACGCAACTTATTTCGCCACGATGAAAAAAAGCCGGCAGGGGCGCTGGGGGGCATGTCCCAGGTGGCGTAGAATGGCAGGAATTGCCAGGATTTGGCGCCAAATTGGCCTGAGTTGCCCCCGAACCTGGCATTTTGGCGGTTCGAAGGCCGCTCCTTTCGGGGGGCGCTGGTCGAAGGCTTTAGACCCCTTTTTTGGATGAGTTTGCAATCCAAAAGAGGGACCGAGTTTATTTCAAAGCCCAAATCCGTCAAAATAGCGTCTTTTGATGGTTTTTGGCTTAAGCCGGGGGATGCTCTGTGCCGCCCAAGTTCGACTTTGCCCATACTACCCAGCTCGAAAATGTCGAGCTGCTGACGTCCCGCCCCAGTCGCATCGATTTCGACGCGGGCGATGGGTTGCACCTGGTAGTCGAGGCGCATGCGCCTGGTGTTTTTCGCCTGCGCTGCGGCGAGGCGAATCACCTTACTGATGACAAGCCCGGCGCGCGTGCTCGCGCCGTGGCGGAAATGCTGCTCGCGCGCCAAGAGGCCGTGGGCGAAGCCGTTATCGCTCCGCGCGACGATGGGGAGGGCTGGCGGATCACCCAGGGCGACGTATCCCTGGAAATCCTCTCCAACCCCGTGCGTGTTGCGATCTACCGCAACGACGAGCGGGTGTTCGAGTCCGAGGTATCCGCGCATACGGCCGCATTCGGGCACAACGCGCTGGACCAGGCCGACGACGCCGTCTGGACGGCGGGCTTCACGCTGCAGTCCGATGAACGCGTGTACGGCTTGGGCGAAACCCCGGGCGACCTGAACCGCCGCGAAGAGTCCGTGGTTTCCGACGATCCCGAGCACCGCGCCTTGCCTTTGGCATGGAGCCCGCGCGGCTGGGGCGTCTACGTCAATACGATGCGTCGCGTAGAGCATTCGGTGGGCGTTGCGCCCGCGGATTCCGCCTACGTGCTGACCGTGGACGACGTCGTGCTGGACGTGTTCCTGTTCGCCGGCGAACCTGGTGAAATCCTCAACCAGTACACCGCCCTGACCGGCCGCGCGGGCCAGCCCTTGCTGTGGGCGATGGGTGCATGGCTGCAGCAGGCCCCGGGCGAGATGCCCACGGACACCGTTGCCCTGGTGGCCCGCATGCGCGAAAACCAGATCCCGGTGGATGCCGTGACGCTGGCGCAGCCGGCGGCCTGGGGCTTCCAGTCGGACAAGACGGTTTTCGAATGGGATGCCCAGCGCTTCCCTGACGCCAAGCAGATGCTGGCGCTGTTCCACAAGCACCATGTGCATGTCGCCGCTACCGGTTTCCCTGGCGTGCTGAAGACCAGTCCGCTGTTCGAGGAACTCGAAGACCGCGGCTGGCTGCTGGCCAAGGACGACGGTTCGGCACAGGTGTTCGACGGCAACGCCGCCACCTCGGGACAGCCCTATGGTCTGCTGGACCTGACCTACCGCGACATCTACAACCTGTGGGTGGAGCGCCACCGCCAACTGGTCGAAGACGGCCTGGACGCGCCCGCGTGCGACGCCCAGATCGCCATCCCTGACGGCGTCACCGCCCGCAACGGCGAAACCGGCCCTGCGCTACGCAGCATGTATCCGCTGCTGGTGCGCCGCGCGCTGTTCGACGCGGTCGCCGGCCTGAAGGTCCCGCCGGAAGGCGTGGTGCCCAGCTCCGACCTGTTTCCCGCCGCCCAGCGCCTGCCCTGGCAGGTGGGGCCGCAGGCTGAAAACACCTGGGAAGGGCTGCGCCACACCCTGCGCACCGCCTTGTCGATCGGCGCCAGCGGCTTGCCCGTCCAGGTGCACGGCATCGGCTCGGCCGCGCGCGACCGTGCGGGCATGACGCCGGAACTGTATCTGCGCTGGCTGACGGCCGGCGTGTTCTCGTCGAACTTCGCCTTCCAAGGCGTGGACGGCTTGATGCCCTGGGACTTCGGCGAAGAAACCCTGGCGCACGCCAAGACCTGGATGCAATGGCGCTACCGCCTGGTGCCCTACGTGCTGGGCGCCATCGAGGACTCCGCGCGCACCGGCTTGCCGGTGCAGCGGTCGATGGCCATGTCGTTCCCGAACGATCCCGTCTCGCATGATTGGGACTTGCAGTACCTGCTTGGCCCGGCCCTGCTGGTGGCGCCTGTCACGGAACCCGGCAAGCAGGTGCGCGTGTACCTGCCCAAGGGCGAAGCCTGGTGGGACCTGAACACGGGGCACCGCTACGAAGGCGGTACCACCTGGACCATCGATTGCGAACTGGGCCAGTTCCCGGTGTTCGGCCGCGAGGGGCACATGCTCTGTCTGGGGCCGGCGGCGCAGCATACGGGCGAGTTCAACTCGGCCCGCATTCTGGACGAGGTCTGGATGTTCGGCATGCCCGTGCACAATCCGGTCGTCATGCGCAACAAGATCCGCGTGATGCAAATGCAGGGCTCCAGCTACATCAAGGGACTGGAAGGCCTGCGCATTTCTCCGTCCGAGGGTCTGGAGGTCAAGCGCCGCGGCGCGGAAGTCCGGATCTCGCGCGCACGCTGAAAAAACCGGCTGCGGCCGGTCCTGCAAAAACTGGGCAGTCAGGAAGGCTTTCCTTCCTGACTGCCCTTTCCGCGTTATGGCATGTGCTTCTTAGGGACGCAACCGGATGCGGGTTCGGGCTTTTATATTACTTATAGTTATTAAAAATGAAAGAAACAGTCGTTCTCTGTAGAAGAGAAAAGATACAAAATCGCTTGCCATGATTCAGATCGAGAACCTATCCAAGACCTACGCCACGCCGCATGGAGAATTCCAGGCGCTGCGCGGCATCAACCTGCACATCCAGCAGGGCGAGGTCTTCGGCATCATCGGCCCCAGCGGGGCCGGAAAAAGCACGCTGGTCCAGTGCATCAACCTGCTGGAGCGGCCCAATGAAGGCTCGATCGCCATCGGCGGCCAGTCCCTGACCGGCCTGAACGAAGCGCAACTGCGCGAGCAGCGCCGCCGCATCGGCATGGTGTTCCAGGGCTTCAACCTGCTGTCGCGCCGCACGGTGTACGGCAATGTTGCGCTGCCGCTGGAAATCGCCGGCGTGGCCAAGGCCGAGATTCCTGCCCGCGTCGAGCGCCTGCTGGCGCTGGTGGGCCTGGAGCATCTGCGCGATCGCTATCCCAGCCAGATCAGCGGCGGCCAGAAGCAGCGCGTCGGCATCGCGCGCGCCCTGGCCAACAATCCTGACGTGCTGCTCAGCGACGAAGCCACGTCCGCGCTGGATCCGGAAACCACGCACAACATCCTGGCCTTGCTGCGCGACATCAACCGCAAGACCGGCGTGACCGTGGTCATGATCACGCACCAGATGGAAGTCGTGCGCGAGGTCTGCGACCGCGTCGCCGTGCTGTCGCAGGGCGAAGTGGTCGAAATGGGCAGCACGCGCGAAGTGTTCGCGCAGCCGCGCCACGAAGTGACCCGCGCCATGGTGTCGGCCGCTACCGCGTCCGACCTGACTGACGCCACGCTGGCGGCAGTCAAGGAACGCATCCAGGCGCTCGTGGCCGCCAAGCCGGGCCAGGCGGTGCGCCTGCTGCGCCTGTCCTTGACCGGTACCGACGCGTCGGGTTCCTTCCTGTCCGACCTGTACAAACAGTTTTCCCTGGACGTGGGCCTGATCCAGGCGCGCGTGGAAGACATTCAGGGCGTGGCCGTCGGCACGATGTTCGTGCTGGCCCAAGGCGCGCCAGCTTCGGTCAAGGACGCGATTGCCGCGCTGGCCGCCCGTGACATTACCGTTGAAGAAATAGCTCATGAGTCCGCAACTGATCGACCTGCTTATTACGTCGCTGCTTGATACCCTGCTGATGGTGGGCGTGGCCAGCGCCATCGCGGTGGTGGTCGGCATTCCGCTGGGCGTGATCCTGACGGTGACCGCCCGCGGCAACATGCTCGAGAACCAGTCCGTCAACCACGCGTTGGGCGCGGTGATCAATGCCACGCGTTCGGTTCCGTTCGTCATCCTGATGGTCGCGATTATTCCGTTCACGCGCCTGGTGGCCCAGACCTCCATTGGCACCACCGCCGCCATCGTGCCCTTGTCGGTCGCCGCGATTCCGTTCATGGCCCGCATCGCCGAAAACGCCATGCGTGAAGTCGACCCAGGCCTGATCACCGCCGCCCGCGCCATGGGCGCATCGCCGATGCAGATCATCATGAAGGTGCTGCTGCCCGAGTCCTTGCCCGGCCTCATCGCCGCCACCGTCGTTACGGTCGTCAGCCTGATCGGCTACTCGGCCATGGCCGGGGCCATCGGCGGCGGCGGTCTGGGCGACCTGGCTATCCGCTACGGCTACCAGCGCTTTCAATCTGACGTGATGGCTGCCGTGGTCATCGTGCTGATCGTTCTGGTCCAGGTGATCCAGAGCCTGGGCGACCGTTACGTACGCCGCATCTCGCATCGCTGATCCTGCCGGCGCCGCATCAATTTCTCCTCACTTCCGACATTCGGGATATCGCAACATGAGCATCAAGGTTTTGAAGTCGCTGGCCGCGTTCGCACTCGGCGCCGCCGTTTTCGCCCAGCCCGCGCTGGCCCAGGACAAGCCGCTGAAGATCGGCGTGACCGCCGGCCCGCACGCCCAGATCTTTGATGTGGTGAAGCAGGAAGCCGCCAAGCAGGGCCTGAACATCCAGGTCATCGAGTTCACCGATTACGTGCAGCCCAACGTGGCGCTGTCCGCGGGCGACCTCGACGCCAACAGCTACCAGCATCAGCCCTACCTGGACAACGCCAACGCCGACCGCGGCTACAAGCTGGTCAGCATCGCCAAGACGGTGATCTTCCCCATCGGCATCTATAGCAAGAAGATCAAGTCGCTGTCCGAGTTGAAGGAGGGCGCCCGCATCGCGCTGCCGAACGACCCGACCAACGGCGGCCGCGCCCTGTTGCTGCTGCAGGCCAATGGTCTGATCAAGCTGCGTCCCGACGTCGGCCTGAAGGCGACCCCGATCGACGTGGTCGAGAACCCCAAGAAGCTGCGTTTCATCGAACTGGACGCCGCCCAGTTGCCGCGCTCGCTGGACGACACCGACGCCTCGGCCGTGAACACCAACTTTGCGTTGGAAGCGGGCCTGAATCCGGCCAAGGACGCCATCGCCCAGGAAGCGCCCGACTCGCCTTACGCCAACGTGCTGGTCGTGCGTGAAAAGGACAAGGACCGCCCCGAGTTTGCCAAGCTGATCGCCATCTACCACAGCCCGGCCGTCAAGCAGTTCATCGAGACCAAGTACAAGGGTGCCGTCGTGGCCGCCTGGTAAGTCCAAGCGCCAGCAGTCTCCTGAACGGCCGCCGAGAGCGGCCGTTTTCATTGAGGGTGGGAGCCAGCTCAGGGTTGTTGCATCGAATTTTGACAAACCACACCAAATCGGCCATAATTTCTGGCTTCGGTCGGGTTGTTAGCTCAGTCGGTAGAGCAGCGGACTTTTAATCCGTTGGTCGCGAGTTCGAGTCTCGCACAACCCACCATCCCAATTCCCGCAGTACACAGCAGCGCTGCCCAAGCAATGCTGCACCAAGAAGAAACGCCGCTATCTCTAGCGGCGTTTTTCATTGGTGTCCGGTTTACTGAACAGTTGGGGCAGGAGCGGTCGAAAGCGGCGGGGATCGCGGCCCCCCCTGCGATTCTCTTACGTCGATGCAGCGAACGCGATGAGCGCCGGCTCGGTCATGGGTACAGGCCGTGCAGTGACGGACGATGCCGTCTTGAACACTTCGACCGCCTGCAGCAGATCCCGCGCCTGCTCTGCCATCGAGAGCGCCGCCGCCGCGGATTCCTCGACCAAGGCCGCATTCTGCTGCGTCACGGAATCCAGTTGGGCGACAGCCACGTTGACTTGTTCGAGGCCGATGGCCTGTTCGCGCGAGGCAGTCGCGATCTCTCCCGTTATTGTCTTCATGCGCATGACGGATGTGACGACGTCTTCCATGTCCTGGCCCGCGCGTACGGCGAGATCCCTGCCTGCCTGGACTACGGAAGCCGAGGTCTCGATCAGATCCTTGATTTCCCTGGCGGATGTGGCGCTGCGCTGAGCCAGCGCGCGGACCTCTCCGGCCACCACGGCAAAGCCCCGGCCCTGATCTCCGGCTCTTGCGGCTTCCACTGCCGCGTTCAGCGCCAGTATGTTGGTCTGGAAGGCAATGCTCTCGATCAGCGACACGATCTGCCCGACTTTATCGGAATTGGCGGAGATCTCTGTCATGGCCGCCAGCATCTCGGATACAACGCCGCCCGCTTTCTCCGCAGCCCTGGCGCCATCGGAGGCCAGTTCATCGCCGCTGGCCGCATTGTCTTGATTCAGGCGCACGGTGGATGTCAGCTGTTCGATGCTGGCCGCAGTCTCTTCCAATGAGGCTGCCTGCTCTTCAGTGCGGTGCGACAGGTCGGCATTGCCTTGGGCAATCTGACCTGCCGCCGTCGAGATGGATGCGGCGGAAGACTTGATCGCATCGACAATCCTGGACAGGCGCGACCGCATGGTTTCCAGCCCATGCATCAGGCTGTGGTCATAGCGCGGATCGAGCTGCAGTCGGCTGCTCAGATCACCATCGGCGATGTTCACCGCCAGAAGTTGTGCATCGCCGGGATCGCCTCCCAATTGGCGCAGAATGCTGCGTGCCGTGAGACAGGCTGCAGCTACGCCCAGCAAGAGCGCGATGATGACGGTTGTTCCCACGGCCCACTGCAACTGGTTTGCGAGGGCTCGGGTATCCGCCGCGCGCGCGTCATTGAGCTGCGTCTCGAGTGCGGCGAGTGTGGACAGGGTCTCCTGGAGTACGCGCTGCTTGGGCCGCAATTCATCTTCCAACAGATGCTGAGCTTTCAGCCGGTCGCCGATCAAGCCTTCCTCCAGAACGCGGACGAATAGCGAGCGCATATCTTGTTGCGCGACTCCCGCGGCGGCGTACAGATGGCCTTCCTCGCTGGTGGTGTTGGAACGGCTTGAGAACATGCGGCCCAGCCGATCCCGCGATTCGTTGTAGAGCTTTTCCGCTTCATTTGCCCGCAGCTCTTCCGCCTTCAACACTTTCGGATCCGTGAGGAGCAGGATGTTGCGGATCGCGATGGCCTGTTCCTGCACCTGATAGCGCATATCGATGGCCAGGCGCCGCTGTTCATTGTTGATGGCGGTGATCTGGTAGACATCCTGCTCCAACTCCCGGATGCCGAACGTGCCGAGCACGCCAGACAAGAGCAGCGCCACCATGATCATTGCAAAGCCCATGGCGAGGCGAGTACGCATCTTCAGGTTTGACGGTTTCATTGCTATTTCGCTTTCAAAATGGAATTTCTGTATCGGCTTGCTCTGTCCGGACTATACGGACGCGCCGCGCGCAGAAAAAGACAGAAATTTTTTTCCACCGAGTACTTTTTTCTATCTTGTGGCGATCCGCAGATCGGGAGCGGCGCTGTGCACGCGCAGCTTTGCGTAGGGCTCAGGCGTCGTCGGATTGCGTGATGACGCAATTGCGGCCGGAGGCCTTGGCGCGATAGAGCAGTTCGTCCGCCTGCTTCAGTAGCGCGTCGATATCGTGGATTTCATCCGCGTGCGCGCAGACGACTCCAAAACTGCTGGTGATCGAATCTATGGTCCTGCCGTCCAACGGCACAGCCAGGCGTTCGATGCGGCGCCGCATGCTTTGCGCCATTGCGCTGGCCTGCGCCGAGCTGCGGACGGTGCACAGCACCGCGAATTCCTCTCCGCCGATTCGCGCCACGATGTCGGAGCGGCGCCACGTCTGGTGGCATGCCTGCGCCACGGCCACCAGAACATTGTCGCCGCCTGCGTGGCCGTAGGAATCGTTGATGCGCTTGAAATGATCGATGTCAAAGACGATCAGGGTCAGCATCTGTCCAGGTTCATCCAGGCTGGCGCATAAGGCTTCGGCACGCGCGTGAAACGCGCGCCGATTGAGCAAGCCCGTGAGGAAGTCCGTCTCCGCCAGCGCCGCCAGATCGGCGATGAGCCGTTCACGCTCATGCTCCGCGCGAGACTTGGCGATGGCGTTGTCCTTCAATGTCTGGATGGCATCGAACAGGCTGCGGACTTCCTTGCGATAGCCGGCGGCAGAGATCGGCGCGGGGGCGTTGTCGTTGAGGGAGTTTATGATTTCGGTGGCCACGACGAATGGGCGTATCAGACGCCAGCGGAACTTGGTGAATCCCCAGGTGGCGGCCAGCAGCAGCACGATCGCGACCGTGGTGGTTGTGACCAGTTCCGTCAGCGCATTGACGCGTTGGCGCTCCAGCAGCTTGCGCAACACGTTCAGCACTTCATCGCGGAAGTCGACAATGGATTGCATCAGTGGAACATAACGTTCCTGCGTGCCGGCTTCCGGGGGCGGCGAGTCGGCGGTTGCTGGCGGAGCGTGGCGTAGCGCCGAAATGTACTCCAGGCCTGTGCCAAAGTATTCATACTGGACCCGCGGATACGCTCGGGTTTCAAGGTCCGCATGAGTCGAAAGCTGTACTTCGAGCAGCGCGCGCAGTTGGGCGACGCGGCCCAGTTGTTGCTCGATGCGTTGCGCTTCCTCGTCGCTAAGAGGACGGCGCTGAACTTGGGCAGGCATGAAGGCGGACCCCAGCAGGCCGGCCTGTTCGCGCAGGCCCGCCGCAAGCAGGGCAATGGTCATGAGGCCGGGGCTTTCGACTTCATTGCGGATCACAACGGCAGAGTTATCGAGTGCGGTCTC
Source organism: Achromobacter sp. (assembly GCF_036567245.1). Lineage (GTDB taxonomy): Bacteria > Pseudomonadota > Gammaproteobacteria > Burkholderiales > Burkholderiaceae_B > Achromobacter. The sequence goes on along the minus strand of NZ_DATCUY010000658.1, from coordinate 24,598 downwards.
CTCCAGCGCGGGGATGAGTCCGGCCATGATCACCACCACGTCGTTCAGTTCCTGGGCACTGATCAGTGCACGTCGCCTGGCAATCAATTGATCTGCCAAGGCGCGGTTTTGGGCCAAGGTTCGCGCGATATGCTGGATCGTGCCCCGGGCGTCCCGGCAGCCGTCGCAGTTACGGGTCTGGTGCAGCTCCAGCAGTTCGGCGATTCTGCCGTCGCTGGCGCTGCGAGCGAGTTGCAACTCCTGCTGCCTGGCCTCGGATACGGGCTGGCCCTCTATCAGCGCGGCATTCATCGACCCGCGCTCCATCAGGACGGCAGCCATCGCGTCCAGCGTGCCCTGGACGACGCACAGGCTTGACGTGGCATCGCGCGCCGCCGCATGGGCGTGCCAGCTATGGATCAGTTGGATGCCGATCAGTGCACTGACCGGGATCAGCACGCCGATGACATATGCAACCGTGTAGCGATTCAGGGATTTCAAAAGAACAGTGCAGACGAAGAGATTTCAACGCGCCGGAGGCGTAGCGGAGGATGCGCTGCGTCGCATGCGCCCTAGTCCCTTGCCCCGAGCGTGTCTTGCAGTATTACCTTGTTCAGCGCCAGGATGGCGATCAAGCGCTCAAGACGATTGCACTCGCTTTCGAGCCTGTTCAACAGTTTCAGCTCGTAGGTTGCCAGCCCGTCGTAATGCGCTTTCCAGGCATGGAAAGTCGCTTCGCTCACACCCATGCGCGCGCAGATGTCGGATATCGGCGCGCCCAGCGTTGCCTGCTTCAGCGCGTGTCTGATCTGTTCTTCCGTAAAGCCCGACCGGTCCATGTGATGCACCTCCGTGTCTTGAGATGAAGCCAACATCTTCCGGGCCGCGAGGACGGGAAGCACTGGCGCAATCCTTTCGGTTTTCTGTATCAAGCTACCTGCAGGCCGCACAGCGCCTGCAGCACCGCCACCCGGGTCTGCCCCAGCACCATCCCATGCCAGTTCGCCTCGTTGCAATAGAACGCGTCCAGCGTGGTTTGCAGAATGGTCCGTTGTAATTCTTTGGGGGCCTCGGGATGCGCGTGCAGCCAGTTTCGGCCGCATAGTGCATGCACCATGGCGTCGAAACGCACGGCCCCGAACACGATGGCCATCGAGGTCGGGAGGGACAATGGGCAGGCTTGATAAATCAGATCGGCGAGCTGGCCTGAGATATCGACCGACACCGAGCTTCCCTGGTAGGGGACAGTGATGTCGCTACCCCACCATTGGCGCGCGCGAGTGACTTCGGCATCGTCGCGCCGGCCGGCATAGAGCTTTTCGCCATGGCCGCGGGGCCCCCACCCGGTATGTACGTCGATCCAGCCGATATGGGTACGCGTGCGCGCATGCTCGTGCAGGATGCGGCGCAGGTTCAACAGCGATGCCGCCGGGCGGTCGCCGCCGTAGAACAGGCCATCGGCGTGCGTGTACTGGCCGCGTGACACGGCCTGTGCGAAAGCGGACTGGCCGTGTTCGGCGATGTACTGAGCGATCAATTGCTGGTTGGATGGCGTGGGAGGCCATTCCTCGGGCAGCAGCAGATCGTGTATCCGGGCGTACTCCGGGTTCATGGGCAGCGGCCGTCCATCGAAGGGCAGTCCGTTGCGGTTCAGGTCGATATTGTATTCATCGGTGCGCGCGAGCCACGAATAGCCGTAAGGATTGACCGCGTGCACCAGCAGCAAGGCCACGCCGGCCTGGCGTGCCCGGCTCAGCATGACGCTGTCGTCCAGCAGCGCCAGTTGACAGCCCGAGCCGCAGAATCCTTCCACTCCCAACACCGCGGAAGTCATGATGAGGAGTCGGTCGGCGTCGGGATCGCCAATGTAGGCGACGTCGGTGGCTAGCGCTTCGCCTTCGCTGCCTGCGTGGTCGATGCCATACGAGTGGAATGAGTCGGCGAGTGGCCTGGCGGCGAGCGCAAAGCGCTCGCGCGCCTGGGCATAGCTGCGGGAGAAGTAGCTGGCGCTGGTTCGCATCAAGCCTCCTGCAGACCGGAAAGCGCCTGCAGGATGGCGACGCGGCTCTGGCCCAGAATCATGCCGTGCCAGTCGGCGGCGTTGCTGTAGAACGCATCCAGCGTGGCGTTCAGAATGGCGTCGCGCTTGGCGTCGTCGGCCTCAGGATGCGCGAGCAGCCAGTTGCGACCGCGGAGCGCTTCGATCATGGCGTCGAAGGGTAGGGTGCCGAATTCCAGCGCCATCAGTGTGTGCAGGGCGTCCGGGCATGTCTGGTAGATCAGGCCCGCCAACTGGCCGGTGATGTCCGCGGATGCAGAGCTGCCTTCGTAGGGAACAGCGATATCGCTGCCCCACCATTGGCGCGCGCGCGCGACCGCGGCTGCGTCGCGGCGCCCCGCGTATATTTTTTCGCCATGTCCGCGGGGGCCCAAGCCTGTGTGCACGTCGATCCAGCCAATATGCTTGCTGCGGCTGCCGTGCTGTTGCAGGATATGGCGCAGATTCAGCAGTGATGCGGTGAGGTGCGTGCCGCCGTAGAACAGCCCGTCGGCGTGCGTGTACTGTCCACGCGTCACGACTTGCGCAAACGCCGCCGGGCCATGTTCGGCGATATAGGCATCGATCCGGGCGATGTTTGAAACGGTGGGGGGCCATTGCGCAGGCAGCAGCAGCTCATGTACTTCTGCATACCCGGCGTTCTGGGGCAGGGGCCGCCCGTCGAAGGACTGGTCATTGCGGTTCAGGTCGACATTGTCTTCGTTGGTGCGCGCCAACCAGGAGAATCCATAAGGGTTGACGGCGTGCACGAGCAGCAAGGCCACGCCGGCCCTGCGGGCACGCTCCAGCATGGCGCCATCGTCCAGCAGGGCCAGTTGACAGCCCGAACCGCAGAAGCCCTCCACACCGTGCGTGGCGGAGGTCATGATCAACAGCCGCTCCGCGTCCGCGGGACCGATCAGCGCGACGTCGGTCGCCAGGGCTTCGCCTGCGCGGCCGGCAGGTGCGATGACATAGGATTGAAACTGCGTGGCCAGAGGTTTGGCCGCCAGCACGAAACGGTGGCGCGCTTCTTCGTAGCTGCGGGAAAAGTAGCTGGAACCGTACTGCATTAGGCCTCCTGGCCGTCGATGTCGTCATGGGTGCGGTCTTCAATCCAGAACAGCACTACCGTGGAAAGGGCTATGGCCACCATCAGGAACCAAGCCGGCGCCATGGCGTTTCCGGTCACGTGAAGTAGCCAGGTCACGAAGAATTGCGCGAAGCCGCCGAACACTGAGATGCCCAGTCCATACACCACCGACATGCCGGTCGTGCGCACGGCCTTGGGGAAGAGCTCAGGAAGCATCGTGAATGCGGGCGCCGATTGCAGCGCCACCAGCAGCGCGAACAGGGCGACGAGCAGCATCAGCCGCTCGGTACTGGGCGCGGCCATCAGCCATTGGAAGCAGGGGAGCAGGACGATCAGGGTTGCGAGGCGGGACCAGAAGATCACGCGCTTGCGGCCGTATCGATCAGCAAGCTTGCCGACGAACGGAGCAATCAGGAAGCCGACCGCGCCGAACACGACACTGGCCGACAGCGTGGACGTGGCCGGCAAGCCCAGTTCCCGGTTGGCGTACGCTGGCATGTAGAAGCTGAGGATCTGCGTACTGACCATGCCGCCGATCAACAGCAGAATGCCCTTCAGTATGGTGAGCTTGTACTCGGCAAAGATGCGGCGCAACGGCTGGTGAGGGACGGCACGGTGCGGTGCCGCAGGCTGGGATCTGCCAGAGTCCGGGGGCGAACTCGTTAGCGTTTCCTCGAGGTTGCGGCGGATGTAGGCGCCCACGGGCACGGTCAGGATGCCGATCACGAACGGTACCCGCCAGCCCCAGGCCTGCATCTGCTCCGTGGTCAGCCCCATGGTCAGCAGCGTTACGACCAGCGCTCCAAGCATTACGCCCAGCGACTGGCTGCCAAACTGCCAGCTGGAATAGAAGGCACGCTTGCCGCGCGGCGCGTGTTCGACCAGCAGGGTGGTCGAGGCTCCGACCTCGCCGCCGGCGGCGAAGCCTTGGATCAGACGGGCCAGCACCATCATGACCGGACCGGCCATGCCCATTTGCGCATAGGTGGGGGCCACGGCGATCAGTGCGCAGCCCAGGCCCATCATCCACAGCGTGAGCGTCATGGCTGCGCGGCGGCCGTGGCGATCGGCATAGGAGCCGATCAACATGCCGCCCACCGGGCGCATCAGGAAACCCACGCCGAAGGTGGCGGTGGTCAACAGCAATTGGCCGTAGCCCGATGCGGCCGGAAAGAACAGCGGGCCGAGCACCAGCATCAGGAAAGTGAAAACGGTGAAGTCGAAGAACTCGAGTGCGTTGCCGATAGTGGTACCGGCGATGACGCGCCGGCGCATGGACGGCGTATGTAATGCGTTGGGCGCAGCTGCTGCGATTGCGATAGACATGGTTTCCCCTGGTGTCTGTTTGAGGAGGGGCCGATCCGTGGTTCCGGGCCTTGGGCCTCTCCCCGAAGGGCACTATACGGATGCCCTTAGATAAGAAAAAGACAGAAAATTTGTTTTGGTGAACACATTTTCATGTAGTGCTGACCCCCTTTTTTTGCACTGATTCGACCTGATGTCGTTGGCAGTCATGGATGGACTGGGCGTCGGCTTGCATTGCATATGTCTCGGGCTGCTTGGGCCGGGTGGCTGTCAGGTGGCCGTGGCCTGCGGCTGGCCTTGCAGCGTCCATTCCCGCTGCAACTTGTCGTCGCGCAGATGGTCGCGCGGGCGAGTCTGGGGCATGGCCATGAAGGTGTCGGAGGTGACGGCGCCGATGCCCTGGAGTTCCTTGTACGCGGTTGACTCTTGCCAGGCGACAGCAGCCTGGGGATCAGGCCTATGGGTAATCAAAAAATGGAAAGCGCCACAGGCTTCAGGCGTGAAATTGTTGGGGCCGATAAATTGGTACGGGCGGGCTTCGTACTCACCGGTCAGGGTTCCCAACGGGGATGCGCCAACATCGGCCCTACAGGTCAGGATTTCTTTCAAGGCGCGGAGCTGCGCGTCGGAAAGAGGGTTGGGAACGGTCAGCCGTCGTACGCACGGATTTTGGGAAGCGTTCAGGCGGCATCGTGAATGCAGGTGCCGACTCGAGTGCGTTGCCGATGGTGGTGCCGGCGATGACCCGCCGGCGCATGGCGGCGGGTGGAGCGCGCCGGATGCGGCGGCAGCGATTGCGATAGACATGGTGTCCCCTCGTGTCTGTTAAGAGGGGCCGGTCCGTGGTTCCGGGCCTTCGACTCCTCTTCGAGGGCACTATAAGGACGCCTGGGAATAAGAAAAAGACAGAATTTAGGTTCTGATGAATACTTTTTTTTATAGGGTAAATTACCCAGGAAACTCAGCGCAGATACCTGAGCGGCATGTATTTAGGCGCCATACGGTTGCCATTTCATGAAAATGACAGAAATCGGGAGCCGCGATCTGTTTTTTTATATCTCTACAAATCCGCCGGAGCCGAACGCATGAACCTACGCCAATTGCGCGCCTTCACGCTGATTGCCGAGCATGGCAGCATTCGCGCCGCGGCACGCGCCCTCGCCGTAACCCAGCCCGCGGCGACACGCAGCTTGCGCGAGCTGGAACAGAGCGTGGGAGTCGAGCTGGTGCGCCGCAGCGTCAAGGGCGTGGAGCTGACTACCTACGGGGAAGCGCTGTACAAGCGGGCCATCGTCATCATGCAGGAGACCCGCCGGGCTCGCGAGGAAATCGGACAGATGCGCGATGGCGAAGGCGGCACGTTGAACTTGGCCGTAAGTTCAGCGGCGCTGGTGGTCGTGCCGGACGCGCTGGTCGCTTTTCGCGCACGCATGCCGCGCGTGGCGGTTTCGTTCAATGAAGTCGCGCCGCCCTATAGCCACGAGCAGCTCGAGTTGGGCCGCTACGATTTTCTCGTGCAAACGGAGTACGACGGAGAGATCAGCGACGGTTTCGCGCACCGTCCGTTGTTCACGCTGCCGCTCGCGGTCGGCGCGCGTCTTGGTCACCCCTTGCGCAAGGCCCGCAGCCTGGCTGAACTGCACGACGCGCCTTGGCTGGTGCCAGGCAACTCGGAAGCGCCTGCAAACCTGTTGAGGATGGCCTTCGCCGCGCACGGCTTGTCCCTGCCGCGCGACACCATATCTTGTCATTCGGTGGCGGTTGCGTTGGCCATCATGGCCAAAAGCGATGCGCTGGGAATCTTCGTGCGCCCGTTGTTCGAGCACGATCTCCTGCCGTCGAACATGCGCATGATGGCATTGGCGCACGAGCTGCCCTCTGCCCGCATCTCGATCCTGGCGCGGAAGGAATCGCCGCCGACGCCAGCCGCCGAGTGCTTCATCGATTGCCTGATCGCCACCCGGGACGCCATGATCGCCTCTGGCAAGGAAGGGGGGGCGGTGCGGAAGAATCCGGTCTTCACGGATCCTGCAGGACTGGCTCGTCCATGATGGCGGCCGACATGCAGGGCGCGAGTCAGCGTGGCGCTCAGCGCGTGGAAATCATCGGGGGAGGGCGCTGACGACGGGATCAGGCGGGAAGTTTCAGGACAGGGTGCGCGCCGGCATGGCTGACAGATCGTGCAGGCTCAGGCCGCAGCTGCGCGCGCGCTCCGACATCAATTCGCTGTGGGCCAGGGCACGCCTGCTTTCCTCCAGCAGCACGTCGAGCTGTTCCTGCAGGCTGGCCGCCATGGTCCAGGCGCGCTCGGCGAACAGGGCCGAGAAGCTGTCGGCGCAAGCCCTGCAGATGGCCGCGCCATTCTTTTCGAGCAGCGGGGCGCCTTGCGCAAGCGTCGATTGGCAAAAAATGCAGGCGAGAGCGCGATTCATGCAGGGCAGCCGGTCCTGAGGTTGGAGGGGCGCGCTACCCGGCGGGTACCAGCGCCATCACATCAATGGACTACGGCGCTGGCGGCCAACTCTTAAATCGGCAGGTCCGTTAATCCACGATGAAGCCCCCCGGACCCGATTGGCCCAGCAATTCACGGGCGCATTGCGCCGCCTGGCCGACGGTGGCTACGGCCAGGAATGGCATGCCGAAGGCATGGGTCATTTTTTCGCTGCGCTTGCGGATCTTGTCCAGCGCCTCGGCGTTGCTCTCCACGGCGATGAACGCGCGGCAGCGCGCCTTCAGGCGCGGCATGTTGGCGGTCTGCCATTCGATCATGGCCTTACGGTCCGCCTGGCCGGCTTCCTGCCGCATGTCGGGCACGACCATGACGAAGCTCTGGGGGTTGTCCACCAGCATCTCCATTTCGCGTATCCAGCTGGCGGAATAGCCGTCGGGCGCGCCGCCATGCCTGGAAGTGACAATGGGAAACTGGGACAGGTCATGGAAGAAAAACTGTTCTTGGTTCATTCGAATTCTCCGTGAGGATGGGCGGCAGCGTCTTTGCTGCAGCCGCAATGGCCGTAAAGCACCAGGCTGTAGGAGTCCAGCAGGAAGCCGCTGCGCTTGGCGATCTTCCTGACCAATTGGCCCATGGCCGGGTCGCTGGACTCCAGGATCCGTCCGCAATCGGTGCAGACCAGGTGGTCGTGGTGTCCCTTGTCATTCAGCTCGTACACCGTGGTGTGGGCGTCGAGCTGAGTACGTTTGAGCAGGCCGGCGCCTTCAAGTTGCGTGATGACGCGATAAACCGTGGCCAGGCCGATGTTGCTGCTGTCCGAGAGCAGGCTGCGGTATATGTCGGCCGGGCTCATGTGCAGGCCGGCGTGTTGATAGAAGAGATCCAGGATCTTCATGCGCGGGAAGGTGGCCTTGATGCCGGCATGGCGCAGTCTTGAGTGGTCCATGGGGGTTCTCCTTGCGGGGCTGATATCCAGGTGAGAATGATGTACATTTCCAATTGGATCCGCTCGCCGGAAACCGTCAACCTGTAGCTCAAACTTGCCAACCATGCTTCACGTGGCCGTTGCGCCCCCCCTGCCGGATGTATTGCTGACGCCGTTCAGCGTCCACGGGCGACGCGAATCCAAAGGTATCGACGTGCCCTCTCATGTCCATGACGAGGGCATGCTGGTGCTGGTGCACGAGGGGCTGGTGGTGGTGCAGGCGGGCGCCCAGGTCTGGACGGTGATGCCGGGCAGCCTGGGCTGGATTCCCCCGGGCGTGCAGCATGGCGCGCGCTGGTTCGGCGAGGCGCGCGGCTCGTTCCTGTATGTGCGTCGCGATGCCTGCGGGCGCCTGCCGGACCGCTGCCGCTCCTGGCCGGCGTCCAGGTTGATCGAAGCCCTGATGGACCGCTTTACCTCGGTCCAGCCGAACACCGTGTTGTCTCCCGCCTACCAGGAGCAGTTGTTCGACGTGCTGCTGGAAGAGCTCAAGCAGCGCGAGCATGAGCCCGTGCTGCTGCCGATGCCCGTCGACGCGCGCTTGCAGGATCTTGCCAATACGCTGTTGGACCGGCCCGACGACACCGCTGGCATCGACGAATGGGCGCAGCGGCTGAACATGTCCTCGCGCACGCTGATGCGCCGTTTCCGCCAGGAAACCGGCGTCACGCTGGGACAGTGGCGCCAGCAGGCCCGCCTGTTGCGCGCCCTGGAGCTGCTGTGCCGCGGCGGCTCGGTCACCGAAGCCGGCCTGTCGGTGGGCTACGAGAGCACCAGCGCTTTCATCGGCAGCTTCCGCGCCGCATTCGGCATGACGCCCACGCGCTACCTGGCCGAACGCGAGTAGCGCGGCCCTCGCGGCGGGCTTTACGGATCTTCACGGTTCTCCGACAGTTTTGCCGATCTTCCCAGGCACCCCTTGCCTAGTATGACGCCAGGGTCGGACAGGCCTTTTTGTCCTGCCCGCCATGCATCAGGGGTGTTTCATGAATGACTTGTTTTTCCTTCCGTTGCCGCCGGCCAGGAGCGAGCCGTGAGCCAGCAACGCGTCGGCGCGCTGCTCATCCACGGCTTGGGCGGCACCGAATTCGACATGGGCGCCATGCACAAGGTGCTGGCGCGCGCCGGGATCGAGCCCCATGGCGTGACCTTGCCCGGCCATGCCGGCTGTCCGGAAGACCTGCTGGATGTGAGGGTCGAGGACTGGATGGAAGTGGTCACGCAGCGCTATCGCGAACTTTGCGCGCAATACGAGGTGCTGCACGTCATCGGCATGTGCCTGGGCGCCCTGCTGGCGGTGGAACTGTGCAAGCGTGAATCGCACAGGCGGGGCGCGCTGGTGTCGCTGTCCGCGCCGGTATTCCTGGACGGATGGAGCACGCCCTGGTATCGGGCCTTGCGTTACCTGGTGTACCGCCTGCCGGGCGTGCCGCGCCGGATGCGGGTGCGCGAAGAGGACCCGTACGGTGTGAAGAGCGAGTTGGTGCGCGCTTTCATCAAGGCGGGCTTTGCTCGCGGCGACGGCTTCCATTATCAGTGGGTGCCGCTGGCTTGCGTGCGCCAGGTGGACCGGCTGCGCGGCATGGTTCAGCGGGGGCTGGAGCGCATGCGCTGTCCCACCTTGATCATGCACGCGGAAGAGGATGAGCTGACCAGTCCGCGTTCAGCCCATTTCCTGGGACGGCGCATTCCGGAGGCGACGGTGGTGATGCTGCAGGACAGCTATCACATGATCTGTGTGGACCAGGAACGCGAGCGCGTGATGCGCAACGTCCTGGGGTTTTTGGGCAAGGACCCGGACATCGTCCGGATGCGCAGACGCTCGCGCTTGCCTGACGCCGATACCCATCCGGCGCCGGCCATGCTGGCGCAAACCAGCCATTCCTGCGCGGGCTGAAAGCTGCCGCCTCAGGCCGCGGCGGGCTGGTTGGGGTGCATGGGGCCTTGCGGATCGTTCTCGGCGTCTGGCCTCGGGGGTACCGGGGACAGCCCCAGCGCCAGCCGCAGACGTTGGCAATCGGGGTTGGGCGAGCCGTCCGGCATCCAGATGTCGAATTCCCGACAGGGCGTGGGGCGGTTTTCGTAGATGGCGCAATGGATGCCGGGCTGGCCGAGTTCGCCGCGTAGCGAGATGCAGCGGCCGCCGCCGGTTTCCGTGCCCTTCATGCAGGCGCGCAACGGGCTCATCTGGGTGACCAGTTCCACCGGCACCTGGCCGCCGTTTTCGCCGGCCAGTTCGCCGCAATAGAACGACACCCTGAAATGCGCGCAGCATGCCCCGCAGTCCAGACAGGGGTTGGCGGCCGGGTCGTCGCCTGCCAGCACGGCGGGGGAGACGAAGGAGACGAGCGAGGACTCTAGCAGGGTCATGGAGCGCGGAAGGCTGAAAACCTGTCCAGGCCCCGGCAAGCTCGCAAAACGGGCCGCGTGAGGCAGGCCCCCGTACAGCGCCGGGACGCGCGTGGACAGGGCCGGCGCGGGATCAGGGCTGCAAATATTAGCGGGATATGATCGGCGGCCGCCATGATTTTTTTGCTCTTTTATCGGGGACGTTGCTGCGGTAGCATCGGTAGCCCCGATAGCGGCCAGGAGCCTGCCCTTGAACGCCAAAACCGAATCCCCCGACGGCCTGGTCCGTTGCGGCTGGGTGGACACGTCCGCCGAATACATGGCCTACCACGACACCGAGTGGGGCTACCCCGAGGGCGGTGACCGTGCGCTGTTCGAGCAGCTCTGCCTGGAGGGATTCCAGTCGGGCTTGAGCTGGCGCACCATCCTGTCCAAGCGCGACGCGTTCCGCCGCGGCTTCGCCAATTTCGAGCCCGCCAAGGTGGCGCGCTTCGGCGAAAAAGAAGTGTTGAGGCTGCTGGCCGACGCCGGCATCGTGCGCCATCGCGGCAAAATCGAAGCCGTCATCAACAATGCCGCCCGCGCGCTGGAGATGATCGAGCGTGAGGGCTCGTTGGGCGCCTACCTTTGGCGCTTCGAGGCGCCAAAGGGGGCGCCGTCCACGCGTGGCGCCTCGACCTCGGCGCAATCCGAGGCCCTGTCCAAGGCGCTGAAGAAGCTGGGCTGGAAGTTCGTCGGGCCCACCACGGTCTACGCCTTCATGCAATCAGTCGGCATGGTGAATGACCACAGCCCCGATTGCCATTGCCACGCCGCCAGCGAAAAGGCCCGCAAGGCGTTCAAGCGGCCAGCGTAGCGGCCGCCGGGCGGGGGGTCAGGCGACGGGTTTTTCGCCGGAGCCGGACGATTCGGCAGCCTGCCCCGGCAGGCTGTAGCGGCCTTCGCGATAGGCCCAGCTGGGCCACAGCGCATGCGCCAGCGCCTCGGCGGCCAGGTCCGGATCCAGCGGCATGGGCGCGTATTCCTCGGGCGCGGTATAGCGGTATTGCAGCGGCGTCTTGTTGGGCGCCATCACCAGCAGCTCGTTTTCCTTCAGGTAGCCATAGGTGCTGTCGTATTGCATGATGGCCCGGCCCGGCGTGCTGCGGGTCAGGTCGTGGCCGATCATCGGGTGCTCGGTGTCCACGCCTATCAGCGACAGCAGGGTCGGCGCCAGGTCGATCTGGCTGATCAGGCGGTCGTCGCGCCGCGGCTCGATGCCGGCGCCCAGGATCACGGCCGGAATGTGGAAGTGGCGCACGGGCACCAGGCTGGCGCCGAAGACGCGGGAATCATGGTCGGCGGCGATCAGGAACACGGTGTTTTCCCAGTACGGCGAAGCCTTGGCGCGTTCGAAGAACCGGCCCAAAGCCCAGTCAGCGTAGCGCACGGTATTTTCCACGGTGGCCGGGTTGCCGTCGGTCTGGATGCGGCCCGCCGGATATTCCCAGGGCGAATGATTGGACACGCTGAAAGCCAGCGTGAAGGTAGGCTGGTCGCCGTCTTCGCGCAGCAGCCGGTCCAGCTGGTTGAACATGTCCTCGTCCGAGGCGCCCCAGGTGCCGACGAAGGCCGGATCCACGAAGTCGGAGCGGTCCACGATCTGCTTGAAGCCGTTGCCCAGGAAGAAGCCCTTCATATTGTCGAAGTGCGATTCGCCGCCATAGATGAAGCGCGAGTGGTAGCCGTGGCGTCCGAGCAGGTCGGCCAGCGAGAAGAAGCCGCGCTGTGAACGCGGCAGCTTCAGCACCGCCTGGGCAGGGGTGGGCAGAAAGCCCGTGACCACCGCTTCCAGTCCGCGCACCGAGCGGGTGCCCGTGGCGTAGGCGCGGGTGAAGGTCCAGGCCTCGCGCGCCAGGGCGTCGAGTTCGGGCGTCAGATCCGTGCCACCCAGGCCGGCGCAATACTGCGCGCCCAGGCTTTCTTCCAGGATGATTACCAGGTTGAGCGGCCGCGCCGTCTTGCGGGTGGCCGGCTGGCGGTGCAGGCTGGGGTAGTCCGCATTGGCAGGCGGGTTGGGCAGGCCGGCCCGTGCCAGCACCAGCCCGTGCATCTTGTCGTCGTCCATGCCGCCGTACACGGCCGAGGCGGATTTTTCGTTCTTCATGCTGTAGACGGCGTAGAACACGTTGTAGAGCGAGTTCAGCGCCAGCGTGTTGAGCATGCCGTCCGAGCTATAGGCGACCGAGGACGGGTTGATCGGACGGTGGCCCAGCGTGCCGCGGATGGCCAGGATGACGATGGCCAGGATGGCCAGGCTGGCCAGCGGCATCTGCCACCAGCTCAGCGGCGCGTCTGGCTGCGCGTGGCCGAACAGGCCGTAGGCGCCCCAGCCGATCAGCGCCACGACGGCCAGGCCGCCCACCAGCGCACCCTTGTAGCCGCGCCAGAGCATGCCGGAGACTTCGCGGGGGTGCTTCAGGTATTCGACGAACAGGCGGTTGGGGCGCGAGTCGTATTCGATGATGAAGGGCGGCGTGGCCACTTCCAGGAAGGCCAGCAGGATGAACGCGACCAGGTACCAGTAGCCGGCCAGGGTGGCGGCCAGCGGAAAGTGGCCGAACAACGGCGACAGCACTGCCGGCAGCGCTGCCAGCACGGCGATCTGGTGCGCGTCGATGCGCAGCCCGCCCAGCAGCAGGGGGATCAGCCCGCCGGCATCGCGCACGCGCTTGGACTGCCAGGCGGCCAGCGCCAGGCGGCTCAGCGTCAGCAGCGCAAATGCCGCCACCACGAAAATCAAGGTCGAATGCCGCATCGGGCCTCCAGGTTGTTCTGCTGCCCGGCCCGATGGGCCGGGGGCTGTCGTTTGAGCATTTGAGCGCTGCCGGCGTCGAAAATTCGCCAGACGCCGGTGCCCGGGTCACATTTCGCAGCGCGGAGCCATTTCGTTATGTAACTGGCCGCTGCGGGGCCAGGCACGCGGCATGCTGCGCAAACCCCGGCCGATGCGTGCCGCGCGGCGTCGCCCGGAGCGCCGGGCCAGGAAAAATCCGCACACATTATGGGGCCGGAAAGCCTGGCTGGCGGCGCGGGCCGCGATACCCTTGGAGCTAACGAGGGCTGTCAGCGGTACGACGGCCACAATGCCAAGGATAATAACCATGACGCGCTCAGGAAAAATAGCGATCGGGATTGTAGGGGGAGCGGCGCTCCTCGTGGCGATACTGGTGGTAGTGATCGCCACCTTCGACTGGAATCGCGCCAAGCCCTATATCAACGAGCGGGCCAGCGCCGCAATCGGACGTCCCTTTGCCATCAATGGCGATCTCAGCGTTGAATGGGCGCGCGAGCCCGACGAGGGCGGCTGGCGCGCCTGGGTGCCATGGCCGCACATCGTCGCCAACGATATTTCCGTAGGCAATACGCCTTGGGCCAAGGCGCCCCAGTTCGCGACGCTCAAGCGTGGGGAATTCAGCCTGGCGCCTCTGCCGCTGCTGCGCCAGCGCGTCGTCATCCGCCGCATCCAGCTGACCGAACCCGCCGCCGACCTGGAGCGGCTGGCCGATGGTCGCGCCAACTGGGAGTTCACTCTGCCCGAAACCGGCGAGCCTTCCCCCTGGGTGCTGGACATCAACGAGATCGGCTTCGACAAGGGCCGTGTGGGGCTGGTGGACGAGGTCCTCAAGGCAGACCTGACCGTGCTGGTGGATCCGCTGGGCAAGCCGGTGCCGTTCGCGGATGTGGCCGGTGCGTCCTTCGCGGCGGAAGAGGGCGGCGGCGCGCCGTCGCCGCGCGACTATGTGTTCGGCTGGAAGGTGGATGGCAAGTACAAGGGCCTGGCGACCAAGGGCGAAGGCAAGGTCGGCGGCATGCTGGCCCTGCAGGACGCCAAGCAACCCTTTCCGGTGCAGGCGGACGTGGCCATCGGCGGCACCAGGGCGTCGGTGGCCGGCACCCTGACCGATCCGGTCAACCTCGGCGCGCTGGACCTGCGGCTGAAGCTGGCGGGCGCGTCCATGGCGCAGTTGTATCCGCTGACCGGGGTCACCCTGCCGGACACGCCGCCGTATTCCACCGACGGCCATCTGGTGGCCAAGCTGCGCAATCCCGGCGGCGCGCTGTTCGACTACAAGGGCTTCAACGGCAAGGTGGGCAACAGCGATCTGCACGGCGACATCACTTTCGCGCTGGGCATGCCCCGGCCCAAGCTGACCGGCAAGCTTTCGTCCAAGCAGTTGCGCATGGAGGACCTGGGGCCGCTGATCGGCGTGCCGTCGGGCAAGGTCGCGGGCGCGGAAGCGGACAAGGCCAAGGACGCGCCGGCCAAGCCCAAGGGCGGCAAGGTGCTGCCTACCCAGGCCTTCCGTACCGACCGCTGGCGCGACATGGACGCCGACGTCTCGCTGGATGCCGGCCGCATCGTGCACGACAGCAAGCTGCCGCTGTCGGACCTGTCCGTGCATCTGGTGTTGCAGGACGGCAAGCTGGCCCTGGAACCGCTGCGTTTCGGGATGGCCGGGGGCAACATCAACTCCACCATACGCCTGGACGGCTCCGGCTCGACCCTGACCGGGCGCGTCGACATCAGCGCGCGCCGCTTGCGGCTCAAGCAGCTGTTCCCCACGACCGCGGCCATGCAGAAGACGCTGGGCGAGCTGAATGGCGACATGGCGGTGAGCGGCGCGGGGAACTCCGTGGCCGGCTTGCTGGGCACGGCGACCGGCGACGTGAAGATGCTGGTCAACGACGGCGTGATCAGCCGCAGCCTGATGGAGATTGCGGGGCTCAATGTGGGCAACTACGTCGTCTCCAAGCTGTTCGGCGACGACGAGGTGAAGATCAATTGCGGCGCGGCCGATCTGCAGATGAAGAACGGCGTGATGACGCCGCGGGTGTTCGTGTTCGATACCGAGAACGCCCTGATCAGCATCACTGGCACTGCCGACTTCAAGAACGAGAAGCTGGACATGGACATTACGCCGGACAGCAAGGGCTTCCGCATCTTCTCGCTGCGCTCCCCCTTGTACGTCCGCGGCACCTTCGGCTCGCCGGATGTGGGCGTGCACGTGCTGCCCCTGGCAGCGCGCGGCGCGGGCATGGTCGCCTTGGGGGTGTTGCTGACGCCGGCCGCCGGTCTGTTGGCGCTGGTGGCGCCCAGCACCACGGACGAGAACGCCTGCGGCCCCTTGCTTGAACAGATGCGCAAGCCGCCCAAGGCGCCCGCGCCGGCATCGGCGAAGGGCAAGTAGGAGATTCAGCCCGGCGACGCCATGCGCGAGCCGGCCTGGATGTTGTCGTCCGCGACGCAGACGGCGTTGCGGCCATGGTTCTTGGCGTAATAGAGGGCCTGGTCGGCGCGTTGCAGGACGGCGTCCAGCGTCGCGCCGTGTTCCGGGTAGGCAGCGACGCCGGCCGAAATGGTGAGTGGAATGGCGATGACGCCAGGCTCGGCTGCTATGCGCAGGCGCAGCCGTTCCACCAGACCGATCGCGGCCTCCAGCGGCGCGCCGGGCAGCAGCATGACGAACTCTTCGCCGCCGGCGCGCGCAAGTGTGTCGCCGCTGCGCGACCCCTCGCTCATCAGTTGCGCCAACGCCTGCAGCGCGCGGTCGCCTGCCGCGTGACCGTAGCGGTCGTTGATGTTCTTGAAGTGGTCGATATCGATGGCCACGATCGCCACCGGCTGGCCCTCGGCCTGCAGCAGCGCCAGCGCCTCATCCAGGCCGCGCCGGTTCAAAAGGCCGGTCAAGGTGTCGGTGGTGGTCTCGCGGCGCAGGTCGCGGATCTTGTGGTGGATCGAGGCCAGTCCCATCAACAGCGCGCGCTTGAGTTGCGCGGCTTCGAAGTACCACGAGCGCACATGGCGGATGCGTTCCGCCGAGTCCGGGTCTTGCATGTGCTTGGCGATCCTGGCCAACTCGCCCAGCGGCCGGGCAATCCAGCGCGACAGCAGCCAGATGGACGCGACCGAAAGCAACAGCAGCGGCAAAGTGTGGCGGGCCGTCGCCAGGAGCAGATCGCTCAAGGGCTGCAAGGTGGCGTCCACGGGGCGCTGCGCGATGATGCTCCAACCCATGCTGGGCACGGGCGCATAGCCCGCCAGCATCTCGCGGCCGTGTTCGTCGGCGTAGTGCATCTCGCCGGTTTCGCCGCGCAGGGCCGAGGCGAAGGCGCCGAGGTCGGGCACGGTCCGCCCCAGTCGGCTGCGGTCGGGGTGATAGATCAACGCCCCATTGCGATCGACGACGTACAGCGATGATTCGCCAAGATAGAAGTGCTGGCCCAGCAGATGGTCCAGCACGTTGTGCTCATGCAGGTAGAGCGTACCGCCGAGAAAACCGAGATAGCGGTCGTCATCCGAGAAAATCGGATGCGTGTACAGGATCATCCAGCGGTTGTTGCGACCCACGAAGGGGGCGCTGACGGTAGGGCGCTGGGTGGTCAGCGCATTCCTGGCGGCGTCGCTGCGCGCCTGTTGGCCCAGCAATTCATGGTCCGAGGTCGAGGCTGCCAGCACCTTGCCTTGCGGCGACACGACAAAGGTGGAATTGAAGTGGCCGAGCTGCAGTTCCTGCCGTTGCGTCTCGGCCGCCATGTGTTCCGGATGGGTTTCCATGTCGGCCAGCATTTCGGCGCTGTACCGGAGGTAGCGCCGCAGGTCGGTCAGGAACACGTCGGTGGCGGAAGCCAGCTTGGAGGCATAGGCCCGGTTGAGTTCCAGCGCGTTGTGCAGCAGGAGGTCGCGCTGCACCAGATAGCTGGCGTGCAGGCTGCCCGCCAGCGCCAGGACGACCGAAAAGAGGCAGATCCACAGGATGAGACGCCGCAGATCGATCCGGAACATGAGGCTATCCGTCAGGCGCGGACCCGGCCCGGCGGCAAGCCGGAGGGAGGCGTGCTCCCGGTCAGCGCATCCCAGGCGCACATTGCCTGTCTGGCCACGGCTTGCAAGGTCTTGCGGGTGGCGCCGTCGCGCGCCTGGATCGACATGCCATGCAGCACGGTGGTGTAGAAGGCGGCCAGGCTCTTGAGGTCGGCGCTGGCCGGCAGCTCTCCATCGGATGCGCCGGCATTGAGGCGGGCCAGGATGCGGTTCTGCATTTCCCGGCGGTTGTCGCCGAGGAAGTCGCCCACGCCGGTCTGATTCATGCAGCCTGCCGGCGCGCCCAGCACGATCATGCAGCCAGACGGCGTGCCGGGAGCGGTGAAGCGTTCCGCCGATGCCAGCAGCATGGATTGGATGGCTTCGCGGGCAGTGGGCGCATCTTGCAGCGCGCGCCTCGCCGCGCCACCCTCCGTCTCGCGGTAGAGCTCCACCGCTTCGCGGAACAGTCCTTCCTTTGAGCCGAATGCGCCATAGAGGCTGGGCGAATTGATGCCCATCGCCGCCGTGAGGTCGGTCAGCGATGCTCCGTCATATCCCTTCGACCAGAAGACGTCCATGGCCTTGTGCAAGGCCTGGGCCCGGTCGAAGTTCCTGGGGCGACCACGTTCTGCCATGCGCATGATTTTACCCGTCAGGGATTTTTGTGGTGATTGATAAAAAAATAGTTGACGAGTATCGGTTGGCTCGGCGAATATATTTGTACTGATCACTACAAATATAGGTAAAGCAATGTCGAATCTGACTGGAAAAGTTGCCTTGGTCACCGGCGGGAGCCGGGGTATCGGCGCCGCCATCGTGCGCCGCCTCGCGGCCGATGGGGCCGACGTGGCCTTCTCTTACGTGAGCGCTTCCTCGGCCGCCGCCGCGCAGGCACTGGTGCGCGAACTGTCCGTGGACGGGCGCCGCGCGCTGGCCATCCAGGCGGACGCCGCGGATGCAGCCGCAGTCCGCGGCGCAGTCGAACGGACCATTGCCGAACTGGGGCCCATCGACGTGCTGGTCAACAATGCTGGCATCTTTCTCACCGGCGCGATCGGCGAGACCAGCCTGGACGATTACGAGCGCACCATGGACATCAACGTGCGCGCGCCTTTCGTCGCCATCCAGGCGGCGCAGGCGTCCATGCCCGACGGCGGCCGCATCATCAACATCGGCAGCTGCCTGGCAGGCCGCGCGGGTCGCGCCGGCGTCGCGCTGTATGCCGCCAGCAAGTCCGCGCTGGTCGGCCTGACCCAGGGCCTGGCGCGCGACCTGGGCGCACGCGGCATCACCGCCAACGTGGTGCACCCCGGCCCGATCGACACCGACATGAATCCCGCCGACGGCGCGCATGCGGCTGACCTGGTGGCCGTGCTGTCCTTGCCGCACTATGGCGAAGCCCGCGACATCGCCGGCATGGTGGCGTTCCTGGCCGGGCCGGAAGGGCGCTACGTCACGGGCGCGAGCCTGTCGGTGGACGGCGGCTACGCCGCCTGATGCGGCCTGCCTGAAAGTTTTTTCGGGGCGACTTGCACAAACCCAAAAAGCTGCATATAATCTTGCTTCTTCGCACTACACACATAACGAAGCGCAGCGGCAGCGGATTAAAAAACGCGCAGCAAAGCGGACGAAACTGAGTGAAGTTGCAGGGCTGTTAGCTCAGTTGGTAGAGCAGCGGACTCTTAATCCGTAGGTCGAGTGTTCGAGCCACTCACAGCCCACCAGAATTCTCTAGTAGTATCAAGCGCAAAGCCCACCGGTAACGGTGGGCTTTTTGCTTTCAGGGGGTTTTGACCGCACTTTTGCCAGCGCTGAGCCGGCCGGTGACGACGTCGTCGAAGCCTACCGCCTCTATATCCAAACTCCAACCTGTACACCGCCGCACTCAATGAGTGGAGTTGGCTCTTGTGCACGTGATGAAGGATATGAGGCGACCGTCGCCGCGAGAAGGCCCTGAATGCAGACTGGTGCTCCGTGGCGGGTGCTTTGCTGGCCGGATGAAAAAGGCCGACGTTGCGTCGGCCTCGGGCTGCGGCTTACGCTTCAGCGGTGCACTCGATTTCCAGCAGGAACAGCGGGTTGCCCATCGCTGCCTCGATCGTGGTGCGGGCCGGGTAGTTTCCGTCCGGGAAGTAGCTGCGGTAGATCTCGTTCATACGCGCGAAATCGCTGGCATTCTTCAGGATGACATTGGCCTTCACGATTTTGTCCAGGCTTGAGCCTGCCGCTTCCAGCAGGGCTTTCACGTTGGCCATCACCTGATGCATCTGGGTATCGAAGTCGTTTTCGGCGATCTGGCGATCGTCGAAGAAGGCCGGTTGGCCTGACACGAACACAAATCCGTTCGAACGCACCGCAGGAGACAGGGGGGCGAGAGGGGGCGTCACTTTGTCAGAACGAATGATTTCCTTGGTCATGATTATCTCCTTGGGAATAGGTAGTTGGGGTACTGCAGGTCTTGGAGGCGCTATTGCGCCGTGGCGCTGGATTTCTTCACCATTCCGGAAGCGTTGGCCGGTGCGTTTACAGGTCGAGTACAAGGCGGTTCGATTTGGCCCCGGAGCAGCAAATCATCATGCGATCGTTTTTCTGCCGCTCTTCCTTGCTCAGGATGAGATCGCGGTGATCAGGCGTGCCTTCGAGGACGCGGACTTCGCAGCTGCCGCAGACGCCTTCCATGCAGGAATACGGGACGTCGACGCCCATTTTCATCACGGTGTCGAGTATGGTTGCGCCGGGAGGGACTGCGGCGCGCTTTTGAGTCCGGTTCAAAACGATCTCGAATCCGCCTTCGACGGCAGGAGCCTCGGTCGCGCTGAAGTATTCCGCGTGGACGCGCTCGGGCGCCAGGTGAGCGGTGGCGGCCTCGAAATCGGCCAGCATGCCTTGTGGGCCGCAGCAATAGAAGTCGGCGTCGTTGCGGCTGTCGGCAATGAGTTGCCGCAAGTCGAGCGGGGGGCGGCCGGGCTGTTCCGCGGCGAAATAAAAGCGGACCCTGGGCTGTAGCGCGAGCAGGCGCGCGGCGAATGCGGCATGCTCGCGGTCGAGGGCGGCGTAGTGCAGCTCCCAGGAGCATCCAAGCTGTTCCAGCCGGCGAACCATGCTGTAGATCGGCGTGATGCCGATGCCGCCGGCGATCAGGACGGAGTGCCTGGCGTCTTCGCGCAGGCTGAAGTTGTTGCGGGGGCCGCCGATGGCGATGTCCTGGCCGACTCGCAGTTCCGCGTGGATGTAGCGGGACCCCCCACGGCCCGAGGCTTCGTGCTTGACCGCGACGAGATAGCGGCCCTGGTCGCCTGGCGCGTTCACAGTGGAGTAGCTGCGCGTCAATCCGTTGGGCAGGTGAAGGTCGATGTGGGCGCCGGGCTCGACGGCGGGAAACTGCTGCTCCGGGACGGGGCGGATATCCAGAAGATAGATGCCTTCGGCTTCCAGCTCGATCGAATGGATGCGCGCCTGGAGCTTGACGGCCGATGCGGCTTGCGGCTTCGGGTTGCTCATAGCCATGGGAGCGTCTCCTGTTGCCTCGCTGAGAGTCTTTGGGGAATGTTGCATGGGCGTGGCCGTATGGCGTGATTGCCGGCTGGTGCAGACGCATGCCTGCACCACCGAGGGAGTGCGCTTTCCGGAGATCAGGTCGCGGTTGTCGTGAGGGGCGTCAGGTAGTCGGCATGCTGCTGCATGAATTCGTCGAAGTCGGCGATGGGCGACAGTTTGGCGATCCCGCGCACGCCATAGCTGTCGGCATTGGCCACCGCCGCCGGTTCAATGCCCTGATCCAGGTCTTTGACCAGGCGCATCAGCATGCGCCGCGCGGCCATGATGGGCAGGTCGGATTTGACCAGCCGTTCCTGGGAGCGGTCGACGATGCCGGGGTGGCCGGCCACGCTGAGCATCGATTCCTGCAGGGCGCGGTCCTGTTCGTTGACCCCGAGAATCCCGGTGAAGCTGGTGGTCCGCTGCAGGTCGCGATCGATGAGAAAGTCGTTTTCGATGTTGGCCTGGGGCAGATAGGTGTCGATGACGTACCCATGAGGGAGCCGGAACGTGCCTTTGTCGGAGCGGGGCGGGAAGCGTTCGCCGGCCGCCACTTCGGCCAGGGTTTCAGGGGGCAGGGGACGGTCGGGCGAATAGACATAGCCGAAGCCGGTCGTCGTGTAGTCGTCGATCGGCACCCAGGCGCGGCCGGCCAGAATGGGGTCGTTGATGGAGCGCGGCACCGCGCTCCACATGGGCAGCATCCATTGCGTTACGCGCCAGAAGTACTGCCCTTCGTAGTCGCGGCGCGATCCATAGACGAAACCGTAGTCGGTTTCCCTCACGGTGATCTGGGGCGCGCCATCTTGCGCCAGCCGTTGCCAGTCGGGCGAGTGCTTGGTGACGTTGACCCGGCTGTGCAGAAAGCTGATGTGCGAGGTATCGATCTCGCCTTCGGCGGCTTGCAGCCAGTTGCTTCGGTGCAACCAGCGCGAACACTTGACCTGCTCGTCGGGCAGCGAGACCCATTCCATGCCGGGCAGCGCGGGCTGGCGTTCCTTAGGGCCCATGTACACCCAGACCAGTCCGCCGCTTTCCTGGACCGGATAGCTCTTGATGCTGGCCTTCTGCTTGAGTGCAATGAAGTTGTCCGGCGGGACGATGTTGGGGATGTCCACGCATTCGCCGTTCACGTTGAATTTCCAGCCGTGGTAGACGCAGCGCAGGCCACATTCTTCGTTGCGGCCGAAGTACAGCGGCGCGCGCCTGTGGGGGCAATAGGCGTCGACGATGCCGACCCGGCCTTCGCTGTCGCGAAAAGCGATGAGGTCTTCACAGAGGATGCGGATGCGCACCGGCGTGCAGTCGGGGGCCGGCAGTTCGTCGCTGGTCAGCGCGGGCAGCCAGAAGCGGCGGAACAAGTTGCCCATCGGCGTGCCAGGACCGACGGCTGTCAGGATGCGATAAGGGTCTTCGTGCTGGGTCATGACTTATCCTTGGATTGGCGCAATGAAGAGGGCCCGGGTGTCATCGGGCTGGCGAGCTGGGGGTGTCTTGCGGGGGGATGCAGATTTCGCGTCCGGATCTCGACGATTCCAGAATGGCGAGCGAGGCCAGAACGGTATTTCGGCCGAAGGCGGCATCACGCAGCACCGGCTGGGCGCCGATGATGGCGTCGTAAAGTTCGTCTATGGTGTCGCCCTGGCCATAGGCTCCTCGCCCTGCGTGGGCGGGCACCTCGCGCGGACCATCGCTGCCATAGACGGTGACGCCGTCCGGGTTGGGGCGCAGGTCGCCCCGTTCGCAGGTGGCGATGAAGATGCCGAAATGCGGTTGCTTGCGGCTGTCCTCCGTTGCCGCATAGCTTTGCGCCACCGGTCCTCCATAGCCCAGACGTTGTGTCTTCAGGGCCGCTTCCTGCTCGGGGGAGAGCCCGGCGAGGATCTTGCGAGAGCTGCCGTGCTTGGGTTGCTTGGGGCGCCCGCTTTCGGCGATCCAGAACTGCAGTTCGTCGCTGTCGAAGTGGTCGTAGCCGCTGTAGACGAGGGTGGCGAAGACACCATTGGACAGCGTGACGAAGGCGGCGCAATGGCCTTCGGTCGGCCGCCGGGCGTCCAGTTGTCCCGCCGCCGCGCGCACCGAGACGATGGTGGCGTCGGCGATGACCTTGATCACATCCAGCTGATGCGGCAACTGGCTGAAGAGAATGCCGCCACCCTGTGCCGTGTCGAGCTCTTCGGGGCGGCGAGGCCGATAGAGATAGTCGGTGTAGTTCCAGGCGTTGATCATCGCCAGGCGCCCGACCTCGCCGCTCTGGACGATGTCGCGCATGGTTTTCACGACGGGATCGTGGCTGCGTGAGGTGCCCACGACGAGCTGGACCTGGCAGCGCGCGGCGGCCTCGACCATTTTCCGGGCGTCTTCATCGTTCAGCGTCAGCGGCTTCTCGACGATGATGTGCTTGCCGCGTTCGGCGGCCAGGACGACGTGCTCGCAGTGGTATTGATGGGGCGACGCCACGTAGACGGCATCGAGCTCCGTGCCGTCGAGCATTGCCGCCAGATTCTCGTATGTCGGAATTCCGTAGTCCTTGCCGAAGGCGGCGCGGGTATCGGGATTGGGATCGCACGCTGCGACGATCGCCGCTTTCGGGTGCTGCTTCATGGCGGGAGCCATGAGCACGGAACCGGCGAACCCCAGTCCGCAGATGCCAAAGCGTAGTCGTTCCATCGAGTAGTCACTCCTGTGCAAGCGCGGCGTGGAGAGGCGGTTTCCGCCCGCGGGATTTGCCGTGCCCGTTGATCGATCCAGGCTCGCCCTGGCAGCAGCGAACCGGTTAAGTATACGAAATTTAGATTAAGTATACTTTGATTGGAATGGCCGTCAAGGTATTTCGCTTACCAGGCGACGGCGTCGGCTTCGCGACGCAGATCCGCGGCCGCCTCCAGCACGCCTTGCGAGTGCAGGCGCACGGCCTTTATCGAGCCGAAATAGAAGGGGTGCAGGGAATCGGTAGCAACGCTGCAGCCGGCGGTGCGCAGGCGCTCGACCACGAAGGGGGAAAAACCGGGTTCGCACATGATCTGGCCGTCGCGCGCAATGCTCCAGCGCGGCGCGTCGATGGCTTCGGGCAATCGCATGCCGTCGATCATTGCGTTCGAAATGCACTGCACGCCGGTGGTGGTCTGGCTGACGCCGCCGGGTGAAACGGCGAACAGCACTGGCCTGCCCTGGCGGCAGACCATGTAGGGATTGAGGGTGTGCACAGGGCGCTTGCCGGGAGCCAGGCAGTTGTGCCGCGTCGGATCAAGGCTGAATTCGCTTAGCCGGTTATTCATCAGCACGCCCGTGGCGGGGTCGACGCAACCGCTGCCGAAGGGTTGGAAGACGCTCTGCAACATCGCCAGCCCATTTCCCTCGCGATCGACCAGGACGATGCCCGCGGTATCGCCCGGGTCGTCCCGGCGCTGGGGGGGCAATTCGTCGCAAGTGTCGAGTTCCTGCCAGGGCCAGGACGCATCCGGGTTGGCAATGCGATCGTGCAGGGCGGGCAGGATGGCGCGTGCCTGAAGGATCTGCGCCAGGAGCCTGCGATCGCGGTCCTGGTCGAACCCGTCGCGCAGGCGTTGCAGCTGCGCCAACATGAGGGGGGCCACGGAGTTGGGCGGCATGACCGTGGCGCTGAACCTGCCGTAGTCCTGATGGATGGGCTCGCGCCAATCGGCGGTGATGCGTTGCAGATCGTCGGCCAGCAACAGGCCGCCGGTCTCGCTGGCAAAGCGGCACAGCGCCTGGGCCACTGGACCTTGGTAGAAGCCCGCTTCGCCTTGCCCGGCAATGCGGTCCAGCGTTGTGGCTAGCGCTGCCTGGCGCCATGGCGTGCCGGCCTCGCGGTCCGCCGCGCCGAGCAGGAAAGCCGCTTCGAAACCCGGTTGCCGACGTACCTGGGGGTTGGCCAGATGCAGGTTGCGCGCCAGCTCGCTGGAAAAGGGGGCGCCGTCGGCCGCCAGGGCGATGGCGGGCTGCAACAGCGCCGACCAGGGCAGGCGGCCGTGGCGGCGATGGGCCTGGGC
>NZ_DATCUY010000657.1:0-10165 GCF_036567245.1 Achromobacter sp. | reverse complement strand
TCCGCTGGCCGCGCAGCGCCTGCTGCAGGAAGCGGGCAGCCAGCGTTCGGCCGGCCGGCGTCCCGGCGTGCGTCCCGCCGTGGTCACGTCCACCCTGGACGCGGACATGCAGGCCTCGGTGGAGCGCATGCTGCAAGACCGCGTGGACGGCCTGCCGCCCAAGGTGTCGATGGCCGTGCTGGTAATGGACAACGACACCCTGGAGGTCAAGGCCTACGCCGGCTCCGCCGATTTCTCCGACGATAGCCGCGCTGCCCACGTGGACATGGTGCGCGGCGTGCGTTCGCCGGGCTCGACCCTCAAGCCCTTCCTGTATGCCCAGGCGCTCGACGAGGGCCTGATTCACTCCGAAAGCCTGCTGATCGACGCGCCGATGTCGTTTGGCGGCTACGCGCCGGGCAATTTCCAGGCTGCGTTCGCTGGCCCGATCAGCGTGGCGCAGGCCTTGCAGCGCTCGCTCAATGTCCCGGCGGTGGACCTGCTGGACCGCGTCGGACCCAGCAGTTTCGCTTCGGTCATGCTGGCCGGCGGGGTGCGGTTACGTTTGCCTGCAGGCGCCGAGCCGAATTTGAGCTTGATTTTGGGCGGGGGTGGCACCACATTGGAAGAACTGGTGGGCGCTTACCGGGCCTTGGCCCGTGGCGGCGTCTCCGGACGGCCCCGCCTGCGGCCGGAGCAGGCGAGGGTCGAGTCCCGTATGATGAGTCCTGGGGCGGCCTGGATCGTCCGCGACATCCTGGAGAGCGGCGGCCATCCGGACCGGCCGTTCTACCAATCGGGCAGTCCGTCGCGGCAACTGGCCTGGAAAACCGGGACAAGTTTCGGATTCCGGGATGCCTGGGCCGTCGGAGTGACCGACAGGTGGACGATGGGTGTCTGGGTCGGCCGTCCGGACGGTACCCCCAACCCCGGATTTTTCGGGGCCAACGTGGCAGCGCCGCTACTGCAGGATATCGTGGCGGCCTTGCCCGAAGGCGCCCAGCAGGTCCGCGTCAGGCCCGAAACGGTGCAGGCGGCGGTGACATGCTGGCCCCTGGGTTACAAGCTCGGCAGCGTGCCATCCGGCGTTTGTCCGGAGCAGCGCGCGGCTTGGGTGCTGAATCAAACGGCGCCGCCGTCGTTTGCCGGCTACGCCGACGCCTCGCGCGGACCCTTGCGTCTGGGCGGCGTGGCCAGCGGCTCGGTGCTGCGGCCCGTGCCCGGCGGGCGCGAAGTGGCGCTGGATGTGGATGTGCAGGGAACAGAAGGCGAAGTATGGTGGATGCTGGACGGGCGCGTGGTTGGCCACGGCGCGTCGGGTCATCCGTTTAAATTGGTGCTGGCCATGGACGGCCGATATACGCTTACCGTCATGGATACGCAAGGCCGCCACGATAGAGTGGTTTTTGAAATCGCTGGTGTTACGCCATGATCGGCATAGAATATGAATCGTGTATTTGCCCGCTTCGATGCGTTACGGAGGAAGCGTGATTTCTCAAGAGCTTGAAGTCAGCCTGCATATGGCTTTCGTCGAGGCCCGTTCGGCCCGGCATGAATTTATTACCGTCGAGCATCTGCTGCTGGCGTTGCTCGACAACGCGTCGGCCGTTGAAGTGCTGCGCGCCTGCGCCGCCAACCTGGACGACCTGCGCCGCAACCTGCGCCAATTCGTCTCGGAGAACACCCCGGTGATCCCGAGCGGCGCCGAGGTCGACACGCAGCCCACGCTGGGATTCCAGCGGGTGATCCAGCGCGCCATCATGCATGTATCCGCGGGAGGCACCGGCAAGAAGCCGGTCACCGGCGCCAATGTGCTTGTGGCCATTTTTGGCGAGAAGGATTCGCATGCCGTGTACTACCTGCAGCAGCAGGGCGTGACGCGGCTGGACGTCGTCAATTTTCTGTCGCATGGCATTACCAAACAGCCCCAGGTGGAGTCCGCCGCCGTGCAGAAAGAGCAGCAGACCAATGGTGAAGAGCAGGGCGAATCGCGTCAGTCGCCGCTGGACCAGTACGCCACCGACCTGAATGCCGCCGCGCTGGCGGGCCGCATCGATCCCCTCATCGGGCGCGAGCACGAAGTCGAGCGCGTGATCCAGGTGTTGTGCCGCCGCCGCAAGAACAACCCGCTGCTGGTCGGCGAGGCCGGCGTGGGCAAGACCGCGATCGCGGAAGGCCTGGCCTGGCGCATCACGCGCGGCGAAGTGCCCGAAATCCTGCAGGCCGCCCAGGTCTTTTCGCTGGACATGGGCGCCTTGCTGGCCGGCACCAAGTACCGCGGCGATTTCGAACAGCGCCTGAAGGGCGTGCTCAAGCAGATCCGCGGCAATCCCGACGCGATCCTGTTCATCGACGAAATCCATACGCTGATCGGCGCCGGTTCGGCCTCGGGCGGTACGCTGGACGCGTCCAACCTCTTGAAGCCGGCCTTGTCTTCCGGGCAGCTCAAGTGCATCGGCGCCACCACCTATACCGAGTACCGCGGCGTCTTTGAAAAAGACCATGCCTTGTCGCGCCGCTTCCAGAAGATCGACGTGGCCGAACCCAGCGTCGAGCAGACCGTGCAGATCCTGCGCGGCCTGAAGAGCCGCTTCGAGGAACACCACAGCGTGCGCTACTCGGCTGCCGCCCTGTCGGCCGCCGCCGAACTGTCGGCGCGCTTCATCAATGACCGCCATCTGCCGGACAAGGCCATCGACGTGATCGACGAGGCCGGCGCCGCGCAGCGCCTGCTGCCGCGCTCGCGCCAGAAGAAGGTCATCGGCAAGGTGGACATCGAGAACATCGTGTCCAAGATCGCGCGCATTCCGCCGCAGTCCGTCTCCAACGACGACCGCAGCAAGCTGGCGACGCTGGACCGCGACCTGAAGACCGTGGTCTTCGGCCAGGACAACGCCATCGAAGCCCTGTCCGCCGCCATCAAGATGGCGCGTTCGGGCCTGGGCAAGCCGGAAAAGCCGATCGGCGCCTTCCTGTTCTCCGGCCCCACCGGCGTGGGCAAGACCGAAGTCGCGCGCCAGTTGGCTTTCACGCTGGGCGTGGAGCTGCTGCGTTTCGACATGTCGGAATACATGGAACGGCACGCGGTGTCGCGCCTGATCGGCGCGCCTCCGGGCTATGTCGGTTTCGACCAGGGCGGCCTACTGACCGAGGCCATCACCAAGCAGCCGCATTGCGTGCTGCTGCTCGATGAAATCGAAAAGGCGCATCCGGATGTGTTCAACATCCTGCTGCAGGTCATGGACCACGGCACGCTGACCGACAACAACGGCCGCAAGGCCGACTTCCGCAACGTCATCGTCATCATGACGACCAATGCGGGCGCCGAAACCCTGAACCGTCCGTCCATCGGTTTCGCGAATTCGCGCGTGGTGGGCGACGAAATGGCGGAAATCCGCCGCATGTTCACGCCCGAGTTCCGCAACCGTCTGGACGCGATCATCCCGTTCGCCCCGCTGGACCGCGAAATCATCCTGCGCGTGGTGGACAAGTTCCTCATGCAGCTGGAAGACCAGCTGCACGAGCGCCGCGTGGAAGCGATCTTCACCACCCCCCTGCGTGACCATCTCGCCAAGGAAGGGTTCGATCCGCTGATGGGCGCACGCCCCATGCAGCGACTCATCCAGGACACCATCCGGCGCGCGCTGGCCGACGAATTGCTGTTCGGCAAGCTGGTCGACGGCGGCACGGTCACGGTGGATCTGGACGAGGAAGGCAAGGTCAAGCTGGACTTCGACGATAACGGCAAGCCGCCGTCGTCGGATGCGCCTGACAAGCAGGAAGTCGAACTGGTCGATTAGGCAACTCAATGACCGCGGACCGCCAGCCGCTGATCGAGTGCGAACACTGCGCAAGCATCTATCGCCGGCATCAGCTTGAACCTGGAGAGACCGCCAATTGCGCCCGCTGCGGTGCCATCCTGTGGCGCTACAGCGGGCTTACTTTGTCCAATTGGCTGGCGCTCGCCATTTCCGCCCTCATCGTGTTCGGGGTGGCCAACGCCTATCCCGTCGCGTCCATGTCCGTGCAGGGCATGGTGCAGCAGGCCTCCTTGCTGGACGCCATTTCCATCACCTGGCGCCAGGATCACTGGGTGGTTGCCATCATGACGGGCTTGGCGGGTTTCGTGCTGCCCTTGCTGCAGCTGAGCGTGCTGCTGTGGGTGCTGGGGCCGCTGTCGCGCGGCCACGAGCCCGCGGGCTTTCGTACCGCGATGCGTCTGTTGGGCGTATTGCGGCCCTGGTGCATGATTCCGGTGTTCCTGCTGGGCGTGCTGGTGGCGGTGGTCAAGCTGGCCGGCATGGCGGCGGTGGCTCCCGGCATCGGCCTGGGCGCGTTCGGCCTTCTGACCATTCTGTTGACGATGCTGGGGCGCCTGTCGCCCCACGTGCTGTGGCGCTATGCCGAGACGGTGGGCGTGGCGCCGGTGCATGTGCCGCAAGCCGGGCCGGACAGCGTCCTGACCGGATGCCATGTTTGCGGCCAGGTGCAGGCCGTGCCGCGGACAGCCAACCCGGAAGAAGAACACCACTGCGTGCGTTGCGACGCGCAGGTGCACTACCGCAAGCCCGATCACTTGGCGCGCACCTGGGCGCTGCTGCTGGCGGCCGTGGTGTTTTACATTCCCGCCAACGTGCTGCCGGTGATGCAGGTCCGTTCCGTGCTGGGCGACAGCGCCCACACCATCCTGGGCGGCGTGGTCGAACTCTGGGAAATGGGTTCCTGGGATATCGCACTGATCGTATTCATCGCCAGCGTGGCGGTGCCGCTGACCAAGCTGCTGGCGCTCATCCTGTTGCTGTTGACCGAGCAATGGCGCAGCACCACCAATCTGCGGCCGCGCACGCGCCTGTATCAAATGGTCGAGTTCATCGGCCAGTGGTCGATGCTGGACGTTTTTGTCGTTATATTGCTGGCGGCCCTGGCCGATTTCCAGGGCTTGATGGAGATCAGCGCCGGCGCGGGCGCGGCGGCCTTTGGCGTGGTCGTGATCCTGACCATGCTGTCCGCCATGAGTTTCGACCTGCGCCGCAGCTGGGACCTTGAAGGCCAAAGTGAAATAGAATCGCCACCGGTGGAGGGCGGGCGCCAGGCGGCGCCTGTGGCCGGCAAGGAATTGGGCTAGGAAGCGTCGCGGCTTCCGTCCACGAACAAGGAAGAGTAGATGTCCGAGCAAGCACCCGGATCCGGTGAAGAGCAGTTCGCGTCACCCGCGATCTCGCGCAAGAAAAAAAGCCGGATTTCATGGATCTGGCTGGTGCCCATCGTGGCGGCCTTGATGGGCCTGTCGCTGGTCGTGCGGACCTGGATGCAGGCGGGGCCCGACATCTCCATTTCATTCAACACGGCCGAAGGGCTGGAAGTCGGCAAGACCCAGCTGCGCTACAAGGACGTGAACATCGGCACGGTGCGGTCGATCGGCTTCAACGAAGACCGTACCAAGGTGGTGGTGCAGGCCGAGTTGTCCAAGGATGTCTCGGACCTGGCGCGCGAAGGCACCAACTTCTGGGTGGTGCGCCCGCGCCTGGACGTGAGCGGCGTGTCCGGCTTGGGCACGCTGCTGTCTGGCGCCTATATCGGCGTGGACGCGGTCGAGGGCAAGGACAATTCCAAGAAGGCCACCAAGCTGCAATTCGAGGGCCTGGAAGTCCCGCCGGCGGTCACGCATGACCGCGCCGGCAAGCGCTTCAAGCTCAAGGCGTCCGACCTGGGATCCCTGGATATCGGTTCGCCCGTGTATTTCCGCCGCATCAACGTCGGCCGCGTGATCGGCTACGCGCTGGACGAGAACGGCAAGGCCGTGAACGTCGAGGTGTTCGTGGACGCGCCCAACGACAAATTCGTGACCCAGGGCACGCGCTTCTGGAACGCCAGCGGCGTGGATTTCAGCGTCAATGCCGACGGCCTCAAGGTGCGCACGCAATCGTTGGTCTCGATGGCGGTGGGCGGCGTTGCGTTCGAGCCGGTCATCAGCGCGCGCGACGCCGGCAAGCAGGCGCAAGCCGATGCCCAGTTCGACCTGTACCCGACCGAGACGGCCGCCAAGGCCAATCCGGACGGCGAGGCTTTCCCGATCCGCATGCGCTTTGATCAGTCCATCCGCGGCCTGACCGTGGGTGCGCCGATCGACTTCAGCGGCATCACGCTGGGCAACGTCACGCAGATCAACATGGATTTCGATCCGATCGCCAAGCGCTTCTACTCGCTGGTGGACGCGACCCTCTATCCGGAGCGCCTGGGCCGCGTGTTCGACGAAGTGCGCGAGCGCGCCGTGAAGGATGGCGACGCCGCGGGCAACCGCTTGCTGGGCGGCATGATCAAGCATGGCCTGCGCGCGCAGCTGCGCACCGCCAACCTGTTGACCGGCCAGCTGTACGTGGCGCTGGATGACTTCCCGAACGCCAAACCGGTCGAATTCAAGCTGTCGGATCCGGCCATGATCCCGACGGTGCCTGGCAACCTGGATCAGCTGCAGCAGCAGATCAGCAACATCGTCGCCAAGATCGAGAAGATCCCGTTCGACAAGATCGGCGAGGACCTGCGTACCACGCTGGCCAGCACCTCCAAGCTGATGAACCGCCTGGACAAGCAGGTCGCGCCCGAAGCGCAGAACATGCTCAAGCAGGCCAAGGAATCCATGGCGCAGGTCAACGCGCTGCTGGCCTCCGACGCTTCCTTGCCGGTCAATACGGAAAAGGCGATGCAGGAGCTGGGCCGCGCGGCTCGTTCGCTGCGCGCCCTGGCCGATTTCCTGCAAGCCAATCCCGAGGCCTTGTTGCGCGGCCGCGGCCCAGACCCGATCCCCGGCGCCGGTCCTGTCAGGAACTGAAACCCATGAATAGACGCCCATCTCCCCGCGCCCGCCAGGCGCAACCGAGTTCCGAGCAGCCCCGCGCCGCGGGCAGGTCGACGCTGCGTTTGCGTCCGGTCCTGTCCTTGCTGGCCTTGTCGGCTGCGCTGGCCGGCTGCGGTTCGTCGGCGCCCGTGCAGTACCACACCTTGCAGTCGCCGGCAGCCCAGGCCCCGGGGGCTGGCGTGGCGCCGGCCAATTTCCTGATCGAAGTGCAGCCGGTCAACGTTTCGACGCAGGCGGACCAACCGCAGCTGATGGTGCGCACTGGCGAGGGCAGCCTGGCCGCGCTCTACTCCGAGCGCTGGAGCTCGCCGCTGGGCGACGAGCTGCGCGGCGCATTGTCGGACGCGCTGAAGCGGGAACTCGGGGCGCTGGACGTGCAACTGGTCAAACCGGGGCCGGAAGCCGCG
Organism: Achromobacter sp.; assembly: GCF_036567245.1. Taxonomy (GTDB): domain Bacteria; phylum Pseudomonadota; class Gammaproteobacteria; order Burkholderiales; family Burkholderiaceae_B; genus Achromobacter. Next base: position 2,923 of record NZ_DATCUY010000657.1, on the reverse strand, counting down.
GTCTGGCGCGTGCAGACCGATGTGCAGCGCTTCGAGCTGGAATCGGGCCGCATGGCCCAGCTGGATGCGACCTGGCGCGTGCGGCCGGTCAACATGAAGGGTTCCGGCCTGCTGTGCCGCAGCGTGGTCACGGAGCCGGTGACGGAAGAGGGCGTGCCTGCGCTCATCGCCGCACAGCAGCGCGCCGTGGTCAGCCTGGCTGGCGCCATGGCCTCGGCCATCCGCGGCCAGACTCCGGCGGGATCGGCTTCGGTCCAGATGCTGGGTTGCGCGGCGCTCAAGGACTGAGCGCCGCGTGCTGGAAAATTGGCGGCGCAAGCGTTGCTTGCGTCACCCAAAATTCCGCCTGATCTCAATTGGTTAACCTAGGGTTAACCATAGTGCAAACCAAGTTGCAACCTGTCTAGCATACGGTCCTACCCATACCGGGTCCCGCTTGGGTCCGGTATTACCTTTGCCATGCGACAGGAAGCAATCTCTTATGGCCAGCACGACCCTAGGCGTTAAAGTCGACGACGCGCTCCGCGACCGGCTGAAGGCCGCCGCGCAAAAGCTCAACTGCACGCCGCACTGGCTGCACAAGCAGGCGATCCTTTCCTACCTGGACAAGATCGAGCGCGGCCACCTGCCCGCCGAGATGTCCCATCTGGGCGTGGAAGCGGGCGGCGAGGACGAGGCGGGCGAGGGCCATGCGGCGCCGACGCCACCGTTCTACGAATTTGGCCAGGACGTGCAACCGCAGTCGGTGCTGCGCGCGGCCATCACCGCCGCCTACCGGCGTCCCGAGCCCGAGTGCGTGCCGCTGCTGCTGGGTCAGGCCCGCATGCCCAATCTGGAAAAGATCCACGCCATGGCCGCCGACCTGGTCAAGAAGCTGCGCGGCAAGCGTAGCGGCGGCGGGGTGGAAGGGCTCATCCAGGAGTTTTCGCTGTCCAGCCAGGAAGGCGTGGCCCTGATGTGCCTGGCCGAGGCGCTGCTGCGCATTCCGGACCGCGCCACGCGCGACGCGCTGATCCGCGACAAGGTCGCCCGCGGCGACTGGAAGTCGCACATGGGCGGCTCGCAATCCCTGTTCGTCAACGCCGCCACCTGGGGGCTGATGATTACGGGCAAGCTGGTGGCTGTGAGCAGCGAGCAGTCGTTGTCCAAGGCGCTGACCCGTCTGATCGGCAAGGGCGGCGAGCCGCTGGTGCGCAAGGGCGTGAACATGGCCATGCGCATGATGGGCGAGCAGTTCGTGTCGGGCCAGACCATCTCCGAAGCGCTGGCCAACAACCGCAAGATGGAAGCCCGCGGCTTCCGCTATTCCTACGACATGCTGGGCGAGGCCGCCACCACGGCCGAGGATGCCGACCGCTATTACGCCTCGTATGAGCAGGCCATCCATGCCATCGGCAAGGCCGCGGCTGGCCGCGGCATCTATGAAGGTCCGGGCATTTCGATCAAGCTGTCGGCGCTGCACCCGCGTTACTCGCGCGGCCAGCGGGAACGCGTCATGGCCGAACTGCTGCCGCGCGTGAAGGCGCTGACCGTGCTGGCGCGCAGCTACGACATCGGCCTGAACATCGACGCCGAGGAAGCGGACCGCCTGGAAATCTCGCTGGACCTGCTGGAGGCGCTCTGTTTCGAGCCCGAACTGGACGGCTGGAACGGCATCGGGTTTGTCATCCAGGCCTACCAGAAGCGGGCGCCCTTCGTGATCGACTACGTGATCGACCTGGCCCGCCGCAGCCGCCACCGCGTGATGGTGCGCCTGGTGAAGGGCGCCTATTGGGACAGCGAGATCAAGCGCGCCCAGGTCGACGGCCTGGAAGGCTATCCGGTCTATACGCGCAAGCTTTACACGGACGTGGCCTACCTGGCTTGCGCCCGCAAGCTGCTCGGCGCGCCCGAGGCGGTGTATCCGCAATTCGCCACGCACAACGCCTACACCCTGGCCGCGGTCTACCAACTGGCCGGACAGAACTATTACCCGGGCCAGTACGAATTCCAGTGCCTGCACGGCATGGGCGAGCCGCTGTACGACGAAGTCGTGGGACCGCTGTCACAAGGCAAGCTGAATCGTCCCTGCCGCATCTATGCGCCGGTAGGTACCCATGAAACCTTGCTGGCCTACCTGGTGCGCCGCCTGCTGGAAAACGGCGCCAACACCTCGTTCGTGAACCTGATCGGCGACGAGACCATCCCGATCGAGCATCTGGTGGCCGACCCCGTTGAAGCCGCCGCACGCATCGTGCCGCTGGGCGCACCGCACGAGAAGATCCCGCTGCCGCGCGAACTCTATGGCGATTTGCAAGAGGGCGCCCGCGCCAACTCGGCCGGCCTGGACCTGAGCAACGAGCATCGCCTGGGATCGCTGTCCGCGGCCCTGCTGGCCAGCGCCGGCATGCCGTGGCGCGCCGGGCCCATGCTGGGCGAAGGCGACGAAGCCTGGGATGCCGCCCGCGCCATGGAAGTCCGCAACCCGGCCAACCTGCGCGACGTGGTGGGCCACGTGGTCGAGGCGCAGGACGACGAGGTCGAGGCCGCGCTGCGCGCCGCCGCCAATGCCGCTCCCATCTGGCAATCCACGCCGGTGGCGGAGCGCGCCCAGTGCCTGCGCCGCGCCGCGCAACTGCTGGAAGAGCAGATGCAGACCTTGCTGGGCCTGATCGTGCGCGAGGCCGGCAAATCGCTGCCCAACGCCATCGCCGAAGTGCGCGAGGCCGTGGACTTCCTGCGCTACTACGCGGATCAGGCCGAAACCGAATTCAGCAACGATACGCATCGTCCGCTGGGCACCGTGCTGTGCATCAGTCCGTGGAACTTCCCGCTGGCCATTTTCACCGGCCAGATCGCGGCCGCGCTGGCTGCCGGCAATACCGTGCTGGCCAAGCCTGCCGAACAGACGCCGCTGATCGCCGCGCAAGCCGTGGCCATCCTG
>NZ_DATCUY010000656.1:0-6133 GCF_036567245.1 Achromobacter sp. | reverse complement strand
CTGGAATTGTGCTTGTTGCGCTCAACGGATTGGCGAGCGCGCTTGCGGGCTTGGGCGGTATTGGCCATGTTGCTATATAAGTTGAATTCGGCAAAGTCGAACATTGTAGCAAGTCCCTGCGGGATTGCAAGCTTTTAATGTCTGATCAACCGAGGGAGCGCCCGTCAACCGGGCGGGGGCGCTGCGGGAAAAATTCCCTGGGCTGGAGAGCCCTTGCGGATGGTCCTCAAGTGAAGCCTAGAGGAAAATCCGTGGCGCCTACTGGATAAAAACACCGTAACTAGTATACAACGAAGCTGCCCCCGAGAGCGGAACGCCGAGCGTGGCGTTGTCAGGTAGCGACGTTAATGGAGACGAACCACGGGGTAAAGCGGCGGACGTGGATGGGCATGATGTCGCGCAGCGTGTCCAGCGCGGCGTCGGTGTCGTCCAGCGGGAAGTGTCCGGATACCGGCAGGCCGCCAGCGGCCATGGAAACGCGCAGGGTGCCGCTACGGTAGGGACGCAGGGCGGCGATCACTTCGGCCAGGGGGCGGCCCCGGGCTTCGACCCAGCCGGCTTCCCAGGCGGCCTCGGCCATGAGTTCGGCGCGCGGGGTGTCCATCCGGGCCGCGTCGAACCGGGCGCCAGTGCCGGCGCGGACGGTGCCGTGAGCGCCGGACATGGTCTCGACTTCGACCTCGTGTTCATGCACCACCACCAGGGTGCGCTGAGCTTGTTGGCGCACCATGTAGCGGGTACCCAGGGCGCGGACTGTGCCTTCGGCCGTCTGGACCAGGAAGGGGCGGCGCGCGTCGGGAGCCACCGACACCGTTACGGCGCCATCCAGCAGGCGGACCTGGCGGTAGGCGGGGGTGAAGTCCAGATTGACCCGGCTGCGGGCGTCCAGCAGCAGCTGGCTGCCGTCGGACAGCACATAGCGGCGGCGTTCGCCGGTGGCCGTGGCGGCGTCCGCGGCGACATTGCCCAGGGGATAGAAGGCGTTGCCCACGTAAGCCGCACAGGCGCCGGTGCCGGCGAGCGCCAGCGCGCCGGTCAGAAAGCGGCGGCGCGGAGGGGCGATGGCGGGGCCGGGAGGGGCCACGAGCGGCGGGATAGCGGGGCCGGCGGTCGCGTAACCGGCGGGATAGGCGTCGCCCAGCCGGCCGAACGTCGATCCTTCCAGCGAGCCGGTCAACTGCTGCCAGGCGTTTTCATGGGCCGGATCGGCAGCGCGCCACGCCAGGAAGTCGTTATAGTCCTGTGCGGTCGCCTTGCCGGAGCGCAATAACAGCAGCCAATTGATTACCTGGTCCGCCATGGGTTGTCCTTGGGCGTACTTCACTTCATGTCCCCGCAGTGATTCAAGGGGGATCCTTTCGATGGCAATTTGTAAATAATAAAGGTTTTTTACCAAAGATTACCGGGTAGTTGTCAATTCTTGACGAATCTAATGCAAAAAAGCCGGCACTAGACCGGCTTTTGAGGTGTATATAGGCAGATTGTCCGAACTTAACGCGACGGACGTCGGCCGAAGTCCCTAGGGCGGAAGCCAAACAGTAACAACATTCCGAAGTAGACCGCCCCGCTGGCCGCCAGCACCCCCGCCAGCCAGGCGACCCGCTGTCCGGAGTGGGCCTGCAGGGCGATCCAGTCGATGCGCCCGTCCGCGTACCAGAGCAGGGCCGCCAGCGCCGCCAGGGCGGGCAAGAGGCGCAGCGCGAACGCGGTCCAGCCGGGGCCGGGCTGATAGACGCCGCGGCGGCGCAGTCCGATCAGCAGCGCCAGCGCGTTCAGGCAGGCGCCCAGGCCGATGGCCAGGGCCAGTCCGGCATGCGCCATCAGGGGCACCAGCACCAGGTTCATCAGCTGTGTCGTGATCAGCACGCCGATGGCGATCTTCACTGGCGTGCGGATGTCCTGCTTGGCGTAGAAGCCGGGCGCCAGGATCTTCACGGCCAACAGGCCGATCAGGCCGGCAGAGTAGGAAATGACCGCCAGGCGGGTCTGGCTCACGTCCTGGGCAGCAAAGGCGCCATAGTGGAACAGGGTGGCGACCAGCCCGTCGGACAGCAGCGCCATCCCCACCGCGGCCGGCAGGCCCAGCAGCAGCACCAGCCGCAGGCCCCAGTCCAGCAGCCCGCTGTAACCGCCGTGGTCGTCGCGGGCATGGGCCGCCGACAGGCTGGGCAGCAGCACCGTGCCCAGCGCCACGCCGAGGAGAGCGGTGGGAAACTCCATCAGGCGGTCGGCGAAGGACAGCCAGGTCACGCTGCCCGGCGTTAGCCAGGTGGCGATGTTGGTATTGATCAGCAGCGAGATCTGAGCGACCGAAACGCCCAGGGTGGCGGGCGCCATCTGCTTGAGGATGCGCTGTACCGTGGGATCGCCCCAGGCTTGGCGGAACCGCAGCGTAAAGCGGGGCGTGAGGCCGAGCCGCGCCAGCGCAATCCATTGCACGGCCAATTGCGCCACGCCGCCGATCATGACGCCGATGGCCAGCGCGTAGATCGGCACGTCCATGCGCGGCGCGAGCCAGATGCAGGCGGCGATCATGGCCAGATTGAGCAGCACGGGCGTGAAAGCCGGCACGGCGAAGCGGCGCCAGGTATTGAGCACGCCCGAGGCGAAGGCGATCAGCGACATGCAGAAGATGTAGGGGAACATCATCCGCGTCATCCAGACCGCCGCGCCGAATTCGGTGTCGCGGTCCGCGCCGCGCAGGCCGCTGGCCATGGCGGACACGACCCAGGGCGCGGCGACGATGCCGATGAGCGTGATGAGCATCAGCGCCGCCGTCAGCAGCAGGGCCACCCGGTCCAGCAGGGTGCGGACTTCGGTTTCGGAACGATTGTTGCGCGCCGCGCCCAGGATGGGCACGAAGGCTTGGGCGAAAGCCCCTTCGGCGAACAGGCGGCGCAGCAGATTGGGAATGCGGAAGGCGACCCAGAAGGCGTCGGTGATGGGGCCGGCGCCAAAGGCGCGGGCCACCAGGATGTCGCGGATCAGGCCGGAAATGCGGGACAGCAGGGTGAAGCTGCTGACCGTGGCCGCCGAACGAAACAGGCTCATGGATAAGACTACTGAAAAATTGCGGGCCGGCCTGGCGCCATGGCGCGGGGATCGCGCGACGCCCAATGAAAACAGGCCCACCGGGTGGGCCTGCCTTTGTACTACATCACTTCGGAGGCATGCGGATGGCGCCATCGAGACGGATGGTTTCGCCGTTCAGCATGTCGTTGGTGATGATGCTGTGCACCAGCTTGGCGTAGTCTTCCGGGCGGCCCAGGCGGGCGGGGAAGGGGATGCTGGCGGCCAGGGAGTCCTGCACTTCCTGCGGCATGCCGAAGATCATGGGCGTGCCGAAGATCCCCGGGGCGATGGTCATGCAGCGAATGCCGGTCTTGGACAGGTCGCGCGCGATGGGCAGCGTCATGCCGGCCACGCCCGCCTTGGAGGCGGCATAGGCGGCCTGGCCGATCTGGCCGTCGAAGGCGGCGACGGAGGCCGTGTTGATCATCACGCCGCGTTCGCCGGTGGGTTCGGGCGCGTTGGCGCTCATGGCTTCGGCGGCCAGGCGCATCATGTTGAAGCTGCCGATCAGGTTGATCGACACGACCTTCTGGAACAGTTCCAGCGGATGCGCGCCGTTCTTGCCCACGATCTTGGCGGCAGGCGCGACGCCGGCGCAGTTCACCAGGCCGAACAGCGAGCCCAGTTCGAGCGCGGCGGCCACGGCGTTCTTGCCGTCGGCTTCCTGGGTCACGTCGCAGTGGACGTAGCGCTGGCCCAGTTCCTTGGCCAGGGCCGAGCCCGGCTCGTCCTGCACGTCGGCGATAACGACCTTGGCGCCGTTTTCGACCAGCATGCGCACCGTGCCGGCGCCCAGTCCGGACGCGCCGCCCGTGACGATGAATACCTTGTTCGCGATTTCCATGTGTCTACCACCAGTGAGTTCTAGGGATGAAAGCGGCGCGGCAGGCGCCGGATATGACTAGGCCTTCGGGGCCGGCCGGACGCGATGCGTTCCGGTGCCGGCGCCGAAGGCCTGTGAGCCATCGAGGCGCCGATCAGCCTTGGACGGCTGCGTACAGGCGCGCCTTGATTTCTTCGACCGCGCCGACGCCGGAGATCTTGCGGTACTTCGGCGCATCGGCGGGATTCTGCTGCGCCCAGGACGAGTAGTAGTCGACCAGGGGGCGGGTCTGTTCGCGGTACACGGACAGGCGGTTGCGCACGGTGTCCTCGCGGTCGTCGTCGCGCTGGATCAGTTCTTCGCCGGTGACGTCGTCACGGCCTTCGACCTTGGGCGGGTTGAAGCGCACGTGGTAGCTGCGGCCGCTGGGCTGGTGCACGCGGCGGCCGCTCATGCGTTCGATGATGTCTTCTTCGGGGACTTCGATTTCCACCACGTAATCCAGCTTGACGCCGGCGCTCTTGAGCGCGTCGGCCTGCGGGATGGTGCGCGGGAAGCCGTCGAACAGGTAGCCGTTGGCGCAGTCGGGCTGCTGCAGACGGTCCTGCACCAGGCCGATGATGATCTCGTCGGAAACCAGGCCGCCGGCATCCATGACCTTTTTGGCTTCAATGCCCAACGGCGTGCCCGCTTTGACCGCGGCGCGCAGCATGTCGCCCGTGGAGATCTGGGGGATGCCGAAGTGTTGGGTGAGAAACGCGGCCTGGGTGCCTTTGCCGGCGCCGGGAGGTCCGAGCAAGATAAGACGCATGAGTGCTCCTGAAGGGGTGTATTTTTTGTGATCCGGGGAATTATGCCGCAATGCAGCAGCCGATGCGGAGCCGCGCCATAGGAAATAACCCTTATATCCGCTTGCTGTAGACCGCTCGGACGCGTTCCAGGTCTGCCGGGGTATCTACGCCCGCGGCAGGAGGGTGGGACGCCCGATGGACGACGATGACGTGGCCATGTTCCATGGCCCGCAACTGTTCCAGCGATTCGAAGCGTTCCAGCGCACCCTGCGGCAGGGACGGATAGCGGCGCAGGAACGACACCCGGTAGGCATACAGGCCGATGTGGTGCCAGGCGGGCAGGCCGTCGGCCAGGATACGTTCGCCCGAGGCCAGCGCGTCGCGCGCCCAGGGGATCGGGGCGCGGGAAAAGTACAGCGCCCGGTCGTCCGCGGCGCAGACCAGCTTCACCACATTGGGATTGAACAGCGCTTCGGCGTCGGCCAGGGGGCAGGCGCAGGTGGCGATGTCGGCCTCGGGGCTGGCTTGCAGCTTGGCCGCGACGGCGTCGATGAGTTCGGGTTCGATCAGCGGCTCGTCGCCCTGCACGTTGACCACGATGGCGTCGTCGGGCAGACCCAGCTGCTCCACGGCTTCAGCCAGGCGGTCGGTGCCGGTCGGGTGGTTGGGGCGGGTCATCAGCGCCTGCAGCCCGTGCGCTTGCACCGCTTGCTGGACTCGGATGTCGTCCGTGGCCACATAGACGCGGGAAGCGCCGGACAGCGCCGCGCGCTCGGCGGTGCGCACGACCATGGGCTTGCCGGCGATGTCGGCAAGCGGCTTGTCGGGCAACCGGGTCGAGGCGGTGCGCGCCGGGATCAGGGCGATGAAGCTCATGCGGCGGTGATTCAGGGGGCAGCGGGGGCGTCGTCCAGCGCGCGGGCTTCCGATTCCAGCATGACGGGGATGCCGTCGCGCACGGGGAAGGCCAGGCGGTCGGCGCGGCAGACCAGTTCGGCTTGCTGCCGGTCGTGTTCGAGGCGGCCCTTGCACAGCGGGCAGACGAGGATGTCGAGTAGGCGGGATTCCATGACCGGAATTCTAAAACAGTTTGCCTGGGGCTGGACCGGCTTTGCGCCGTGGCGCCGCCAGGCTGGCGTTTTTCTACGTCCGCGCCGGCTGGCGCAGCGCTTGCGCCAGCCAGTCGAACAACTGCGGATCGGAAAAGCCGGCGTGCACCGGCACTTCCCACAGGCGCGGATCGTCCAGAGCGGCGCATTTGATCGCGTCCTTGGACGTGACCAGGATGGCGTCGGCCGTCAGCGCCTGGAACGGCGACTCGGCGTAGTCGTGATGATCCGGCAGGGGCAATGCGGTTTCCAGCGTGATGCCGGCGCCGCGCAGCGTGGTGAAGAAACGTTCCGGGTTGCCGATGCCGGCCGCCGCCGCGACGCGGGGCAGTCCGGCG
>NZ_DATCUY010000655.1:0-7304 GCF_036567245.1 Achromobacter sp. | reverse complement strand
CATTCCATTGTAAAAGGTGACTTCAATGTCGTACGTTGTTTTGTTCGAGCAGCTCCGCATGACGGACGTGGACTCGGTAGGAGGCAAGAACGCATCACTAGGCGAAATGATCAGCCAGCTGTCTGGCGCGGGTGTCCGCGTGCCGGGCGGCTTTGCCACGACCGCTGACGCCTTCCGTGACTTCCTGAAGGCGTCGGGCCTGGACAAGCGCATCGCTGAACGCCTGACGACGCTGAACCCCGAAGACGTGCGCGAGCTGGCCAACGCCGGCGCGGAAATCCGTCAATGGCTGGTCGAGGCCCCGTTCTCGGCCGAATTCGAATCCCAGATCCGCGAAGCCTTCGCCAAGCTGGACGCCGACGGCAAGGGCTCGTTCGCCGTGCGCTCGTCCGCCACCGCGGAAGACCTGCCCGACGCCTCGTTCGCCGGCCAGCAGGAAACCTTCCTGAACGTCGTCGGCATCGATGACGTGCTGGACAAGATCCGCCACGTGTTCGCGTCGTTGTACAACGACCGCGCCATTTCCTATCGCGTGCACAAGGGCTACGCTCACGCCGATGTGGCCTTGTCGGCCGGCATCCAGCGCATGGTGCGTTCCGACAAGGGCAGCGCCGGCGTCATGTTCACCATCGATACCGAATCCGGCTTCCAGGACGTGGTGTTCATCACCTCGTCCTACGGCCTGGGCGAAACCGTGGTGCAGGGCGCGGTCAACCCCGACGAGTTCTACGTCTTCAAGCCGACGCTGGCCCAGGGCCACTACCCGATCGTGGGCCGCCGCATCGGCTCCAAGCTGATCAAGATGGAATTCGATCCGGAACGTCCGGAAGGCCGCGCCGTGCGCACGGTGGACGTGCCCGTGTCCGAGCGCAACCGCTACTCGCTGACCGACGACGAGGTCAACGAACTGGCCCGCTACGCCGTCATCATCGAGAAGCACTACCAGCGCCCGATGGACATCGAGTGGGGCCGCGACGGCATCGACGGCAAGATCTACATTCTGCAGGCACGCCCGGAAACGGTGAAGTCGCAGCAGGGCGTCAACGACGTGCAGCAGCGCTACCGCCTGAAGGCCACCGGCCAGGTCCTGATCACCGGCCGCGCGATCGGCCAGAAGATCGGCGCGGGTCCGGTGCGCGTGGTCGGCGACATCTCCGACATGGACAAGGTCCAGCCGGGCGACGTGCTGGTCACCGACATGACGGATCCCAACTGGGAGCCCGTGATGAAGCGCGCAGCCGCCATCGTCACCAACCGCGGCGGCCGCACCTGCCACGCGGCGATCATTGCGCGCGAGCTGGGCATTCCGGCGGTCGTGGGCTGCGGCAACGCCACCGACATCCTGAAGGAAGGCCAGGCCGTGACGGTGTCTTGCGCCGAGGGCGACGAAGGCCGCATCTATGACGGCCTGATCGAAACCGAAGTGGAAGAAGTGCGCCGCGGCGACATGCCCCCGATCGATCTGAAGATCATGATGAACGTGGGCAACCCGCAGCTGGCCTTCGACTTCGCCCAGATCCCGAACGGCGGCGTGGGCCTGGCGCGTTTGGAATTCATCATCAACAACAACATCGGCATCCACCCCAAGGCGGTGCTGGACTACCCGAACGTCGATGGCGAACTGAAGAAGGCCGTGGAATCGGCCGCCCGCGGCCATGCCAGCCCGCGCGCCTTCTTCGTCGAGAAGATGGCCGAAGGCGTGGCGACCATCGCCGCCGCTTTCTACCCCAAGCCCGTCATCGTGCGCATGTCGGACTTCAAGTCCAACGAATACCGCAAGCTGGTCGGCGGTTCGCGCTATGAGCCCGAGGAAGAGAACCCCATGCTGGGCTTCCGCGGCGCGTCGCGCTACATCGCCGAGGACTTCGCCGAGTGCTTCCGCATGGAATGCGAGGCGCTCAAGAAGGTGCGCGATGAAATGGGCCTGACCAACGTAGAGATCATGGTGCCCTTCGTGCGCACCCTGGGCCAGGCGTCCAAGGTGGTGGACCTGCTCGCCAAGCACGGCCTGGCGCGCGGCGAGAACGGCCTGAAGCTCATCATGATGTGCGAAGTGCCGTCCAACGCCATCCTGGCCGACGAGTTCCTGCAGTACTTCGACGGCTTCTCGATCGGCTCGAACGACATGACCCAGCTGACGCTGGGCCTGGACCGCGATTCCGGCATGGAACTGCTGGCCGCCGATTTCGACGAACGCGACGAGGCCGTGAAGTTCATGCTGCGCCGCGCGATCAAGGCTTGCCTGGCCGCCAACAAGTACGTGGGTATCTGCGGCCAAGGCCCCAGCGACCACCCGGACTTCGCGCAATGGCTGAAGGACGAGGGCATCCTGTCGATGTCGCTCAACCCGGATACCGTTGTCGATACCTGGCAGCGCCTGGCCAAGAACTGATCGGCTTGCTGATGTGAAAACCCCGCGCTTGCAAGGGCGCGGGGTTTTTTTATGCGCAAGCGCGAAAAGGGCTAGGCCGCCAGCGCTTCGCGCGCAATCAATTCGCGCTTGCGGTCTATGCCCCAGCGGTAGCCGGCCAGCGAACCGTCGGTGCGGACCACGCGGTGGCAGGGGATGGCCAGCGCGATGTTGTTGGTGGCGCAAGCGCGCGCCACGGCGCGCACGGCGCGGGGCGAGCCTATGCGTTCGGCGATGTCGGTGTAGGTGGCGGTTTCGCCCACCGGGATCTCGCGCAGGGCTTGCCAGACTTGCCGCTGGAAGGCGGTGCCGCGCACGTCCAGCGGCAGCTCCAGGCCGCGCGAGGGGTCTTCGACAAAGCCGACCACGGCCGCCACCCAGTCTTCGAACTGCGCGTCGGCGCCGATCAGGCGGGCGGCCTTGAAGCGGTCCTGCAGGTTGCGCACCAGTTGCTCGGGGTCTTCATGCAGCGCGATTTCGCAGATGCCGGTGTCGCTGGCCGCCACCAGCAGCGCGCCCAGGGAGCATTGCGCCACTGCAAAACGGATCTCCACGCCCTCGCCATTCTTGCGGAAGGCGGTAGGCGTCATGCCGAGGATGGCGGGGGCGGCCTCGTAGAAACGACCGCTGGAATTGAAGCCGGCGTCGTACATGGCGTCGGTGACGCTGGAGCTCTGCTTGAGCTGCTGGCGGGCGCGGCCGGCGCGCAGGGCGTCGGCGTAGGCCTTGGGGGTGATGCCGGTGGCCGCCTTGAAGACGCGGTGGAAATGGAAGCGGCTCATGCCGGCCTGTTCGGCCAGGGTGGACAGATCCGGCGGCTGCTCGGCTTCCAGTGCGCGGCAGGCGCGTTCGATGGCGGCGGCGTGCTGTTTGCTCAGGGCGGCGGCTTGGTTCATGAAAAAGCTCCTGTTGCGCGTGGATTCGCGCGCTTGGACCCATCGTCTCAAAAGCCTTCCGCCGCCGCACTCCGTATATTGCGCGGCGGCCGCGCGGGGCGCTACGCGGGCGCGTAGGCGTCGAGGAAGCGGCGCAACAGGCCACCCGCCACAGGGGTGGCGCGGACGTTGGCGGACAGTCCCGGGACGTCCAGGTTTTCAGCCGCGTAGCGGCGGCCGAAGCGTTCCAGATGGGCGCGGATGAAGTCCGGGCCGAATTCGGGGTGGAACTGGGTCGAGAACACGTTGCGGCCGATGCGGATCATCTGGTGTTCGTCCAGGTCCGAGCGCGCCAGCACGGCGGCGCCGGGCGGCGGTTGCAGCACGGTCTGCGCGTGCAGCATCTGGGCGGGAAAGGTGGGAGGCAGTCCGGCCAGCAGCTTGTCGCCGGCGGCGGGCGGCAGCAGCTCGACCGTCTGGGTGCCGACCTCGCGTCCGGCGGGGTTGTAGCCGACCTTGCCGCCCAGCGCGTAGGCCAGGAGCTGGTGGCCGTAGCACACGCCGAACATGGGCAGGCCGGCCGCGGCGGCTTCGCGCAGCCAGGCGGCGGTGTCCTCGCTCCAGGGTTCCTTGTCGGTCACCATGGCGGGCGAGCCCGTGATCAGTGCGGCGCGGTAGCTGGCGGGGGACTGCGGCCGCTTGCCTTCATGCACGGGCACGATTTCCATGGCCTCGGCGCTCAGGCCGGCGGCCTGGGCGAGTTGTTCGGCATAGCCGCCGAACTGGCTTTTGAGCGTATCGTCCGGATCGCCGGTGTGCAGGATCAGGACGGGGAGAGCGGAGGGTATTGCAGCGGTCATTGGGGCTTTTGCGTAAAGGATGCGGGCGCCGGGTTCCAGAGGGATTTCCACCGCCAGCGCACATCATAATCCAGCGCTCCGGTCCGCGACTGAAGCGCCTTTCCCGTTCCGTCCCGGAAATACGTACAATTCCGCTTACATACTCATCCTTTCGGGCGAATAAAAACTATGTGGATCTGGCTGGGACTGGCCGCGCTGGCCCTGATCGGGGAACTGGCGACGGGGACTTTCTATCTGCTGCTGGTGGCCCTGGGCCTGGCCGCAGGCGGCGTGGCCGCATGGTTGGGCGCGGGCCTGGAGTGGCAGCTGGTGGGCTGCGGCATCGTGTTGCTGCTGGGCCTGCTGGTCCTGCGCAAGACCCGTGTGCTGAAGAAGCGCGAGGTCGATTCCGCCCGCAATGCCGACGTCAACCTGGATATCGGCCAGACGGTGTCGGTCGAGGCCTGGTCGGACCAAGGCACCGCGCGCGTCTGGTACCGCGGCGCGCACTGGCAGGCCGAGCTGGCCCAGGGCCAGGCGCCGGTGGCCGGAGAACAAACCATCATCGAAATGCGTGGCTCGATCCTGGTGCTGGCCCCCAAGGCCGCACCTGGCTCGGCCTGAGCAGCGCCGGCCCGCCGCGGGCGGGGCTGGCTGCGGGCGTCCGCAAGATTCGGACGGTTCCCGCGTATGTACTTACCAGAAGGAGAGGCTCCGAATCATGATGATCGATACATCCACCATCGTCCTGCTCGTCATCGTCGCGCTGGCGATACTGATAGTCATCAAGGCGATCGCCATCGTGCCTCAGCAGCACGCCTGGGTGGTCGAACGCCTGGGCAAGTTCGACCGGGTTTTGTCTCCCGGCGCGGGCTTTGTCATCCCGTTCATCGAGCGGGTGTCGTACAAGCATTCGCTCAAGGAAATCCCGCTGGACGTGCCCAGCCAGGTCTGCATCACGCGTGACAACACGCAGCTGCAGGTCGACGGCGTGCTGTACTTCCAGGTGACCGACCCCATGCGCGCCTCCTACGGCTCGTCGAACTACATCTCGGCCATCACGCAGCTGGCGCAGACCACGCTGCGTTCGGTCATCGGCAAGATGGAGCTGGACCGCACCTTCGAAGAGCGCGACTCCATCAACAGCAACATCGTCGCTTCGCTCGACGAGGCGGCGCTGAACTGGGGCGTGAAGGTGCTGCGCTACGAGATCAAGGACTTGACCCCGCCCAACGAGATCCTGCGTTCGATGCAGGCCCAGATCACCGCGGAGCGTGAAAAGCGCGCCCTGATCGCGGCCTCCGAAGGCCGCCGCCAGGAGCAGATCAACATCGCCACCGGCGAGCGCGAAGCCGCCATTGCCCGTTCCGAAGGCGAGAAGCAGGCGCAGATCAACCAGGCGCAGGGCGAGGCCGCTGCGGTGCTGGCGATCGCCGAGGCCACCGCCAAGGCCATCACCCAGGTGGCCGACGCCGTGCGCCAGCCCGGCGGCATGGAAGCCGTGAACCTGAAGGTGGCCGAGCGCTACGTCGAGGCGTTCGGCAACGTCGCCAAGGAAGGCAATACGCTGATCCTGCCGGCGAACCTGGCGGATGTGGGCGGCATGATCGCTTCCGCCATGACCATCGTGAAGTCCACCCGCAACAGCTGATAACCGCGTCTGGCGGCGCCTGGCGATGATCGCTCCCGTTAACTTGCTTTTGATAGCAGCATTGGCGGGAGTGCTTGCGCTGTGCGTGCTGGGGTCCCTGGCCCGCAGCGGCATGGCGGGCATCAAGGAGGCGATACGCGCCAACCTGCTGACGCTGGCGGGGTTCGGGCTGTACGCCTTCCAGGTCACCGAGGCGCCGTTATGGGTGTCGGTGATCGCCGCCAGTACCGCCGTGGTCCTGGCGCTATGCGCGTATTACACGGGATTGCGCCGGCTGCTGGGCCTGACCGTGCCCAGGCGCCTCATGGCGCTGGCCTCCGGCGCGACGTTGCTGGCGGTGGCGTTCTACACCTACATCGAACCCCAGGTCGGACCGCGCATGGTGGTCATGTCCGGGCTGATGTTCGGGTTCATGGCCGCCATCGCCATGACGGTCAAGCGAGGCATGCCGTTGAACCGGTCCCGCTACAGCTACCATTTCGTGCGCGTGGTGGCGCTGGTATCCGCGGTGGTATGCGCGGCGCGCGCCGCCGTCTACCTGTTCGACATCGCGGCGGCGCACGCCCTGCTGCAGCCCACGGCGTGGAACATCGCGTTCATGACGCTGGGGGTGCTGACGATGCCGTGCCTGACCCTGGGCACCATCATGATCATCCACGACCGGATGCTGGCCGACCGCGAGCAGGAGGCCAGCACCGATTTCCTGACGGGCCTGATGTCGCGCAAGGCATGGTGGCTGCAGGCCGAGCGCTATTGCGCCCAGGCCCTGCGCACGCGGCGGCCGCTGACGCTGCTGTTGCTGGACATCGACTATTTCAAGCGCATCAACGATACCCACGGCCATGCGGCCGGCGACGCGGTGCTACGGCATTTCGGCCTGTTGGCCACTGCCACGCTGCGCACCGGCGACCACGTCGGGCGGGTGGGCGGCGAGGAATTCGCGGTGCTGTTTCCCGACATGCGCAGCGACGCGGTGATGGATGTGGCGGAGCGGTTACTGGATTCTGTCCGGCGCACGCCCTGTGCGCACGGCGGCAGCACCATTTCCTATACCTTCAGCGCCGGCGTGGCGGACTGGATGCCCGGGGAGAGCCTGCAGGCATTTTTCGAGCGCGCCGACCGCAAGCTGTATGCGGCCAAGGCGGCGGGGCGCAACCGCATCATGGGCCCGGGGCAGGAGGCCGAACGCCAGCCGCTGCCCGAGGCCGCCTGAATCAGTCGTCCTTGCTCTTGCGTGGGGCGCGGGTGTCGTGCTTCATGATGCGTTCTTTTTCGCGCTGCCAGTCTTTTTCGCGCGCGGTGTCGCGCTTGTCGAACATCTTCTTGCCGCGGCCCAGCGCGAAGTCCAGTTTGATGCGCCCGTTCTTGTAGTGCAGGTTGAGCGGCACCAGCGTGTAGCCGCGCTGCTCGACCTTGCCGATGAGCTTGCTGATTTCCTCGGCCTTGAGCAGCAGCTTGCGCGTGCGCATGGCATCGGGGTGGATATGGGTGGAGGCCGTGGGCAGGGGGCTGACGTGCATGCCCAGCAG
>NZ_DATCUY010000654.1:0-17768 GCF_036567245.1 Achromobacter sp. | reverse complement strand
CGCGCCGTCAGCCGCCGCGTGCCCGGGCCGCAGCCCGGGGTGGACGCGGCGGCTTGTGGTGCGCCTTCAGGCGCTGCGTTCGACGAAGAAGCGGCGTTCATTGAATTCGCCTTGTTTGCCGGTGTTGAAGGAAGCGACGGGGCGGTGGTAGCCCATGACGCGGGTCCAGATCTCGCAGCGCACGCGCTGGCTGTCGTCCAGCCTTAGGGCGGGAGCGGTGGTGACTTCGGGAGCGATCAAGGTTTGCATGGCGATTCCTCAGGGAGTGAATGCCGGGCGGCTGCCCGGCGGTCCGGTCGGGGCCTGTCGTGGTGACCAGGCCTTAAGCCGGGGTGCAGCATGCCGATTGCTTGGCCAGCAGCTCGGCATCGCATTTCGGGCAGAACTCGTGGTGCCCCGCCAGATAGCCGTGGTTGGGGCAGATGGAGAACGTCGGCGTGACCGTGATGTAGGGCAGCCGGAAGTTCGACAGCGCGCGGCGCACCAATTGCTTGCACGCGGCGGCGGAAGACACGGCCTCGTTCATGTACAGGTGCAGCACGGTGCCGCCGGTGTACTTGCCTTGCAGCGTTTCCTGCAGTTCCAGCGCATGGAAGGGATCGTCGGTGTGGCCCACCGGCAGCTGGCTGGAGTTGGTGTAGTACGGCTGCGTCTCGCTGCCGGCCTGCAGGATGGCGGGATAGCGCTTCCTGTCTTCGCGGGCGAAGCGGTAGGTGGTGCCTTCGGCGGGCGTGGCTTCGAGGTTGTACAGGTGGCCCGTCTCTTCCTGGAACTCGGTCATGCGCGCGCGCACGCGGTCCAGGAGGCGCACGGCCAGGGCGTGTCCGGCGGCGGAGGTGATGTCCTCGGCGTCGTCCGTGAAGTTGCGGATCATCTCGTTGATGCCGTTCACGCCCAGCGTGCTGAAGTGGTTGCGCAGGGTGCCGAGGTAGCGCCGGGTATAGGGGTAGAGACCCTGGTCGATGTAGCGCTGCACCACCTTGCGCTTGGTTTCCAGCACGTCGCGGCCCAGTTCCAGCAGATGATCCAGGCGCTGCATCAGCCGCGCTTCGTCGCCGCGGCAGGTGTAGCCCAGGCGCGCGCAGTTGACCGTGACCACGCCGACCGAGCCGGTCTGCTCGGCCGAGCCGAACAGGCCGTTGCCGCGCTTGAGCAGTTCACGCAGGTCCAGCTGCAGGCGGCAGCACATCGAGCGCACCATGTGCGGTTCCAGGTCCGAGTTCAGGAAGTTCTGGAAATAGGGCAGGCCGTAGCGCGCCGTCATCTCGAACAGGCGCTCGGTGTTGGGATGATCCCAATCGAAGTCGGGCGTGATGTTGTAGGTGGGGATGGGGAAGGTGAACACGCGGCCCTTGGCATCGCCGGCCATCATGACCTCGATGTAGGCGCGGTTGATCATGTCCATCTCGGTCTGCAGGTCGCCGTAGGAGAACGGCATTTCCTCGCCGCCGATGTACGGGATCTGCTCCTTCAGGTCCGGCGGGCAGGTCCAGTCGAACGTGAGGTTGGTGAAGGGCGTCTGCGTGCCCCAGCGGCTGGGCACGTTGAGGTTGTAGATGAGTTCCTGCATGGATTGCTTCACTTCCGCGTACGTCATGGCATCGCGGCGGATGAAGGGCGCCATGTAGGTGTCGAAGGAACTGAAGGCCTGTGCGCCGGCCCATTCGTTCTGCAGCGTGCCCAGGAAGTTGACGATCTGGCCGATGGCCGCCGACATGTGGCGCGCCGGTGTCGCTTCCACCTTGCCGGGGATGCCGTTGAAGCCCTCGGTCAGCAGTTGGCGCAGCGACCAGCCGGCGCAATAGCCGCTCAACATGTCCAGGTCATGGATGTGGATGTCGCCTTCGCGGTGGGCGCGGCCCGCTTCGGGCGCGAACACGTTGGACAGCCAGTAGTTGGCGGTGACCTTGCCCGCCACGTTCAGGATCAGGCCGCCCAGGCTGTAGCCCTGGTTGGCGTTGGCGTTGACGCGCCAGTCGCGCTGGTCCAGGTATTCCTCCATGGCGCTTTCCACGTCCACCAGCGTGTGGCGCAGCGCGCGCAGCCGGGCGTGCTGTTCGCGGTGCACGATGTAGGCGCGCGCGGTGCGCCAGTGGCCGGCCTGGACCAGGGCTTCCTCGACGCGGTTCTGGATGGTTTCGACGCCTGGGCAGGGATTGCCGGCCAGCGCGGCGATGACGCCGTCGGTCAGGGTTTGCGCGCCTGCCAAGTCCAGTTCCCCGGTGCTCTGGCCGGCCGCCGCCATGGCCTGGGCGATCTTGTCGCGGTCGAACGCCGCGACCCGGCCGTCGCGCTTGAGGATGTGCTGGATATGCATGACTGACACCATATGTAGTAGGGTGTGAAAACTCTACCACCACATATGGTGCGCGTATCGCCCCGCGCGCCTGGGATGTCAGCCTTGCTTGATGCGCATCAAACGCGCGCTTCAGAAGCCGATGCCGACCCCGGCCAGGGATATGGCGACGGCCAGCGCGGCGGTGCCGGCGGCCGGGCGGGGCGCCCAGGACAGCATGCCGACCCAGAGCAGGGCGCCGGCCGAGACCCAGCCCAGCCACGCCACCACGCCCACGGTATTGCCCCACAGCCCGACGCAGGGCAGCAAGGCCAGCGCCAGCAGCAGCACGCCGGCGCCGCGCAGCACGCGGGTATGGCCGGCGGACGGATCGCGTCCCCAGATCTGGTCGTAATGGCGCGGCATGGCCAGGCTCAGGCAGGCCATGCCCGAGTAGGTCAGCAGCAGCGCCATGGAAATTGCGTACAGGTCGTTGGTGTTCATGCGGCCGCCTCTGCGTTACTGCGGGGATTGCGCCGGGCGGGGGCGCTTGCGGGCCGCCGCCACAACAGCAGCGCCGCCCAGGCCGATAGTACGCCGAATGCGACGGCCGTCAGTTCGACGCCCGCGCTTTCCCAGTCGCCCCGGGCGATCTGCGCCACGGGATGGTCGCCCAGGGTGACGAGCGACAGCACTGGCAGCAGCAGGCACAGCGCCGACAGCAGGGCCAGTTGCGAGATCCAGGCGCGGCGCGGGCTGCACAGCCAGGCATGCGCCAGCGTCAGCGCCCATATCAGGAAGAAGCAACGCAGCTCCCACAGCGCGCGGTTTTCCAGCGCCACGGGCAGCAGGCGGTTGGCCCAGAAGTAGCCGATGCAGGCGATGGCCAGTCCGGCCAGCGCGGCCACGTTCAATCCTTCGATCAGCCGGTACACGCGCGCCGTTGCGCTGCCGAATTCGCCGCCGTGCTTGGTGCGGCGCTTGACCATGAACAGCAGCGCGCCCGTGCCCATCATGGCCGCGCCGGCCAGGCCGCAGATGAAGTACAGCCATTTCATGGCCAGGCCGCCGAACTTGACCATGTGCAGACTGCTCATCACCTGGAATGTCAGGGATGGCGCGCCGCCGTTGACGCCGCCTGGGGGCCGCAGGCGCAGCAGTTCGCCGCTGGCGGAAAACTCCGCCATGCCGGTGGTGGCGCTGATGTTGTGCGCTTCGTCGCTGTCTTCATTCCAGCCGTAGACGCCGATGCGCATGGAACTGTCTTCGGGATTGTTGATGACGATGGCGCGCGCCGCCTGCCCGATCAGCTGCTCGCCGCGGGCCACGATGGGTTCCAGCGTCGGCATGGCCTGCGCCACGCCGCTGCGCGCCGGCCGGTCCTCGCCCGACAGTTCGGCCAGAAACTGGCCGCGCGCCTGCGGGTCGGCGCCATAGGTCGCCGCGACGGGGGCGGGCATCAGTATCGCGCTGGATATCACGATGCCGGTGTAGGCGATCATGAACTGGAAAGGCAGGGTCAGGACCGCCACCGCGTTGTGCGCGTCCAGCCAGGAGCGCTGGCCCTTCCTGGCGCGGAAGGTGAAGAAGTCCTTGAAGATGCGCTTGTGCGTGACTACGCCTGAAATCAGTGCGACCAGCATGGCCATGCTGGCGAAGGCCACGATCCACAAGCCCAGGCCGGCGTCGTGCAAGGTGTAGTGGAAATCCACGAAATGCGTGCCGCCCTGCGTTGCGCGGGCTTCGGCCTCGTGGTGGTCGTCAAGTTCGGCGCCGGTGACGGGGTCCAGTTCGGCATCGGCATACTCGCCGCTCTTGTCGAACCAATAGGCCGTCAGCCCGTTGCCGTGAAAGCGGTCGACCGGCCAGATTTCCCACATGGTCGCGCCGGAATGATTGCGCGCCATGTAGTCCACGGCCAGTTCCAGCCGGCGGGCGCGGTCCACCGGGACGCTTTCCTTTTGCGCGGCCAGGGCTTCCGCCTGCTGATGCTCGGGCGTCATCCAGTGCGTGATGGGTTCGGAGAACACGGCCAGCGAGCCCGTCAGGAAGACGGCGAACAGCAGCCAGGAAAACCACAGGCCGACCCAGGTGTGGAGCCAGGCCATGGACAGGCGGAAACCGGATTTCAGGACGAGCCTCTTTCTTGTTGGCGCCGCCGCGAGCCGGGCGGTCTGATTTTATTGAGAATGGTTCCAATTCTAGTCTAAATGGGGACGAGGTTGTCCGTGGAGCCGCCCTGTATTTTTTGCTTCGACCGCGGCATTCGGGGCGGGTCCGCCCGGGATGGACCGCAAGTGCACGGGCCGGGCATGGCGGTTGCTGGGGAGGCGTTCCATCCGCATATCCGCCGCGTACAAGCGCGGATGCCCACACAGGAGCACCCAATGAAACGCAAAGCCGGAAGTACCTCGCAAATCGAGGAGTTGCTGTACCAGGCCCTGGAGACCGAGATAGGCGGCCTGGCCGTGTACGAAACCGCCGTGACCTGCGCGGTGAATGAGGACCTGAAGAAGGAATGGCTAGGCTACCTGGAAGAAACACGCGCCCATCGCCGGGTGCTGTTGACGGTATTCGAGCAGTTGCGCCTGGATCCGGAGGCGCAGCCCCCGGGCAGGCAGGTGGTGCGCCATATCGGCGAGTCGCTGGTCAAGGCCATGAAGATGGCGATCAACGCGGGCGACCCGGAAGCCGCGCAGCTGGTGGCCACCGAATGCGTGGTGCTGGCCGAAACCAAGGACCACGCGAACTGGTCCCTGATCGGCGTGATCGCCGAGCAGCACAGCGGCGACCAGGCCAAGGTGCTCAAGCAGGCGTATGACGCCGTCGCCACGGACGAGGACCACCACCTCTATCACACCCAGGGCTGGTCGCGCGAGTTGTGGATCCAGTCGCTGGGATTCCCCGCGGTGCTGCCGCCTCCCGAAGAGGTCAAGCAGGTGGAGACCGCCATCGGCGCATCGCGGGCCGAACAGGCGCGCGGCAAGATGCTGAGCCACTAGGAGATTGCGATGCCAGGCAAGAAAGCAGCAGGCAAGAGCGGCACGGGCGCGGCCGTGGATACGGCCTACATGAACACGGACAGCGGCCCGGCGTCCGGCCCTGCGGGCAAACCCAGCCATCCTGCGCTCAAGCGCGCCGCGGCCGTGGGCGCGATGGCTGCGGCCATGCCCCACAACGCCGGCAAGGCCGCGGAATATGGCGAAGCAGGGGCGCGTTGCCCCCATGCCGGTGCCCACGTGGCTGCCGCGGATCCTTCCGCGACAGCCAGTTCGCTGTCTGAAGCCGAGGCCTCGGACAAGACCGGGGGCGCAGCCGCGGCCGGCGTCAATGCGGCCGACGGACGGCTGGAGCGTGTGCGCGCGGATTCGAGCGGCCAAATGCTGACCACCAACCAGGGCGTGCGCGTCAGCGACAACCAGCACTCGCTGAAGGCGGGCCTGCGCGGGCCGGCCTTGCTCAAGGACTTCATCCTGCGCGAGAAGATCACGCATTTCGACCACGAGCGGATTCCGGAACGCATCGTGCACGCTCGCGGCTCTGCCGCGCACGGCTATTTCGAATGCTATAAGCCGCTGACTGGCCTGACTGCCGCGTCGCTGTTCGCCGAAGCCGGCAAGCGCACGCCAGTGTTCGTGCGCTTTTCCACGGTGGCGGGCGAGCGCGGCTCCAAGGACACGGCGCGGGACGTGCGCGGCTTCGCCGTGAAGTTCTATACGGACGAGGGCAACTGGGACCTGGTCGGCAACAACATGCCCGTGTTCTTCATCCAGGACGCGATGAAGTTCCCGGACCTGGTGCACGCCGTCAAGCCCGAACCGCAGCATGGCATGCCCCAGGCCGCGTCGGCGCACGACACCTTTTGGGACTTCGTGTCGCTGATGCCGGAATCCACGCACATGCTGATGTGGCTGATGTCGGACCGCGCCATCCCGCGCAGCTACCGGATGATGCAGGGCTTTGGCGTGCATACCTTCCGCTTCGTCAACGCCGCCGGCGAGTCGCGGCTGGTGAAGTTCCACTGGAATCCGCTGCTCGGCACGCATTCGCAGGTTTGGAACGAGGCCGTCAAGGTGTCCGGCGCCGACCCCGACTTCCACCGCCGCGATCTTTGGGAGGCGATCGACGCCGGCAACGGCCCGCAATGGGAACTGGGCGTGCAGGTGTTCACGGAGGAGCAGGCCGAAGGCTTCAGCTTCGACGTGCTGGACGCCACCAAGCTGGTGCCGGAAGAACTGGTGCCGGTGGTACCGGTCGGGCGCATGGTGCTGGACCGCAATCCCGACAATTTCTTCGCCGAGACTGAGCAGGTCGCGTTCTGCGCCGCGCACATCGTACCCGGCCTGGACTTCACCAACGATCCGCTGCTGGCCGGGCGCATCCACTCCTATGTGGATACGCAGATATCGCGGCTGGGCGGGCCGAACTTCCATGAAATTCCGATCAATGCGCCGCTCGCGCCCGTGCACAACAATCAGCGCGACGGCATGCACCGCCAGGCCATCCACCGCGGACGCGTGGCCTACGAGCCCAATTCGCTCGCCGGCGGCTGTCCGTTCCAGGCCGGCATGGATGGCTTCGTCTCCTTTCCGGAGCCGGAGACGGGCGACGAACTGCGCGGGCATCCTGAGAAATTTGCCGAGCATTACAACCAGGCCACGCTGTTCTATGAAAGCCAGGCGGACTGGGAAAAGCGCCACATCGTCGATGCCTACGCCTTTGAATTGAGCAAAGTCACGGTGCCGGCGGTGCGCCAGCGCATGGTCGCGTCGCTGCGCAATGTATCCGAAGCGCTGGCGCAGGGCGTGGCGGATCAATTGGGCATGGCCTTGCCGGCTGCTTTGCCGCGGGCGGTCGAGAGTCCGCCCAAACCGGAAATCGAGGTATCGCCGGCCCTATCACTGACCGCGCGTCCTGGCGAGGCAGGCATCGCCACGCGCAAGGTCGCGATCCTGGTGGCCGAGGGCGCCGATGGCAAAGCGGTGGCCGCCGTGGCCGACGGGCTGATTGCGGCGGGCGCGGTGGTGCGACTGGTAGGGCAGCGCATCGGCCCCATCCCCACGGACGGAGGTGGTGTCGTGGACGCCGATGCCTCCCTCGACAATCATCCTTCCGCGCTATTCGATGGGGCGGTGGTGGCAGGGGGCGAGGCCGCCCTGGAGCGTCTGCGCGAGGACGGGCGTGCGCTGGAGTTTCTGCGCGATGCGTTTCGCCACGGGAAGACCTTGATGGGCGTGGGCGTAGGCGCGCAACTGTTCGCCGCGGCGGGCGTCGTACCGGGCCAGGCCGATGCGGGCCTGCTGGCCGTGGATGCGGGGGCGCCGGCCAAGAGCGTAGCCGCCTACATCGACGCCCTGGCCAGGCACCGCCATCCGGAAAGGGAGACGTCGCCGCCCATGGTGTGAGAATGCCCAGGCGCCAGCACGGGTGCGGACGCCTCTTGACAACATATATGCCCCTGCCAATACTGAACTGGCAAGTCGGGGCGAGCGCGCTTGGCGCTCGCCGTCCTTCAAACAAGGGGGCTGTATGCGTCGCGCGTCCGTTTTGCCTATGCAAGGTCAGGGTTGGCTGTGGGCCAGCCTTTTTTTGTGGGCTGCCTGTTTTTTCTTGCCGCCGCAGGCCAGGGCGGAATCCGCGGCCGAGCTCAGCCAGGAGGCGAGGGGCGCGCTGGAGCGCCTCTACCAGCAGGAGCCCAGGACGCGTGAACTGGGCAACAAGGCGGTGGGCGTGCTGGTGTTTCCCCGCATCCTGAAGGGTGGCCTGCTGGTCGGCGCGGAAACCGGCGACGGCGCGCTCATCCGGGGCGGCAAGGTCCAGGGTTACTACAACATATCGGCGGTATCGTTCGGCCTGCAGGCCGGCGCGCAGGAGTTCAGCTATGCGCTGTTCTTCATGAACGAGCCGGCACTGCGGTACCTGGACCAGAGCGACGGCTGGTCGCTCGGCGCCGGCCCCAGTTTGGTCGTGGTGGACGACAGCTATGCCGCCAGCATTACCACCACCACCCTGAGCCAGGATGTATACGCCGTGCCATTCGGCGGACAGGGACTGATGGCCGGCATGGGCCTGCAAGGGTCCAAGATCACCCGCACCCAGCCGGACTGAGGCCGGGCGCCAGCCTGCCCGCCGCTAGTCCAGGGCGATGCCGGCGCGCGCCGCTACGTCTGAAAAAGTGCGCAGTTCCTTGGCGATCTGCGCCTTGAAGGCGGGAGCGGGCAGGTACACGGGATCCAGCGCCAGGTCTGCGACCGACTTGCGCACCTGCGGATCCTCCATGATTTCCGCTACGGCGCGGCTCAGCGTGTCCACCACCGGGGCCGGCGTGCGGGCCGGCGCGACCAGCGCGTACCAGCCGACGAAAGACACGTCCGGCATGCCCGCTTCGGTGAAAGTGGGCACGTCGGGCAGCTGCGGCATGCGGCGTTCGCCCGTCACGGCCAAGGCGCGGATCTTGCCGGCGCGAACCTGCGGCGCGGCCGAAGACACGGTGTCCACGCCCAGGTCGACCTCGCCGCCTATCATCGCCGTGACCAGCTGCGCGCTGCCCTTGTAGGGCACCGGCGTCATCTTCGCGCCCGCTGCCTCCGCGTACATCTCGCCGGCCAGGTGGGGGGCCGATCCGGCGCCGAAGGTGCCGTACATCAGGCTGTCCTTGCCGCTGCGCTGTTTGGCCAGCGCGGCCGCTTCCTGGATGGTGCCGGCCGCCAACCCGTTCTTGGCCAGCAGCACCACGGGCGCCATGGCGACGATGGCGATGTGTTCGTAACTCTTTTGCGGATCGTAGGGCAGGCCGGGCTTGAGCGCCGGCAGCACGGTATAGGTGGTGCTGCCCGACAGCATCAGCGTGTAGCCGTCGGGCTGCGCGCGCGCGGCCGCTTCCGCGCCGATCACGGTGGATGCGCCGGGGCGGTTTTCCACGATGACGGCCTGGCCGAATTTGCCGGACAGCTTGTTGGCCAGCAGCCGCGCCACGGCGTCGGTCGCGCCGCCCGGAGTGAAGGGCACGACGATCTTGATCGTCTGTTCGGGATAGGCAGCGTGGACGCCGCCGGCATGCGCGGCGGCGGCAAGGCTTGCGGCCGCCACGGCGGCGCGGAGTTTGACGGTCATGACGGAAGTCCCGGTCGGTTGGCGGTGGAAGACGGGCTGGCGGCCGCCTGGCGCAAGGCGTTGCCCTGGTCGCCCAGGTCCCAGAACAGGCCGGCCATGATGGCCAGTCCCTCGCGGGCGACGCTACCCAGCAGGTGTTCATTGGGCGCGTGCTGCGCGCAAGCGGGATAGGAATGCGGCACCCACAAGGTGGGCAGGCCCAACTGGTCGGCGAAGATGTCGTTGGGCAGCGAACCGCCCAGGTTCGGCAGCAGCGCCGGCCGTTTGCCGGTGCTGCGTTCCAGCGAGGCCGCGGCCCAGCGCACCCAGGGATTGTCGGGTGACAGGCGGGTGGCGCCGGCTTGCATGCCGATACGCACCTGGATGTCCTCGAAGCCCGCCGCGCGCAGATGTTCCTTCACGTGCGTCTCCAGCGCGCGCCAATCCGTGCCCACTACGAAACGCAGCTGGCACCAGGCCACGGCTTCAGGCGGTATGGCGTTGACCGGCTTGGCCGGATCGCCGGCGCCAAAGGTCAGGACGTCCAGGCTGTTCCAGCCGAACACTTTTTCCGATGCGCTCAGGCCGGGCTCGCCCCACCAGGCATTGATGGCGGGATCGTCCTCGCCGCCGCCGACTTCCAGGTCGGCCAGCGCCTCGGCCACCGCGTCCGGAATGGGGGGCGGACGCAGGCCCGGCACCGTGATGCGGCCGCGCGCATCGACCAATGTGGCGATCGCGTGCGCCAGCACGATGGCGGGGTTGGCCAGCAGGCCGCCCCAGTTGCCCGAGTGGTAGCCGCGTTCGCGCGCCCGCAGTTTCAGTTCGAAGTTCACCGCGCCGCGCGAGCCCATGAATAGGGTCGGGCGCTGCGCGCTCAGGCGCGGCCCGTCGCTGGCGATGAATACGTCCGCCGCCAGGGCTTCGCGTTGGGCCTCGCAGAAGGCGGCCAGCCCGGGGGAGCCCGCTTCCTCGCCGGTCTCGATCAGCCAGATCGCATTGAAACCCAGCGCGCCGCCGCGCGCGGCGATGACCTGGCGCAGGGCTTCCAGATTGATGCTGTGCTGGCCCTTGTTGTCGGCGGTGCCGCGCCCGTACCAACGGTCGCCCTCGACCTGCAAACGCCAGGGATCGCGCCCGGCTTCCCATTTGGCGGCATTGCCGCGCACCACGTCGCCGTGGCCGTACATCAGCACCGTGGGCAGGCCGGGCTGCTCGATGCGGCGCGCCACCAGGATGGGCAGGTCGGCGCCGGAGGGATTGGGATGCACCTCACAGGCGAAGCCCAGTTGCTGCAGCAGCGGGACCAGCTCTTCGTTCAGGTAGGCGTGCTGGGCGGGGGCTTGGTCAGCCACCTCGCTTTCCGTCGCGTAGGCGACGCGGCGCGCCAGCGCCGCCTGAAGATCGCCGTTGTCATAGGCTTGAACGGCTTGGAGCAAGGCTTGTTCGCGTATCACTTCGGTGCCTGGGATGCTGAGGGAGGCACAAAGTTATTACGCTTCACCACATGCCACAATTAGATAATTAGCATTTTTCCGTTGCCATAAAGGCATGGTTAAGGGGGCGCCATGATTTCACTGGGTCTGAGGTACTTTCTGGAGGTCGCGCGCTGCGGCTCCATCGCTGGCGCTGCCACGGCGCAGCACGTGGCGGCCTCGGCCGTAAGCCGGCAGATCGCCAAGCTGGAGGACGGGCTGGGCATTGCGCTGTTCGAGCGGCAGGCGCGCGGCATGGAACTGAGCGAGGCGGGGCGTCAATTGGCGGCCTATGCCAATGCCGCCGCGCTGGAAGCCGAGCGCGTCACCACCGAGATCCGGCAGCGCAGCCACCTGGGCGACGTGACCATACGCCTGGCCTGCACCGAGGGTTTCGCGCACCGCTTCCTGCCCATGTGCATGGCCGAATTCAAGCAGGTCCGGCCCGAGGCCCGTTTCCATCTGCACGTGGAACGGCCAGAAGAAGTGAGCCGCCAGATCCTGGAAGGCCTGTCGCAGCTGGCGCTGCGCTACACGACCGCGCAGGACGACCGCCTCAAGACCGAACTGCTGGTGCGCGCCCCGGTCTACGCGGTGATGTGCCGCAACCATCCGCTGGCCAGCCGGCGCAGCCTCGGCATGCGCGACCTGACGAAGGTGCCGCTGTCTCTGGGCGATCAAGGCACCACGGTGCGGCAACTGTTCGACGCGGCTTGCGCGAATGCCGGACTGCATATCGAGCCGGCCTACGTGTCCAACCATTCCGCGGCCTTCCTGCCGATGCTGCCCGGCAGCGATATTGTGGCGCTGTCGGGCTACCTGACCATGTTGGGACAGCGCGACGGCGAGGGCCTGGCCGCAGTGCCGTTCAGCAATCCGGAGATGCGGCAGCGGAGCATCCAGGTCCTGACCTTGCAGGGCCGGACGCTGCCGGCGCTGGCCCGCGAGTTCCTGGAGTTCATGGCGCAGCGGCTGACGGCCACGCCCAAGGCGCCGGAAGCGGAAGCCTGAGGCGGACGACTGCGACGGGACGCCTGAGGCGAACACTCGAGGCGCTCGTCCGAGAGGAAGGCCGCAGCGCGCGGCCCCCCGGGTTGGCTTCAGTCCAAAGAGATATTGGCCTCCTTGACCACCGCCGCAAAGCGCGCCGAATCCGCGTCGCGGGCCTGGGCCAGCGCGGCGGCGTCCTGCGGCCAGGCGTCAAAGCCATAGGTCTCGAAACGCTTGCGCACCGCGGGCGTCACCACGGCCTGGGCGATTGCGTCATTGATGCGCTTGACCACGGCTTCAGGCGTGCCCTTGGGCGCGAAGGCCGCGACCCAGGTCTTCAGTTCGAAGTCCTTGGGACCGCCGGCCTCGCTGACCGTAGGGACATCCGCGTAGGAACCCAGGCGCGACGGCGCCGCCAGCGCCAGCAGCTTGACCCGCTTGGCCTGGTACAGGTTCTGCACCGTGGCGGCGGTGCCGAAGGCCCAGTCCACCTCGCCGTTGGCCACCGCCGTATAGAGCTGGGCCAGGTCCTTGAAGGGGACGTGGGTCATATTGGTCTGCGTGGCGGTCTGGAACATGGAGGTGCCCACGTGCGCCACGCTGCCCATGCCCCAGGTGCCGTAGGTCAGCTTGCCGGGTTGGGCCCTGGCCGCCGCGATCAGGTCGGTGACGTTGTTCCAGGGCGACGAGGCCGATACGACCATGAAGAAATGCGTGGTGTAGATGGGCGCCACCGGCACGAAATCCTTGACCGGATCGAAGGGCAGGTTGCGGTAGAGCTGCGGCTGCAGCGTCATGTGGGTGTTGTCCACCACGGCCAGCGAGTAGCCGTCGGGCGTGGCGCGCTTGACTTCGCCGATTGCCAGCCAACCGTTGGCGCCGGGCTTGTTCTCCACGATGAGCGGCTGTTTCCAGGCCGCCGTGAGCTGTTCGCCCAGCATGCGGGCGACGGCGTCGGGACCGCTGCCTACCGAATAGGGCAGCACCATGCGCACCGGTCGTTCGGGGTATTTGTCGGATTGGGCCTGTGCCGAGGCGCAGGCCAGGGCGCCGGTCAGCGCCATGCACCAGAGGGTATTTTTCATGTCTCCTCCACTTCCCATGGATGGTTTGCGGCGCTTGCGGCGCCGCTTATCGTTGAGGCCGCAAGCGCGGATCAAGGCGCCGCGGCCGGGTACTCACAACAAAGCGATGCGTAGTTCAGGACAGGACGGCGGCTTCCGGGTGCAGCGCCTCATAGGCGGCGGCGAATCCCGGGTCGCGCTGGCGCAGGTCGTCGTGGCTGACCTGGCCGGTGCGGCGCATGTAGTCGTAGACGAAGGACACCGGATCCAGCTGCATCTTGTCGGCCACGTTCTCGTACCAGTCCAGGCTGCGCGCGGCGGCGGCCTGGAAGTTGGCGGATGCCGGGCGGCGCTGCGCCTCGAAATGCGCGAACGCGGCCTGCGTGTCGTCCGGATGCTGGGTCAGGCCTTGATGCAGCGCGATCGCGTCCTGCATCGCCATCCGGGTGCCGGAGCCTAGCGAAAAGTGCACGGTGCGCAGCGCATCGCCCAGCAGGACGATGTTGCCGTGCGACCAGCGCTCGTTGCGCACGATGCTGGCCTCGAACCACAGGGAGCGGTTGCCCAGCAGTTCATTGGCGCCCAGGTCGGCGCGGAACACCTCGGCGCAATAGCGCCGGCTGGCGTCTTCGCTGGCCGTGTCCAGGCCGGCGCGCTGCCAGGTGTCCGGGTCCACTTCCACCAGGAAGGTGCTGAGGTCCTTGCTGTACTGGTAGCTGTGGGCGATGAAGATGCCGTGGTCTGTTTCGCGGAAGATCAGCGATACCGGGTGAAAGCGCTGTCGGGTGCCGTACCAGGCGAATTTATTGCGGCGGCGTTCGAAACTGGGGCGGAAGTGTTCGGCGTACTGCTTGCGCACGGCGCTGTTGCTGCCGTCGGCGGCCACCACCATGTCCACTTCCGCGGCAAGCCGTCCGACGTCCTCGATCCGCTGCTCGTGCAGGATTTTCACGCCGGCTTCCAGGCAGGCCTTCTCCAGGACTTCCAGCATGTCGATGCGGGCCGTGCGCGAGAAATGGTTGCCCTGGACCTGGACGCGGGCGCCCTGGTGGATGATCTCCATGTAGTCGCAGCGTTCGTGGTGCGCGACGAAGGCCTTGAAGAATTCCGGGTCGGCCTCGCGCAGGAACGACAGGCCGATGTCCGAGAACACCACGCCCCAGCCGTAGGTGGCGCCGCGCGGATTCTGCTCGTACACGGTAATGTCGTGCTGCGGGGCATGCTTCTTGGCCAGCAGCGAAAAGTACAGGCCAGCGGGGCCTGCTCCGATGACGGCGATCTTCATTTTTCCTGGCTCCTGTTTGCTTCGGCCTGCGCGCAGGCTTGCTGATATGACTGCAAGGCGCCGCGCAGCGCGACGGGCACTTCGATGGCGCGCCGTTCGCCGCGCGCCACGCAGATCGGCGTCAGCCGGGCGTCGAAGGCCGGCTGGCCACGCACGCTGCCGGCGACGTGCAGGGTGTAGGTGCGGGTGCGGATTTCCTCGACCCTGACGCACATGTCGAATTCCTCGTCGGGCCACAGCGAGGCCTGGAAGTCGAAGGACAGCGCGCGCGTCGGCGTGCCGAAGCCATGCTCATCCTTGATGCGCTGCGGCGTGCCGTTGAACAGATGGCCGTAGAACAGTTCGGCGGCCGACAGCACGTATTCGCCGAAGGTGACGGTGTAGACCACGCCGGCGGGGTCGCAATCTCCCCATTTGACGCGGCGGCGCACGATGAACGGCGTCTCGCTCACTACGTACTCAGTGCTGGTCATTGCCGTTCTCCCTGGCCGTTGCGGCCTCTTGATTGAGCATTTCCGCGACGGTGTGGCGCAGGGCGGCCTTGTCGAGCTTGCCGACCTTGGTGACGGGGAAGGCCTCGATCTGCTCGATGCGTTCCGGGCACTTGTATTTGGCGAGCCCCTGGCCGGTGAGGAAATCCGCCAGTTCCGTCAGGCTCGGCACCATCTGTCCGGGCCGGAGGATGACGAAGACGCAGCCTTTCTCGCCATAGAACGGGTCGGGCATGGCCACCAGCCGCGCCTCGGAAATGGCCGGATGCGCGCCCACCAGCGCCTCGACTTCCTCGCAGCCGATCTTCTCGCCGCCGCGGTTGATGTTGTCGCGCAGGCGGCCCTCGAAGGCGTAGCAGGTCGCCCCGTCCACCACGCGAGCGGTCATCATGTCGCCGGTGCGGTAGTAGCCGTCCGAGGTGTAGGCGGAGGCATTGGCCGCAGGGGCGTCGAAGAAGCCCGGCAGCGTGGCGGGACCGCGGAAACAGAGCTCTCCCATCTGGCCCTCCGCCACCGGCTCTTCGCTGCCGGGCGCGAGCAGGCGGATGTCGTCCTCGGGGCAGCCCGAGCGGCCTTGCGTATGATGCCGCTCGTATTCGGACGCGTCGGCGGGCGAACCCAGCAGCAGCCCTTCCGTGATGCCGAACAGGTTGGAGCAGGGCACGTTCAGGTGGGCTTCGAGCCGGTCGGCCGCGCTCATGGTGATGAACAGGCGCAGCGTGGACAGGTCGTAGCGCGCCAGGTCGGGGAAGGCCATGAGCTGCGGCGCTATCGGCCCGATGGACATGGCGCGGGTGACG
The DNA here is from genome assembly GCF_036567245.1 of Achromobacter sp. Lineage (GTDB taxonomy): Bacteria > Pseudomonadota > Gammaproteobacteria > Burkholderiales > Burkholderiaceae_B > Achromobacter. The sequence goes on along the minus strand of NZ_DATCUY010000654.1, from coordinate 2,296 downwards.
CAATGGCGCTCGATCAGCTCCAGCATGCGCGGCACGTCGACCCGCGGCATCAGCACCGCGGACACGCCCATGGCAATGACGGGGATCAGCACATAGACCTGGGCCGCGTTGTGCAGCAGGGGCAGGGCCCAGATGATGCGGTCGTCGTCCTGCATCTTGTAGCGCCGGGCGCAGGCCAGCGAATGGCCCAGGTATTCGGCGTGGAAGCGCGGGATGATCTTGGGCATGCCGGTGGTGCCGCCCGACAGCTGGAAGCTCAGCACGTCCTCGCAGCCGGGGCCCTGGTCCGCCAGGATGAGGCGGGCCTCGGCCAGCGGCATGGCGTCCAGCAGCGCATGGAGCGACACGCCATGTGGCGAGTCGCCGCGCGCCACGACCAGGTGCTCCAGCGTGTCGCTGGCGGCCAGCATGCCTGCGGCGAAGGCCGGCAGGTCGAACTTGCCGAAGTCGGCCTGCACGAAGTAGCCGCGGGCGCGGGTCTGGCGCGTCAACTGGCCTATCTCCAGTTCGCGGTGCTGCGGCAGCGAGCAGACGGGAACGATGCCCGCCTTGTAGCAGGCCAGCAGGGCCAGCGCCGTTTCCAGCGTGGTGCCCATCTGGAAGATGGCGCGGTCCGCCGGCGCCAGGCCCAGCTTGAGCAAGGCGGCGGCCAGCCGGTCGGTCTGTTCGTCCAGTTCGCGGAAGCTCAGGCTGCCTTCGTCGATGATCAGCGCGGTGCGCTCGGGGCAGCGCAGGGCGGTGGCGTGCAGCGCCGCGCCCACGGTCGAGCGCTCCCAGGCGCCGCTGGCGAAGTACTGGCGGGCCCGTTCGGCGTGGTGGTAGATCACGCCCTCTATGGGGTGGCGTATATCTCGCATGGTTGTCTCCTCCTGGCCCGTGTCTCAGTGGCGCGCGGCCGAGATCAGGACGCGGTCCCGATCCAATACATCGATCGTGCCGCTGACGCCGCCGGTGAACAAGCCATACCAGACGGCAGGCTTGAGCCCCAGGGCCTTGCGCTGGAACTCCAGCGGGCCGTCGGCGACGATGCAGTCGAAATGCTCGCCCTGCACGACGGTGCAGTTCTCGCGTCCGGACGCGTCCTGCACCAGGGAAGAGAATTCCTCGACCCGGGGCACGAAGATCCGCACGCGCGGCCCGGCGGCGCTGTCCGCCATCTCCAGCCGGTCTTCCAGCAGCGCGGCCTTGCGCGCCCAGACGTCGTCGATATGCCGGATGCGTCCGCCGGCCGATTCCGCATCGGCTTCGGCCTGCATGGCCGCCCGCAGCGTCAGGTCGGCGTCGATCGCGTCGACCTCGCCCAGGGGGCGCAGCTTGCGCGTGAATTCGATGAAGTAGCCGTTGGGATCGCGCACATAGATGGATTCGATCACTTCATGGCGGGTCTCGACGGAGACCTCCAGCCCGGCGTCCTGCAGCTTCTGCTTCCAGGCCTTGAGCTCGTCTTCGCTGTCGACCAGCCAGGCGGTGTGGGTGGCGTCGAACACATGGTCCTCGGGCAGCGGCCGCATGCTGCTGCGTCCGCGCAGCGCCTCGGGTTCGTCCGATCCCAGGTAGTAGAAGAACGCGATGGTGCTGCCCTGGCCGCTATCGAAAAAGAAGTGTAGGAAGTCCGGGTGCGTGGCGGGACCCCAGCCGCGCGCCGAGATCACATGGACCAGCGGCAGGCCGAGGATGTCGCGATAGAAGGCGACGGTTTCGCGCAGGCGCCAGGTGGGCCGCGCCGTGTGGTCCACGCCGTGCAGGCGCAGGGGGGCGGGGGTCTTGGGGGTTGCAGTCATGACTTGCTCCGTCGACATTCGGATTAGAGGAAACGCTGGCGCAGCCAGGCAGCCAGTTCGCGGCCGGCGGCGTAGCGCCCGGGTTCTTCGCTTTCAGCCAGGGCGCGGCCGTGGTGGTCGCCGCGGATGCGCAGGTGGGTCTTGTCCGGCGCGGGGATGGCGTCATGGATGGCGCGCACGTCGGAAGGGAAACAGGCCTGGTCGCCGGTGTATTCGATGATCAGCGTGGGCTGGACGATGCCGCCGGCGGTGCGTTCCATGCTGGCGTTGGACGACAGGCCGGACCAGGTCGACAGCCAGCTCTCCGGCGTGCAGAAGCGGGCGAAGCCGACGGCGCCGAAGTTCGACGCATAAGGGTCCTTGCCCCACAGCGAGCCCGGGTGGCGGTCGGACGGATCCAGGCTGAGGTCCAGGCAACGCAGGTCGGCGTCGGTGCGCCAGACCACCAGGACCGGCGTGTGCGCCGCCTGCCGGCGGCGCTCGGCGGAAGCGTCGGCGCCGCTCTTGACGTCGGC
>NZ_DATCUY010000653.1:0-9630 GCF_036567245.1 Achromobacter sp. | reverse complement strand
CCATGCCCGCCGCCACCGCGGCCAGCGCCGCGCCGCCCGCGAACCGGGCGGGATCGATGACAATGAAGAACGCCCCCAGTTCGCGCGGACGATCCAGCTGCTCGTACATGTGGCCGATGTGCGGTCCGTGAGGATTGCCGTTGAGCGGCCCGCATAACAGTTCAACCATCATCGCCAGGCCGTAGCCCTTGTGGCCGTACTCGCCGCCCAATGGCGTCAAGGCGCGGACGCGCGCCGCATCGGTCACGCCTCGCCCCTCGGCATCCAGGGCCACGCCCGCGGGCAGCGCCGTACCGTCGCGACGCGCGTTCATGACGCGATTCCACGGAATTGAAGTCGTCGCCATGTCCAGGCACAGCGGCTCGCCGCCCTGCCTGGGAAATGCAAAGGACACGGGATTCGTGCCGAAATAGGGTTGCCGGCCGCCGAACGGCGCGGCAATGGCGTCGGAATGCGTGAAGGCGATGCCGATCAGTCCTTCCCGGGCGGCCGCGCGCGTGTACAGGCCGATGGCCCCGCAATGCGAAGAGTCGCTGACGCCGACGGCGCCCACGCCAGCCTCCCGCGCCAGCGTCATCGCGGCCTCATTGGCGCGGTGCGCCACCACGATGCCATGACCCTTGCCTCCATGCACCTGCGCGGTAGCCGGCCCGCTGTATTCGATACGGATGACCGGCAGCGCCAGGATCGAACCGTGGACGATCCTGTTCAGATAGTGCGGTAGCCGGGCGATGCCATGCGAGTCGATGCCCCACAGGCTGGTCTGCGCCAGGCTGTCCGCCAGGCAAGCGGCGTCAGCTACGCTGAAATCCAGGGCCTGCAAACAGGCCTCGCCCCATTGTCTCCATTGCGCCGCGTCCACGCTTTCCAGCCTTGCCATGCTGCGCTCCTTGTGGATGCAGGCGGCATGCCGCCTGCGGTCATGCGGCCGGCACGGGCTGGACCGAGCACTCAGGGGCGGCGTCCCGCTCCAGGGCCTCCAGCGCGCCCAGCACGCCGAACGCCCGCAGTCGCTCCAGGTGCAAGGCCAGCGCGTCGACGAAGGCCGGCTTCCTGCCCAGGTCGCCGAAAACCGGCCGGAACCCGGCCAGCACTGTGGCGCGGCGATGGGCCGCCTGCGACGGGGACGAAGCCATGGCGGCCACGTCGGCGCGCGCCAGCAGTTTGGCCAGCGCCCCGGCCAGCGGATCCTGGATGGAATAGGCGTTGCCCTGTTCGTCGTAGCCCCGCAGGTAGTGCAGCCACGCCGCCACGGCCATCGCCAGCCGGCTGAAATCGTCTCCCTGACGCAAACGGTCGCGGATGGCGGCCAGCAGGCGCTGCGGCACCTTCTGCGAGCCGTCCATGGCGACTTGGCGCGTACGGTGCGGCAGCGCCGGATTGGCCACGCGCGCAAGAAAACGCGAGCGATATTCACCCAGCCCTGACTCGGGGATGCCGCGCAGCGTAGGCCCAAGCTCCAGCCGCATCATGTCATCGACGTAGCGGCGCAGCGCCGGCGTGGCGGCGGCCTCGCTGTTGGTGCGCAGGCCCAGCATCGAACCCAGGTACGCGAATGCGGAATGCGGCGCGTTGACCATGCGCAGCTTGAGGCGTTCGTAGGGCGCGGCGTTGCGCACGAAGCTCGCGCCCGCGACGTCCCAGGCGGGCCTGCCGGCTGCGAACTTGTCCTCGATGACCCAATTCAGGAAGGGCTCCCCCACCACCGGCCACGCGTCCTCGAAGCCTAACCGTTCCGCCACGCGCGCGCGGTCTTCATCCTGCGTGCCCGGCACGATGCGGTCCACCATGGAATTGGGAAAGGTGCAGTGGTTATCGATCCAGGCGGTCAGGCCCACGTCGACCCGCAACGCGAAGGCCAGCACCAGGCTGCGCAAGGTGTCGCCGTTGGCGTGCAGGTTGTCGCAGGACAGCAGTGTGACGGGAGGCAGGCCGCGTTCACGCCGCAGCGCCAGACCGTAGACCAGCATGCCTATGGCGCTGCGCGGCCTGACCGGATGTTCCAGGTCGTGCGCGATGTCCGGGTCGTCCCAGCACAGATGACCGGTGGACGGCTCGTGGCTGTAGCCCTTCTCGGTGACCGTCAGGCTGACGATGCGGGTCTGGGCGGAGGCGATGCGTTCCAGCACCGCCTGGGGATCCTCCTCGGCCACCACGATGCGCAACACCGACCCGATCACACGTAGCTGCTCCCGCACCAGCCCGTCCGGACCCGCGTCGCGCAGCGCCAGCGTGTACAGGCCGTCCTGCGGCGTCAGCGCATCGCGCGTGGTCGGACTGCGCAGCGAAACGCCCACGATGCCCCAGCTAAGGTCCCCGCTGGCGGCCATGGCCAGATCGGTCACGGCGGCCTGATGGGCGCGGTGAAAAGCGCCTATGCCCAGATGCACGATGCCCGGCGTGACCCTGCTGCGGTCATACGCGGGGGATTCCACATCCTTGGGGAGATGGGTCAATGACTCCGAGTTCAAGCGTTCGAGCATGGATTACCAGTGCCATAGTGCGCCATCATGCGCCTGCCGGTTGACCGGCAGGTAGGCGCGTTGGTAGGGATATCTGGCGGCGAGCTCTTCGTCGATGTCGACGCCATGGCCCGGCGCGTCGCCAGGGTATAGCATGCCCTGGTTGAAGCTGTAAGCATGGGGAAACACTGCGTCCGTTTCGTCGGTGTGCCGCATGTACTCCTGGATGCCGAAATTCGGCACCCACAGGTCGAAATGCAGGGCCGCCCCCATGCAGGCCGGCGACAGGTCGGTGGCGCCATGGCAGCCGGTACGCACCTGGTACAGCGCGGCCAGATCGGCAATGCGCCGCAGATGCGTGATGCCGCCCGCATGCACCACCGTGGCGCGGATGTAATCGATCAGCTGGTTTTCGATCAGGTCCTTGCAATCCCAGATGGTGTTGAACACTTCGCCCACGGCCAGCGGCGTAACCGTGTGCTGGCGGATCAACCGGAAGGCTTCCTGGTTCTCCGCCGGCGTGGCGTCCTCCATCCAGAACAGGCGGTAGGGCTCCAGCGACTTGCCCAGGCGGCCAGCCTCGATGGGCGTGAGCCGGTGATGCACGTCGTGCAGCAGGTGGGTGTCCCAGCCCACCGCATCGCGCACCCGCTGGAACAGGCGCGGCGCGTAGTCCAGGTATTTTTCCGTGGACCAGTCATGCTCGGATGGCAACGAGGCGTCGGCCGGTTCGTAGAACAAGCGGCCCCGGCCCACGCCGTAGACCGAGTTCAGCCCCGGCACCCCGCTCTGCGCGCGGACGGCCAGGTAGCCCATCTCGCGATAGCGCAGCACTTCGTCCACGGTTTCGTCGATGTCGCGCCCATTGGCGTGGCCGTAGACCATGACGCCCGAGCGGCTCTTGCCGCCCAACAGCTGGTACAGCGGCATGCCCGCGGCCTTGGCCTTGATGTCCCACAACGCCGTGTCCACGGCAGCGATCGCGGACATGGTGACCGGGCCGCGCCGCCAGTACGCGCCGCGGTAGAGGTATTGCCAGATGTCCTCGATCTGCTGCGGGTCTCGGCCGATCAGACAAGGGATCACGTGCTCGGTCAGGTAGGCCGCCACGGCCAGCTCGCGGCCGTTGAGAGTGGCGTCGCCGATGCCATGCAGGCCTTCATCGGTTTCGATCTTCAAGGTAACGAAGTTGCGGCCGGGGCTGCAGACGATGACGCGCGCTTGGGTAATCTTCATGGATGGTCCTGTGGAATGCTGGAAATTCCTGGCCGACGCCGGACGCCTACATCACCGCGCCCAGCTGCCAAGGCACGAACTCGTTCTGGCCATAGCCGTGTTCCTCGCTGCGCGTGCGCCGGCCCGAGGCTGTTTCCAGCATCAGACGGAATATGCGCTCGCCCATCTGGGCCACGCTTTGCGCGCCGTCAACAACTTCCCCGCAATTGATGTCGATGTCGTCGGACTGCCGCTGCCACAGCGCCGTGTTGGTCGACAGCTTCAAGGACGGCGCGGGCGCACAGCCGTAGGCCGAGCCGCGGCCGGTGGTGAAACAGATCAGGTTGGCGCCGCCGGCGACCTGGCCGGTCGCGGAAACCGGGTCGTAGCCCGGCGTGTCCATGAACACCAGCCCACGCTCGCACACCGTCTCGGCATACTCATACACGTCGGCCAGACAGGTCGTGCCGCTTTTGGCGATGGCGCCCAGGGACTTTTCCAGGATGGTGGTCAGTCCGCCGGCCTTGTTGCCGGCCGACGGGTTGTTGTCCATTTCGGCGTCGTTGCGGGCGCAGTAGTCCTCCCACCAGCGCAGCCGGGCCAGCAGCTTGGCCGCGACCTCGGGCGTAACCGCGCGTCGGGTGAGCAGGTGCTCGCCGCCGTAGATCTCCGGCGTCTCCGACAGGATGGCGGTGCCGCCGTGGCGCACCAACAGGTCCACCGCGGCGCCTAGCGCCGGGTTGGCGCTGATGCCCGAATAGCCGTCGGAGCCGCCGCATTGCAGGCCCACGGTCAGCTTGCCGGCCGGTACGGGCTGGCGGCGGACCCGGTCGGCCTGCGCCAACATGGCCCGCACCAGTTCGATGCCGTGCTCCACCGTCTTGCGCGTGCCGCCGGTCTCCTGGATGTTGAAGGTGTGCAGCAGGCCGCTCTCGCGCAACCCTTCCTGCTCCATCAGACCGCCAATCTGGTTGGTCTCGCAACCCAGGCCCAGCACCAGCAGGCCCGCAAAATTGGGATGCCTGGCGTAGCCGCCCAGCGTGCGGCGCAGCAGGCGCAGCGGCTCGCCCTCGCTGCCCGTGGCGCAGCCCGCGCCGTGCGTCAGTGCCACCACGCCGTCCACGTTGGGATAGCCGGCCAGCGCGTCCGGATGGATGTCGCGGCGGAAATGATCGGCGATGGCGCGCGCGGCCGTGGCCGAACAGTTCACGCTGGTGAGGATGCCGATGTAGTTGCGGGTGGCGACGCGGCCGTCGGCCCGCAAGATGCCGTCGAACTGCGCGGGCTCGTCCACATAGTCGGTCGCGCGCGCGTCGGCTCCCACCGCGTAGTCGCGCTCGAAGTCGGAAAACTCCAGGTTCTGGGTATGGACATGCGAGCCGGGCGCGATGTCGCAGCGCGCCACGCCGATGACCTGGTTGTAGCGCCGCACCGGTTCGCCGGCGGCAATGGCGCGCGTCGCCACCTTGTGCCCCGGCGGCACCAGCCCGCGCACCACGACGTTTTCGCCGGCCAGGCGCGTGCCGCCGGCCAACTGGCGCCTGGCGATCACCACGTTGTCCGCCGGATGGATGCGTATGACCGCGGTATCGGTTTCTGACATGGAAGGCTCCTGGCTTGCGCGCGCCGCTAACCGTCGATCAGCGACGGATCCCAGGCGTGGACGCGCTGCCGCTGCTCGCCCAGGCCCGCAATGCCCAACCGCATCTCGTCGCCGGCCTTCAGGTACACGGGCGCCGGCTTCTGGCCCATGCCCACGCCCGGCGGCGTGCCGGTGCTGATCAGGTCGCCCGGGTACAGCGTCATGAAGCGGCTGACGTAGGACACCAGTTGCGCCACGCCGAACACCATGGTGCGGGTGCTGCCGTTCTGATAGCGCTTGCCGTTGACGTCCAGCCACATGTCCAGCGCCTGCGGTTCGGCGATTTCATCGGCGGTGACCAGCCACGGGCCGACGGGGCCGAAGGTGTCGCAGCCCTTGCCCTTGTCCCAGGTGCCGCCGCGCTCGATCTGGTACTCGCGTTCGGACACGTCATTCACCACGCAATAGCCGGCCACGTGGTTCATGGCGTCGGCTTCGCTGACGTAGCGGGCGCGTTCGCCGATCACCACGCCCAGCTCGACTTCCCAGTCGGTCTTGACGGATGCTTGCGGCAACACCACCGGATCATTGCAACCGACCACCGCCGAAGTGGGTTTCATGAAAATCACAGGCTCCGCCGGCACCGGCAGGCCGGATTCGGCCGCATGGTCGGCGTAGTTCAGGCCGATGCAAATGAACTTGCCCATGCCGCTCCAGGGCGGGGCCAGACGGCCCGGGCGGTCCACCAGCGGCAGGCTGGCCGGATCCAGCGCGCGCAGCGGCGCCAGGCCGGCGTGCGTGAGCGTGGCGGCGGCAATGTCCGGCAGGACCGCCGACAGATCCCGCAGCTGTCCGTTGGCGTCGAGCATGCCGGGTTTCTCTGCGCCTTTCGCGCCATGACGCAACAATTTCATCGCATGTTCCTCTTGTGTGTCGTGAATGTTCAGTTCGACCAGCCGCCGTCGATGACCTGGGCGGTGCCCGTGGTGAAGGCGGATTCGTCGCTCGCAAGGTACACCGCCAGCAAGGCGATTTCCTCGGCGCTGCCAATGCGGCCCATGGGTTGGCGGGAGACGAAGGCCGCCTCCACGGCGGCCAGCGTCTGCCCGCCGGCGCTTGCCTGTGCCTCGATGCGCTGGCGCAGCGAAGGCGACTCCACCGTGCCCGGGCAGATGGCATTGCAGCGTATGCCCTGGCCCACGTAGTCCGCGGCCACGGACTTGGTCAGCCCGATCACCGCCGCCTTGGTGGAGCCATAAACACAGCGGTTGGGCGCGCCTTTGATGCTGGACGCCACCGACGCCATGTTGACGATGGAGCCGCCGCCGCGCGTCAGCATGCCGGGCAGGCAGGCGCGGATCATGCGGTACATGGATTTGACGTTCAGTTCGAACGAGAAGTCCCAGTCCCGTTCATCGCAGTCCAGGATGGTCCCCGCATGCACGAAACCGGCGCCGTTGAACAGCACGTCCACCGGCCCGGCGTCGGCAACCAGCGCGGCAACGGCGTCGGCATCGGTCACGTCCAGCGTCCGGCGCCGGCATCCCGCCAGCGTCTCGAGCGCACCGCCGTTGATGTCCAGCGCCAGCACGTCGGCGCCTTCGCGGGCATAGGCCTCGGCCACGGCGCGGCCTATGCCTTGTCCCGCGGCGGTGACGATGGCGGTCTTGCCTTGCAGTCTTCCAGTCATGGCGTTTCCTCTTTACTTGGCCATGCCCATGGCGGTGGGCAACCAGAGCGTGATCTGGGGAATGTAGGTAATGGCGATCAGCGCCACGAACAGCGGCACCAGCCAGGGCAGGATGGCGACCGTGGTCCGTTCCACCGACAGTTTGGAAACGCGCGCCAGCACGAACAGCACCATGCCCATGGGCGGATGCAGCAGGCCGATCATCAGGTTCAGCGTCATGATCAGACCGAAGTGGATCGGGTCGATGCCTAGCTTGAGCACGATGGGCAGCAGGATAGGCACCAGGATGGTGATGGCGGCGATGGTGTCGATGAAGCAGCCCACAATCAGGATCAGCACGTTGGCCATCAGCAGGAACACCCACTTGTTCTGCGTCACGCTGAGAATGCCGTCGGTCAGCGCCTGGGCGGCCTGGGTGGTGGTCAGCAGCCACGCGAACACCGAAGCGGCGGTGACGATGAACAGCACCGACGCCGTGGTTTCTATGGTGTCGAAAGTCGCTTTGGCCAGGGTCCGCAAGGTCATGGAGCGATAGCGCACCAGCCCCAGGAACAGCGCCCATATCACGGCCGCCACGGCGGCCTCGGTGGGCGTGAACCAGCCCAGCGTCATGCCCCCGATCAGGATGACAGGCGCCATCAACGCCATCACGGCCGAAAAGTTGTAGCGCCAGTCCAACGCCAGCAACACGACAAAGGCGATGCCCGCGGCCAGGTTGGCCGACAAGCCGGCCTCGGTCATGAGCCAGATCGACAACGGGAACGCCAGCACAATGCCGACTTCCAGCCCGGCCGCGCCCAGCCGCTTCCAGTTGAAGGACACGTCGCCGCCCCAGTTGTTGCGGCGTGCGTAGTAGGCCACGGTCAGCATCATCAACACAGTCAGGACCGCACCGGGAATAAGCCCCGCCAGGAACAGCGAGCCGATCGACACGTTGGCCATCATGCCGTAGATGACGAAAGGCAGCGACGGCGGGATGATGGGCCCCAAGGTGGCCGAGGCGGCCGTCACGCCCACCGCGAACTCGGTCTCGTAGCCGTGGTCCTTCATGGCCTTGATTTCGATGGTGCCCAGGCCCGCGGCATCGGCGATGGCGGTGCCCGACATGCCGGCGAACACCACCGAGCCGATGATGTTCACCTGCCCCAGCCCGCCGCGCATCCAGCCCACCAGCGCCACGGCGAAGTTGTAGATGCGGCCGGTGATGCCGGCGATGTTCATCAGGTTGCCGGCCAGGATGAAGAACGGCACGGCCAGCAGCGGGAAGGACTCGACGCCCGCGATCATGCGCTGCGCCACCACCACGTCGGGCACGCTACCCGAAATCAGCACGAACAGCAGCGACGCGCCCGCCATGGCCACCGCCACCGGCAGGCCGACGATCATCAACAGCAGAAAGGTTCCGATCAGTATGCCCATGTCTCGCTTCCGGTTGTCGTTGTCGGATTCCAGGAGCCACCCCGGACCAGCTCTAGTCCTGCGACTCGTAGGCCGCGGGGTTTTCCAGGATGGAGTAGCCCTGGCGCCAGTTGCGCGCCGACACCTGCACGGAGCGCAGGAACATCAGGACGAATCCCGCCAGCGCCATCCAGTAGACATAGGCCTTGTTCCAGAACAGCGTGGTCATGGGCTCGTCGCCCACCAGGACGATGTAGCGGTAGGTGAGCCACACCGCATAACCGAAGAAGGCCGTGCGGAGCAGGTCGATGACGGTGGCAAGCGCCCGGCCTGCGGGACGCGGCAGGTAGCGGTACAGGAAGTCCACCTGGATGTGGCGGCAAGCGCGCACGCACATAGCCGAACCGATGAAGACCACGCCAATCAGGCAATAGACGGCAAGTTCCTCGGTCCAGGCGTAGGAATCGTTCAACACATAGCGTGAAAAAAACTGCAGGAAGACCAGCAGCGCCATGACCCAGAAGATGGCCAGGCAGATCCAATCCTCGGGCTGGTAGCCAGCCAGGCTGACCTCGTGGTGGTCGGCCTCCTCGAAACTATGGACGATCTCCTCCGCCGTGGCGGGCGGCGGCTGCTGCCCGGCGGGATGGACAGGGTTGCTGCTGGCGGCCGCCATGACGGCGGCCTTGGCATCTGAATGCATGGCGTTCCCCTTGTGCGGAATCGGACGGGTCGATGCGAGGCCGCCTGGGCGGCCCCGGGCGCGCTTACTTCACGGCCTGGATCCGTTCCCAATCCGATTTTTCGTAGCCGTACTGCTTGAACGGCACTTTCTCCAGCACGGTGTCGCGGAAATCCTGGACGTTCACTTCCGCCACATTCAAGCCGCGCTTGCGGAACACGTCGACCATCTTCTTCTCGCTTTCGGCGACCTCGGCGGAAGCCTTCTCCGCCGCCTGCTGCGCGACTTCGGAGAAGATCTTCTTGTCCTCGTCGGACAGGCTCTTCCACAACTTCCCCGAGATGACCGTATTCAGGTGATCGACGATGTGGCCCGTGAGGATGATGTTCTTCTGCACCTCGTAGAACTTCTTCGCCTCAATCGTGGTGAGCGGGTTCTCCTGCGCCTCCACAGTGCCGTTCTGCAGCGCCAGGTAGACCTCGGCGAACGCGATCGGCGCGGTGTTGGCGCCGCAAGCGCGCGGCATGGCCAGGTAGGCGGCCACGTCGGGCACGCGGATCTTCAGACCCTTCATTTCGGCGCACTTGGTGAAGGCGCGGTT
>NZ_DATCUY010000652.1:0-8962 GCF_036567245.1 Achromobacter sp. | reverse complement strand
GCATGCGACGCTGGGCTGGCGCCGGGCCTTCGGCGACGTGCAGCCGGAAACGACCCTGGTCCTGGACGGCGGCAGCGTGCTGACCGTGGCCGGCGCGCCGATCGCCCGATCCGCGGCGCTGGCAGGCCTGGGCATGGAAGTCGCCGTATCGCGCTCGGCCGTCATCGGCCTGGCCTATGGCGGCCAGTATGGCGGCGGCAACCGCGAACACACGGGCTCACTGAGCTTGCGCTGGGCCTTCGGCAGCCTCTGAAAACTGCTGCCCGACGCCCCCGCCATCCGTCCCTTTCGCCTTAGAATTACGCACTCAGACTGCGCATTTCCTCTTTCATCATGTCCGAATCCCCCATGCCCCTCGGCGCCATCGCCTATGGCGTCGCCACGCTGGCTGCCGACGGCGCCATCCTGGACACCTGGTATCCGCGCCCCTCGCTGGCCGACAACTCGCCCGCCACCGGCACCCGCCACCTGTCGCCCGAGGAAGCCCGCGCCGCGCTGGGCGAACACGTGCCCACCGCCCTGATCCGCGACACCCGCCGCAAGGTGGACATCGTCGCGGTGCGCACCGCGATCGCGTCGCTGGACGAACCGCCGGTCGATGCGCACGACGCCTACCTGCGCCTGCACCTGCTCAGCCACCGGCTGATCCGTCCGCACGACGCCAACCTCGATGGCCTGTTCAACGTGCTGGCCAACGTCGCCTGGACTTCGGCCGGACCGTGCGCGGTAGACCAGGTGGACACGTTGCGCTGGCACTTGCGCGCCTCGGGGCAGATCCTGGAGATCCGCGGGGTCGACAAGATTCCCCGCATGACCGACTACGTGATGCCCGCCGGCGTGCGCATCGCCGACACGGCGCGCGTGCGGCTGGGCGCGCATCTGTCGCCCGGCACCACGGTCCTGCATGAAGGTTTCTGCAATTTCAACGCCGGCACGCTGGGCGCGTCCATGGTCGAAGGCCGCATCAGCGCGGGCGTCATCGTCGACGACGGCAGCGATATCGGCGGCGGCGCGTCCATCATGGGCACCATGTCAGGCGGCGGCAAGCAGGTAGTCTCCATCGGCAAGCGCTGCCTGCTGGGCGCCAACTCGGGCATAGGCATTTCGCTGGGCGACGATTGCGTGGTCGAAGCCGGCTGCTACATCACCGCCGGCACGCGTGTGCTGACCCCCGAAGGCGCGGTGGTGAAGGCCACGTCGCTGGCGGGCCAGCACGGCCTGCTGTTCCGCCGCAATTCGCAGACCGGCGCCGTGGAGTGCCTGGTGCGCACCGCCGCCTGGGGCACCCTGAACCCCGATCTGCATACGGGGCATTGACCGGGCGCCGCGCAAGCGGTCCTGCTCAGGCGTATTCCGCCGTCCGTCCCAACTGGTCGTAGACCAGGTTCACGAACAGGTCCGAACTCAGCACGTTTGCGGCCAGGCACGAAAACACGGTCTTGCCGTCTTCGTCCTGCAGGCTGATCGTCTCGGCCCATTGGTTCAGATCGATGCGCTTGAGCGATTCGTACGGCCATGTGGCGCCGCCGATATGCAGGCCCTCGGCCGACAAAGCCAGCTCCTGCGTCTGCAGGTCCGGGAAATCGCCGCTCTGGACGTAGCGGAACGCGACTCGGGCGCCATCCGCGATCTTCTCTTCCAGCACGGGCAGGCGCTGCGCCACGTAGCGCGCGCGGAACGCGTCCATCAGCTTGTTGAATTCGCCGACCTCGGCGGGCACCAGGGTCCAAGGCTGCGCCGAACCGGTGCGGTAAGCAAAATGATTGATCAGGCCAGCGCCTGCGTCCGGCCCGGAGGCGAACAGGAACAGGTCCTGGATATCCGCGAATGCGGTGTAGATGCGCACGTCGCCTTGCCGGCAGACAATGCCGTGCTCGTGCAGTTCAAAACAATCCGGGGTGCTCCCCGTGTGGTTAAACACCGCCAGCGCGACAGAGGCTTGCGGGGTTTTGCTATCGGTCATGCAACTTCCTTATTGGAATTAGGGTGCTTTCGCGGCCCAGGACGTCGCAAAGTCATGCGATCCGTATTCTCCCCTATATAGACAATGCCTGCTTGATGACCCCGTTTTTCAGGCACTTCGGCCTGGGTGGCGGTTTTCAGGCCCCTGGCGGCACCGGCGTGAACCGATAGTGCGCCACCGTGCCGCCGCCCGCGATGATGGCGGTGGATTCGGGCACTTCCTCCCAGGCGCCGGGCATCTCGGTCAAGGGTTCCGACAGCAGCAGGAAGGCGTCATCGTCCAGCGCCGCGACCTGCGGATTGTCGGGATACAGCTGGCGCAGATGGCGCACGCAGGTGTTGTGGAACAGCGTGCGCGAGTCCGCCTCGCTGGAATAGCGCACCGCGATCAGGCGCTGGCCGTCCAGCGCGCAGACCGTCATGTTGATAGGCTGCGCCACGCCGTGCCGCCTGCCCGTCTCTTCCACCGCGCCCACCATGCGGGCCAGCGCCGCCAGCGGGTCTTCCTCCAGGCCGAAGCTCAAGGCCAGCAGGAACATCACCTCGGAATCGGTCGACCCTTCCAGCGAGCCGAAATACGCGGGCGCGATCATCAACATCAGGTCGCGCCTGAGCAGCGGATAGTCGCGGATGACGCCGTTATGCACGAACAGCCACTGCCCGTGGCGGAACGGATGGCAGTTGGTTTCCTGCGCGGGCGTGTCGGTGGCGGCGCGGATGTGCGCCACGAACAGCGGCGCATGGATGGCGCGCGCCGCCTCGCGCAGATTGCGGTCGTTCCAGGCCGGATGCACGCTGCGATAGCGAAATGGCGGTTCCAGCGGCAGGCCTTCACGCTGGCGGCCATACCAGCCCAGGCCGAAGCCATCGCCGTTGGTGGTGGTGGCGCCCAGCCGCGAGTGCAGGCTCTGGTCGATCAGAGAGTGCTTGGCCTTGAACAGCACACTCTCCATCTGTATGGGACTACCGGTATAGGCCAGCCAGCGACACATGGCGCGCTCCTTCGATTCGCGGGATTGCCGCGCCCCGGACCGCGGGGCGGGCGCAGTCCAGTGTAGGAGCAGGCCTCGGCTTTCCACAAGCCGCCGCCCCGCCCCTATTTCTTCAGCAGCGCCTTGAGCATGGCCATGCGCTCCTTGGGATTCATCGCGGCGGTGGCCTCGTCTTCCTGCACGCGCACGTCGCCCAGGCCCATTTCCTCGATGAAGCGCGAAGGCTCGCGCACCAGGTCCTCGCGCGCCCGGCGCCGGCGCTTGCACCAGCTCAGGTTCAGGCTGCGCTGGGCGCGCGTGATGCCCACGTACATCAGCCGCCGTTCCTCCTGGATGCGCGAGGCCAGGTTCTCGGCCGCGCGCGCCGGATCGCCAACCTCGTCGTCCTTGCCCAGGTGAGGCAGCAGGCCTTCTTCGACGCCAGCCAGGTATACGTGCGGATACTCCAGACCCTTGGAGGCGTGCAGGGTGGACATCTTCACCGCGTCGGGTTCTTCTTCCTCGCCGCGCTCCAGCATGGTGACCAGCGCCACGTGCTGCACCAGGTCGAAGAGCGTCATGTTGTCCTCTTCGGCCTTGCGCTTGAGCCAGCCGGTCAGCTCCAGCACGTTCTGCCAGCGCGTCTGCGCGGGCCGTTCCTCGAACAGCTCGTACAGATAGCGTTCGTACTGGATGGCCTCCAGCAGATCGTCCAGCAGCACGCCCGCGGGTTCGGCGGGCGCGGCGTCCTTGCCCGAGGCCGCGCCGCGCCCTGCGCGCCACTGCATGCGGCGGATGAACTCGGTGAAGGTGCGCAGCGGCTCCAGCTGGCGCGGCGCCAACTGGCTTTCCAGGCCGGTCTCGGCAACGGCCGCCAGCAGCGACAGCTCGCGGCTGGCGGCGTACTGGCCCAGCGTCTGCAAGGTGGCCTGGCCGATGCCGCGCTTGGGCGTGGTGGCCGCGCGGATGAAGGCCGGGTCGTCCTCGTCGTTGGCCAGGATGCGCAGATAGGCCAGCACGTCGCGCACTTCGGTTTTGTCGAAAAAGCTCTGGCCGCCCGAGATCGTGTACGGAATCTTCAGGTTGCGCAGGGCCTGTTCCAGGATGCGCGACTGATGGTTGCTGCGGTACAGGATGGCGAAGTCCTTCCATTGCGCCTGGCGCTCGAAGCGCGAGGCCGACACCTTCATGGCGATGGACTCCGCCTCCTGCTCTTCGCCGTCCATGGCCGACACCAGGATGGGCTCGCCCACGCCCAGCTCGGACCAGAGCTTCTTGTCGAATAGCTTGGGGTTCTTTTCGATCACCTGGTTCGCCGCGGCCAGGATGCGCTGCACCGAACGGTAGTTCTGCTCCAGCTTGATGAGCTTGATGTTGGGATAGTCGGTGGTCAGCTTGGCCAGGTTCTCGATGGTGGCGCCGCGCCAGGCGTAGATCGCCTGGTCGTCGTCGCCCACCGCGGTGAACATGGCGCGCGAGCCCGTCAGCAGCTGCACCAGCCGGTATTGGCAGACGTTGGTGTCCTGGTACTCGTCCACCAGCAGGTAGCGCACGCGGTTCTGCCAGCGGGTGCGCACCTCTTCGTTGTTGGCCAGCAGCAGCGCAGGAATGCGGATCAGGTCGTCGAAGTCCACCGCCTGGTAGGCGGCCAGCGTGGCGGCGTAGCTGCGGTAGACGTTGGCCGCTTCCACGTCGGCCGGCGTGATGGCCTCGCGCGCCGCGTCGTCCGGCTCCATCAGCCCGTTCTTCCACAGCGAGATGATGCCCTGCACGTGGCGCAGCCGACCCTTGTCGGTGGTGTTCAGCAGTTCCTGGATGATAGCCATGGCATCGTCGGCGTCCAGGATGGAGAAGGTCGGCTTGAGGCCCGCGTTGCGCGCTTCCTCGCGCAGCATCTTCACGCCCAGCGAATGGAAGGTGCTGATGATCAAGCCCTTGGACAGCTTGCGGTCCACCAGGGTCTTGACGCGCTCGTCCATCTCGCGCGCGGCCTTGTTGGTGAAGGTCAGCGCCACCACGTTGCGGCCCATGTAGCCGCATTCGCGCAGCAGGTACGCGATCTTCTGCGTGATCACGCGCGTCTTGCCGCTGCCGGCGCCGGCCAGCACCAGGCAGGGGCCGTCCAGGTACAGCACCGCTTCGCGTTGCGCGGGGTTCATGCCTTGGGCTATAGATTCGCTGGCGGACATTTGAGTCAGGTGATCATGCTTCGCGGCGGCCGCATTGAGGATGCGGCCGGCAAGCACGGGGCTTGCGGCCGCCCGTCAGCGGGCCGGTGACACGCGAGAAAAAGGGGACGGGTGCAGCCGCCGCGGCGGGCCTGCCGCGCCGGCGCGATAGAGGAGAAAGATCATAGAACAATCGGATCGGCGGCGCATCGGCCCCAGCCGCAATCGATCAGATTTCCAGCGGATCGACTTCCAGTTGCCAACGCACGCGCGCCTCGTTGGCGAGGTACGGCAGGTGATGCGACCAGGACGCCAGGAAGGCCTGCAAGGCCGGGCGGCTGCTGCTTTCCGCCAGCAACTGGGCGCGCTCGATATTGGCCACGCGCACCACCCGCAGCGGCACCGGGTCGTACAGCATGATGGCGTCCAGGCCCGGGAAGTCGGCCGCCCATTCTCCTTCGGGCAAGCTTCGCGCCCGCTCCAGGAACTCCTGGGCCACCTTCAGCTCGCGCGCCTCGGCGGTCAAAAGCGCCTGGTAGACGAAAGGCGGCAGGCCGGTGCTTTCGCGCTCGTGCAGCGCATGGCGGGCAAAGCCCGCGTAATCGTGCCGCAGCAGCGCCTGGTAGACCGGTTGCTCGGGGTAGCCGGTTTGTATCAGCACCTCGCCGTTGCCCTGATGGCGGCCGGCCCGGCCCGCCACCTGCATCAGCTGCGCGAACAGGCGCTCCGGCGCGCGGAAGTCGTGCGCGAACAGCATCGAGTCCGCATTCAGCACTCCCACCAGTCCGAGGCGGGCGAAATCATGGCCCTTGGCCACCATCTGCGTGCCCACCAGGATGTCCACCTCGCCTGCGTGCACCGAGGCGAACAGCGCCTCGGCGCTGCCCTTCTTGCGCGTGCTGTCGGCGTCGATGCGCAGGATGCGGGCCTCGGGAAACAGTTCCGCCAGATGTTCCTCCACGCGCTGCGTGCCGCGTCCCATGGGCGCCAGGTCCTGGTCGCCGCATTCGGGGCAGGCGCGCGGCACCGGGGCCTGATAGCCGCAGTGATGGCATTGCAGGCGATGGCCGCGGCCATCGGTGCGATGCAGCACGGTGAACGCGGTGCAGCGCGGGCAATTGCTGACCCAGGCGCAGGACTGGCAATGCAGCACCGGCGAATAGCCGCGCCGGTTCAGGAAGATGAGCGATTGCTCCTTGCGCTCCAGCCGCTGCGCAAGAGCGTCCAGCAGCTGCGGCGACATGCCGTGTTTCAGTTGCAGGCGGCGCGTGTCCACCAGCCGCATGGACGGCAGGCTGCTGGCGCGCGCCCGGCCCGGCAGCGTCAGGCGCAGGTAGCGGCCGCGCTCCGCATGCTGCCAGGTCTCCAGCGACGGCGTGGCCGATCCTAGCACCACCGGGATGCCCAGGTCATGGGCGCGCCACACAGCCAGGTCGCGCGCCGAATAGCGCAGGCCGTCCTGCTGCTTGTAGGACGCGTCGTGCTCCTCGTCCACCACGATCAGACCCAGCTGGCCCAGCGGCGCGAACACCGACATGCGCGTGCCCAGCAGCATGCGCGCCTCGCCGCGCTGGGCGCGGGCCCAGGCTTGCAGGCGCTCGCCATCGGACAAGCCGCTATGCATGACCGCCAGGCCATCCGGCCCGACCAGCGCCTCCAGGCGCGCGCGCAGCGCGCTTTCCAGCTGCGGCGTCAGATTGATTTCGGGCACCATCAGCAGCACCTGGCGTCCTGCGGCCAGGACCTTCTCGGCCGCCCGCAGATACACCTCGGTCTTGCCGCTGCCCGTCACGCCGTGCAGCAGCACGGGCTTGAACCCGTTGAGGGCGCCGATCGTGTCCACCGCCTCGCGCTGGGCGTCGTTGAGTTCCGGCGGCTGGTCGGCCTGGGCCGGCGCGCGCGCGGCCTTACGCTTGCGCCCGTCCAGCCGCGCCACCGGTCCGCCGGCGGAGCGCTTGCCCTGGTAGGCGGTGGGCTTGCGTAGCGGCGGCGGCAGTGTGGGCAGCATCACCTCGCCTAGCGGCCGCTGATAGTAGTCCGCGGCAAAACGAGCCAGGCGCAGCCAGTCCTCGTCGAAAGGCGGCAGGTCGTCCAGCACCTCCTCGATCGGCCGGATCTGCTTGGGATCGAAGGACGGTTCGGCCGGATTTTCCACCACCACGCCGATCAGCTTGCGGCGGCCGAACGGCACGATGACCCGCAGGCCGACCGTCACCGGCGCCTCGCTGCGGTAGTCGAACGGGCCGGGCAGGGGCACGTCCAGCGCCACGCGCACCCAGCAGACCGCGGGGGTCGTGTTTGGCTGCGCTTCAGACATTGGGGCTAGGACGGTGCATGTAGAAGGATGATCCCGGATGATGGCGGCGTGCTCCGCTTTCCGCCTGTGGATAACTTTGGGGAAAAGGCTGGAGCAACATCGGAAATTGGAATTTGACAAGATTGCGCAAACTTGCGAAATCTTCTTTAAAACCATCAAATCGTTATTTAAAACAATAACTTATGAAGGCTTCCCAGATTGTAAACTAGCATCTAAAGGGTTTTCCCCGAGAGCAATCCTGCTGTGCACAAGTGTCCCCGGGGGCCCTCCTGCTCCGGCCCTTTAGACCGAAGCGTCCACTCACTTACCCCCGCAGCGAACGGCTGTGCTGGTGGACTTCATCAACCAATTCGGCTACAGCTTCTGGCGGAGTGAAGCGGGAAATTCCGTGCCCCAGATTGAACACGTGGCCGCCCTTGCCCACCGGTCCAAAGGCGTCCAGCACACGCCGCGCCTCGGTACGGATGGCGGGCCCGCCGCCGAACAAGGCCATCGGATCCAGGTTGCCCTGAAACGCCACCGAGTCCCCGGTGCGGCGCCGCGCGGCGGCCAGATCCACCGTCCAATCCAGGCCCACGGCGTCGGCGCCGCAGGCGGCGATCTGCTCCAGCCATTGGCCGCCCCCCTTGGTGAAGACGATGGCCGGCACGCGGCGGCCTTCGCGTTCGCGGGTCAGACCAGCCACGACCTTGCGGGTGTAGGCCAGCGAGAATTGCTGGAACAGGCCGTCGGCCAGCACGCCGCCCCAGCTGTCGAACAGCATCACGGCTTGCGCGCCCGCGTCGATCTGCGCGTTCAGGTACTGCAAGGTGGCTTCCGCGTTGATCTCGAGTATGCGGTGCAGCAGGTCAGGACGCGCGTACAGCAGGGTCTTGATCAGGCGGTAATCGTCGCTGCCCTGGCCTTCCACCATGTAGCAAGCGATGGTCCAGGGGCTGCCGGCAAAGCCGATCAGCGGTACCTTGCCGTCCAGATCGCGCCGGATCGTGCGCACGGCGTCGAAGACATAGCGCAGCTTGTCCATGTCCGGTACTTCCAGGCGCGCCACGTCTTCCTCGGTACGCACCGGACGGGCGAAGCGCGGCCCCTCGCCTTCGGCGAAGTCCAGGCCCAGGCCCATGGCGTGCGGCACCGTCAGGATGTCCGAGAACAGGATGGCCGCGTCCAGGTCGAAACGCTCCAGCGGCTGCAGCGTGACTTCCGAGGCGTAGTCCGGGTTCTGAGCGAGGCCCATGAAGGAACCCGCACGGGCCCGCGTCTGGCGGTATTCGGGCAGGTAGCGGCCGGCCTGGCGCATCAGCCAGATCGGAGTGTAGGGCACGGGCTCGCGCAACAGCGAGCGCAAGAACACATCGTTCTTCAGTACGGAAGCAGACACGACTATCCTCGATGATCGGAAGCCGTGATTTTACTTCCCCTGGCTGACAAGTCTCGGCCAACCGCTGGCCCATGCTTGCCGGCGCGCAAGCAAGGCGCCTTCCACGCCGGACGGCGCGCGCCGAGCCCGAATGGCGGAGCCAGCGCGGCCACGGCCCATTGAGCCG
>NZ_DATCUY010000651.1:0-12852 GCF_036567245.1 Achromobacter sp. | reverse complement strand
GGCGGCATGCCGGACATCTCGGTCAACAGCGTCACCCTGAACCGCGGCCGCATGACCTTCACGGACCGCTTCGTCAAGCCCAACTACGTGGCCGAGCTGTCCAGCATCGAAGGCTCGATCACGGCGGTGTCGTCCACCAATCCCCAGCCCGCCAAGGTCAAGGTCACTGGCCGCGTCTACACCACCGCGCCGCTGTCGATCAGCGGGGTGGTGCAGCCTTTCGCCAAGTACCTGTCGCTGGATCTGAAGGCCTCGGCCAAGGGCGTGGACCTGCCGCGCTTCAACACCTATTCGGCCAAGTACGTGGGCTACCCCATCAAGCGCGGCAAGCTGTCGGTGGATCTGGAATACAAGATCAAGGACCGCGCGCTGCAGGCCACCAACCACGTGGTGCTCAACCAGCTGACCTTCGGCGACAAGACCAACAGCCCCGACGCAACCAAGCTGCCGGTGCTGCTGGCCGTGGCGCTGTTGAAGGATTCGCGCGGCAACATCGACATCAACCTGCCGATCTCCGGTTCGCTGGACGATCCGGAGTTCTCGGTGGGCGGCATCGTGGTGCGCGTGCTGCTGAACCTGGTGGTCAAGGCCGTCACCTCGCCCTTCAGCCTGCTGGCCTCGGCCTTTGGCGGCGGCGAGGAACTGTCCTACGTGGAATTCGCGCCCGGTAGCGCGGCGCTGACCGAAGACAGCCAGCAGCGCATCGACACCTTGATCAAGGCCTTGACGGACCGTCCGGCCCTGAAGATGGACATCAGCGGCCGCGCCGACCCCAAGACCGACATGGAAGGCCTGCGCCAGGCCTGGGTCGACGCCAAGATCCGCGCCGCCAAGGCCGCCGACGTCACGCCGCGCGGCAAGAAGCCGAACCCCGCGGGCGTCGAGGTATCGGGCGCGGAACGCGCCAAGTACCTGGAAGAGGTCTACGACGACACGGACATCAAGGACAAGCCGCGCAACTTCATCGGCATGTCCAAGTCCGTGCCGGCGGCGCAGATGGAGGAGATGCTGCGCAGCGTGGCGCCCGTAGGCGACGAGCAGTTGCGCCAACTGGCCGATGCGCGCGCGCAGGCGGTTTATGAGAAGCTGCAAGCCCAGGAAGGACTCGCGGATCGCGTGTTCATCGTTGCGCCGCAACTGGACGCGGATGGCATCAAGGACGAGGGGCAACCCTCGCGCGTGGACTTCTCCCTGAAGTGAACCAGGCTGGTTTGGGAGGCGGCCGCTGGCCGCCCCTGCCGGCTTTTTGCCAGGAGATTCTCGATGAATGACCAGGACGCGCACTTCGACAGCCTGCTTCCGCCTTTGCGGCTGAACCGGCGGGGGTTCATGGCCACCACGGTGGCGACGGGTTTTTCCCTGGCGGCCGGCCAGGCCGTGGCGCAGACCGCGATCACCACGGACGCCAATGGTCTCGTGGCCGGAAAGGTGGACATTCCGGTCAAGGACGGCAAGATGCCCGCGTACCGGGCGGCGCCCAAGGGCAAGAAGGACCTGCCTACCGTGCTGGTGGTGTCGGAGATTTTCGGGGTGCACGAGTACATCCAGGACGTGTGCCGCCGGCTGGCCCACCAGGGTTACCTGGCCATCGCGCCCGAACTGTTCGCGCGCCAGGGCGATCCGTCCAAATACACCGATATTCCCAAGCTGCAGGCCGAAATCATCGGCAAGGTGCCGGACGCGCAGGTGATGTCCGACCTGGATTCGACCGCGGCCTGGGCCACGTCCAACGGCGGCAATCCGGACCGGCTGGGCATCGTGGGTTTTTGCTGGGGCGGCCGCCAGGTCTGGCTGTACGCGGCCCACAACCCGAAGCTGAAGGCCGGCGCGGCCTGGTACGGCCAGTTGGGCGGGCAGCCTTCCGATCTGAAACCCAAGTCGGTGCTGAGCCAGGTGAATGAGCTGAAGGCGAAGGTGCTGGGGGCTTACGGCGGCAAGGACGCCGGGATTTCAATGGCGGACGTGGACAAGATGCGGCTGGAACTGGCACAGGGGCCGGCGGCGGCCAAGGCTTCGCGGATCGATGTGTATCCGGAGGCGCCGCATGCGTTTCATGCGGATTATCGGCCTTCTTATCGGAAGGCGGAGGCGGAGCAGGCTTGGACACGGATGTTGGATTGGTTCAAGCAGAACGGGCTTTGATCGGATCTGGGGTTGTTGGTGTTGCACGTACGTAGTTGTTTGTGTCACATACGTGCTTGTTGGGCTGCATAGTGCGCTTCGTAGGTCGCCCGTCGGCGCGGGCGGCGTGGCGGCTCGCGCCCACGATTGCGGTCCGGAGCGTTCGCTCCGGACTGCCCCGTCGTCATCTTCGTCAAGGCCTTCGGCCTTTCCTTCAGATTCCCTCGGGCGCATCGAGGTTGCGAGCCGCCACGCCGCCCGCGCCGACGGGCTGCGTGCGTCTGGGCTACTTGCGCTGCTAGAGCTGTGGTCGGGGGCGAGTCTTGGGCTGCCCGTATTATTCGGCCGCGCGGGCGGCCGAATAATACATACGTCATTTTTTTTAAGTGTGATTGTGATCGCTGGCGCGAATGCGCCGATTGGGTTTCTTCTGGCGTCGCCGTCAGGGGGGAGGGGCGGTGATGGGTGGCGCGCGGCGGGTAGTCGCTTGCGCATGCAGACCACGCGCGCGCGCCACCCATCCAGCGCCGGGGTTCAAGTGGCGATGGCTGGAGGATATGTCAGCTGTCGCTCACGAGGTCTGTCGGCGTCGAAGGCCAAATAATGACGCTCCCCACTCCGAAAAATGACGAGCGGGAGCGCGAGACGTCATGGATCGTCATGGACAACTGTTGTTGGTGTTCGAACCGATCCTCCGCCAGCGCGCAGCGCCATCATCAATCGCAACACGCCGCGTAAGCCCCCAGAGGCCGCCCGCGCGGCCGGCCGGGGGCGGGCCCCGCAAGATCCATCGCCACACCCCACAGGTGGCGAGAACCCCAAGCACACAGATCGTCCCAGCCGACGCCAAGTTTCAAATGACGAAGCCTGTCGCGCCGGGGGCCTGGGGTGCGCGGGGCGTCGATAAGCCCGAGGGAATCGGAAGGGAAGGCCGCAGGCCTGGACGACGATGACGACGGGGCAGTCCGGAGCGAAGGCTCCGGACCGCAATCGTTGCCCCGCGCACCCCAGGCCCCCGGCGCGACAGGCGTCTCAAGAACCGGACCGCGCCCCCCCAAAAACTACTGAGCCTTCTCCCCCGGCAACCCATCACTAACCTCAGCCAACGCACTCTTCATATCCTCGTACTCCATCACCCTCTCATTCTGAAAGCTACCCAGCACCCCCCGGCACCCATCCACCCCCGACCGCTTCATCTCTTCCATCATCGTTTTCCCCTCAGCCTGCCCCTTCTGGAACAGCCCGTCATACCCGCCCGAAGAGAAGCCATACTCCTGCGCATACTGCAGCAGGTTCTTGCGGGAGGTGGCCAGGTGCTGGGCCAGGTCGGGGTCGGAGGCCCCGCAGGCGCGGGCGGCGCCGTTGGAGGCGCCGGCGGCGACGACGAAGGAATCGTATTGGGCCTGTTCGGCGGCATCAGGAGCTGCCCAGGCCGTGGCAGCCGAGGCCAGCGTCAGGGCCAGGCCGGTCAAGATCTTGCGCATCGATGAATCTCCGCTAGATGCCCGCCAGCCGGCTGCGCGGCGTGCGCGGGCGGTGATCGCAACCACAACATTATGGCAATCAGCCGTTTCGAACCCGTGTAGGCACGGTATGGAGTCGTTTCAGACTGTGCATCTTTTTTTCCCGAGGTCCTGACGGCCAGCAAGGCGGCCGCGCAAGAACTATGATGGAGGCTGTGGGGCGCTCCTGCCCCAGTGCATTGCCCCCATTCCTGGAGATCTACATGACGATCAAAGTCGGCGATCGCGTGCCGGACGGCACCCTGACCGAATTCATCGAAACCGAAACCGCCGCCTGCTCGCTGGGCCCCAACGCGTTCCAGGTGGCCGATCTGACCCGTGGCAAGACCATTGCGCTGTTCGCGCTGCCCGGCGCCTTCACGCCCACCTGCTCGGCCAAGCATCTGCCGGGCTACGTGGAACAGGCCGCCGCCCTGAAGGCCAAGGGCGTCGATGAAATCTGGTGCGTGGCCGTCAACGACGCGTTCGTCATGGGCGCCTGGGGCCGCGAGCAGAAGACGGACGGCAAGGTCCGCATGCTGGCCGATGGTTCCGCCCTGTGGACCAAGGAACTGGGCCTGGAGCTGGACCTGATCCAGCGCGGCATGGGCGTGCGCTCGCAGCGCTACTCGGCCCTGATCGTCGACGGCGTGGTCAAGCAGCTGAACATCGAAGGCCCCGGCAAGTTCGAAGTCAGCGACGCAGCCACGATGCTGTCGCAAGTCTGATCCCACGCAGTTCCTGTTTTACCGCTTAGTGCAGCGGGCCGCTCCGGCGGCCTGTTGCGCTGCCGCCAGCAGCGGTTGCCGACGCCATGCTCGCCACCATCTCCTCCTTCTCGTCGCTTTACTTCGCGACCTTGCTGATGCTTATCGGCACGGGTCTGTTCAATACCTACATGGGGCTCAGGCTGACAGCGCAGTCTGTCAGCGAGGTGTGGATCGGCGCCCTGATCGCCGGCTACTACCTGGGCCTGGTGTGCGGCGCCCGTCTCGGGCACAAGCTCATCATCCGCGTGGGCCACATCCGGGCGTTCGTCGCTTGTGCGGCCGTCGCCACCAGCATGATCCTGGCGCAGACGCTGGTCGACTCCATGCCGCTGTGGCTGGTGTTCCGCGTCATTTCGGGCATCGTGATGGTGACCGAGTTCATGGTCATCGAGAGCTGGCTCAACGAGCAGACCGAAAACCACCAGCGCGGACGCGTCTTTTCCGTCTACATGGTCGTGTCGGGCCTGGGCACCGTGCTGGGGCAACTGGCCCTGACCGCCTATGCCACGCTGGACCTGCGGCCCTTGACCCTGGTGGCCATGTGCCTGGTGCTGTGCCTGGTGCCGATCGCCGTCACCGCGCGTTCGCACCCGCCCACGCCGCTGCCGGCGCCGCTGGACATCCGTTTCTTCATGCGGCGCGTGCCGCTGTCGATGACGGTGCTGTTCGTGGCGGGCAACCTGTCCGGGGCCTTCTACGGCCTGGCAGCCGTCTACGGCGCCAAGCACGGCCTGTCCACCTCGCAGGCGGCCATTTTCGTGGCCGCCGCGGTGACTGCGGGCCTGCTGTCGCAATGGCCCATGGGCTGGCTGTCCGACCGCATCAACCGCGCCGGCCTGATCCGCTTCAACGCGCTGCTGCTGGTGCTGCTGCCCGTGGTCATGTGGGGCTGGATCGTCCTGCCGTACTGGGCGCTGGTGGCGATGTCCTGTGTTTTTGGCGTGCTGCAGTTCACCCTGTATCCGCTGGGCGCGGCCTTTGCCAACGACCACGTGGAGTCCGAGCGCCGGGTCAGCCTGTCGGCCGTGCTGCTCATGACCTACGGGGTGGGGGCCTGCATCGGCCCGATGATTGCCGGGGTGCTGATGTCCCTGGCCGGGCCCAGCATGTACTACGTGTTTATCTCCGCCTGCGCCCTGATCCTGGTCTGGCACGTGCGTCCCACCCGCGTCACTGGCGCGCACCAGGTGGATGAGGCCCCGACGCATTTCGTGCCCATGCCGGACACGCTGCAGAGTTCGCCGGCCGCGGCGGTGCTGGATCCGCGGGTGGATCCGGCGACCGACATCGCCATGGAAATGGTGCAGCCCGACGTGGCGCCGGTAGCGACGGCCGAGCCGCCCGCGCAGGAACCGCCTGGCGAGGCCGGCGCGGACCAGGCAGACGACGCGGCCGAGGACGGACGCCAGAGGCGCACCGGCACCTGAGGCCGGGATGGCGCCCCTACCAGGGCGCCATCAGCACGATGGCGGCCAGCGCCAGCGCGATGCCCAGCAGGTTCAGCCGGGTCAAGGGTTCGCGGAAGGCCAGCGCGCCGACCAGCGTGCCCAGGGTGATCACGCCCATGTTCATCGATGCGAATACCAGCGCGGGATGCTCGGGCAGCGACTGGTGCGCGCGGATGTAGGTCAGGATGTTGCCGAAGTTCGCCAGGCCCAACACTGCGCCAGCGGCCAGGTGACGCAGCTGCCAGCGCACCCGGCTTCCCAACAGATAGGCGAGCATCAGCAGACCGGCGATGACGAACGCGAGCAGCAAGCCGCCCGCGAAGGCAGTGCCTGCGCGCGCCATCTGCTTGAACAGAATGTCGATCACGCCATAGCCCACCCACACGACCAGCGGCCATAGCCACATGGCGCGGGTGCTGGCGGGTGTGTCCTCGCCCGGCGCTTGTGCGCGGGCGGGGCGGCGCAGCAGGCAGTACAAGGCGCTGGCGGCCAGCAAGGTCGCGGCCAGCTTGCGGCCGCTGACCGATTCGCCGAACAGCAGGAAGGCCGCCAGCAGCGGGATGAACAGGGACAGGCGCTGCGCCGCGTCGCTGCGCACGATGCCGGCATGGCGCACGGCCGCGGCCATCGCCAGGAACACGCTGGGCAGCAGCACGCCCAGCGCGGCCAGCACCAGCCATGGGGTCTGCGGCGCCAGCAGCGCGGCCGGATCCGGGCGCAGCACGGCCCAGCAGAGCAGGGCGGCCACCGCGTAGTTCATGGCGATGGCCTGGCGCACGTCCACCTGGCAGCGCCGCGCCAGCTTCAGCAGCACGGCCACGGTCACGCTGCAGGCGACGCTGGCCAGCAGGTAGAGCAGGCCCGGGGTCAGCGGCATGCCGTGGCGTCGTGGTGCTGGTGTTGGGCGGCGTCGATGCGCATGCCCAGGCGCTGCAGCAGGCGCTGGTCGGCTTCCATCTGCGGATTGGCCGTGGTCAGCAGGGCGTCGCCGTAGAACATGGAGTTGGCGCCCGCCATGAAGCACAGCGCCTGCAGCGCGTCGTCCATGGCTTCGCGGCCCGCGGACAGACGCACCGCCGCGCGCGGCATGGCGATGCGGGCCACGGCGATGGTGCGCACGAATTCGAACGGGTCCAGGGCTTCCACGCCGGCCAGCGGCGTGCCTTCCACCTGCACCAGGTTGTTGATCGGCACGGACTCGGGATAGGGCTCCATGCTGGCCAGCTGGGCGATCAGGCCGGCGCGTTCGCGGCGCGATTCGCCCAGGCCCACGATGCCGCCGCAGCACACGCTGATGCCGGCGTCGCGCACCCGGTCCAGCGTGTCCAGCCGGTCCTGGTAGGTGCGGGTGGAGATGATCTTGCCGTAGAACTCGGGCGAGGTATCCAGGTTGTGGTTGTAGTAGTCCAGGCCGGCGCTTTTGAGTTGTTCGGCCTGGCCCTCGCGCAGCATGCCCAGGGTGACGCAGGTCTCCAGGCCCAGGGCCTTCACCGCGCTGACCATCTCGGCCACCGCCTCCAGGTGGTGCGGCTTGGGGCTGCGCCAGGCGGCGCCCATGCAGAAGCGCTGCGCGCCGCCTTCCTGGGCCTTGCGGGCCGCGGCTACCACGTCCGCCAGGGGCATCAGCTTGTCGGCGTCCAGGCCCGTGTCGTAGTGCGAGGACTGCGGGCAATAGGCGCAGTCCTCGGGACAGCCGCCGGTCTTGATCGACAGCAGGCTGGACAGCTGGATGGCGTTCGGATCGAAATGGGCGCGGTGCGTCTGCTGGGCCCGGAACACCAGATCCATGAACGGCAGCTCGTAGAGCGCCATGATGTCGGCGGCGCTCCAGGCGGGAGCGGCGGCCGGCTTGGCGACGGTCGGGACGGGAATGTAGGCGGTCTGCATGGATGGGGCTCCTTTCGGCTTGCGGGGATCGCGCCGCTTGGCAGGCAAGGGCGGGATCGGCGGATCGTAAGAAGCTGCGCACGGTTTGCGCAATCCAGGTCGACAGGCGGAAATTAGTACCCTGTTGTTGTTGTTTTTGCTGGAAATGGAAGATTTTGGAGGATGCCCGCGTCTAAGTGGCCCATATCTTCGGGGACGCCTGAATGCTGATTATTTTGCATCCAATTGTAAATAATCGGGGTATCAGGCCTGGTCGCGCTTGTCGCGCGCCCGCGTGCGCTCGTGTCCGGTGATGCCACGGTCCCGCGCCCACACGATGGCCGCGCTGCGGCGGTGTACGCCGATCTTGCTGTAGATGGTGGCCACGTGGTTGCGCACGGTATTGCGCGACAGCTTCAGTTGCCGGGCGATGCCGTCGTCGTCATGGCCCTGGCACATCAGGCCCAGCACTTCGCGCTCGCGCGAGGTGAGCTGCGCCAGTTCGGCCACGTCGCGGGTGGCGGGCGCGGGTTCGCGCAGTTGCGCCAACTTTTCGATGACGCTGCGGCTGAACCAGGAGGTGTCCTGCATGACGGCTTCGATCGCCGTCAGCAGTTCCGTCTCGGAGCGCTTGCGTTCCGTGATGTCCTGGATGGCCAGCAGCACACGTTGTTGGCCGCCTATGGTCACGGGCTCCGCCGACAGAAGGCAATCCAGCTGGCTGCCGTCCTTGGCCGCCAAGGCCACATCGCGGTTGCGTGCGCTTTCGCCGCGCTTGAGGTTGGTCTCCAGATCCTCGGAGAGCCGCAGGCCCAGAGCGGTCAGCGCGTGGCCGATGCTGTCCTGCGGCGAGGCGCCGGTGGCTGCGGCAAAGGCGTCGTTCAGGTCCAGCGCGAGCAGCGTCTCGCCCTCGCAGACGGCCATGGGCACGGGCGCTAGGCGGAATGCCTTGGAGAATCGCTCCTCGCTTTCGCGCAAGGCCAGTTCGGTGCGCTTGCGGGCTTCCACGTCGATGAAGGTGAACAGCATGCATGGCTCGCCCTGCATGTCGATGGGCTGGCCCGCGACGATGACGAACTTCAGGCTGCCATCCGCAAGTTTCAGCACGCCTTCGCGTTGTGCAATGGTCTGCCGTTCGTGCAGCCTGGCGACCGCGTTGTTCTTGTCATCGCCGTCCAGCACGTCCAGGTCGTAGGCCGACTTGCCCAGTATGGCGTCGCGCGCGTAGCCCGTCATTTCCAGGAAGCCCTGGTTCACCTTCACGTAACGCAGGTCGGACAGGCGGCAGATCAGGGCGGGCGCGGGATTGGCGCCGAAGGCGCGCTCGAAGCGTTCTTCGGCGTTGAACTGCCCGGTCTGGTCGTGCAAGATCAGGACGCGGTAATCGGCCCCGTCGCCGCCGTCCAGGTGCAGGCCGCTGGCGCGCACATTGCGCCGGAATTCCTCGTCGTCCTTGCGTGCCAGGTCCAGCAGCAGTTCGTCGAATGGCTCGGCCGCGGCCAGGAGATCCAGCGGATACTGGCGCGCGGGCACGCGCTGATGGTTGCGGAAGCTGAGGGTATATCGCTTGCGATAGCCCGCCGGCGTGCCGCCCAGTTCATCCAGCGTGTCGGCGCCATGCAGGTTGAGCGCGCTGGCATTGGCCCAGGCGATGGCGCCGTCCGCCTCGAGCAGGATGATGCCTTCGTTCAGGCCCGCGATGATGCGTTGCAGATGCTGGCGGTGCGGATGGGGAGCGGCGGCGTTCGCGGTCACGTAGTCCTCTTCTTTTCGCAGGGCACGACGCAAAGAGAATGAAGGCACGCCGGCGCGCTGTCCAGATGGCGAAATGGACGAGACTGAGCGCAGGGGGGAGAGTAGAGAAGATGGCTGCCGGCTGGCGATGAGGGCAAATGCGGCCGGCAGAAATGCAAAAAAGCTCCGGAAACCGGAGCTTTCAAGGGATGCTGAAGCAGACAGACTTGCGAACCGCATGATGTGCTTGGCGGAGCGGACGGGGCTCGAACCCGCGACCCCCGGCGTGACAGGCCGGTATTCTAACCAACTGAACTACCGCTCCGCAGCGGCTTACTCTGACTTCTTCAATGCACTGCGGTGTCAAGGCAGCTTGGTACTACATGCCAGAAAGACTGGCGTCCCCTAGGGGATTCGAACCCCTGTACTCACCGTGAAAGGGTGATGTCCTAGGCCTCTAGACGAAGGGGACCTGAACGAAACAGAACTACTTTACTACCGTACTGCTTACTGGTGGAGGTAAGCGGGATCGAACCGCTGACCTCTTGCATGCCATGCAAGCGCTCTCCCAGCTGAGCTATACCCCCCAGGATCCTCGATGTCCCAAACTTCAGACAACAAGGTCTCACACTATATAAAAGCAAAAAGCCCCGAAAACGGAGCTCTTGAAAGACTCTGAGCGAGAGCTTTTGGCGGAGCGGACGGGGCTCGAACCCGCGACCCCCGGCGTGACAGGCCGGTATTCTAACCAACTGAACTACCGCTCCGCAGCGGCATACTCAACTACATGGTCACTTCAACTGCATCACTACATACTGCTGCCAGCGAACTGGCGTCCCCTAGGGGATTCGAACCCCTGTACTCACCGTGAAAGGGTGATGTCCTAGGCCTCTAGACGAAGGGGACTTGGACTTGCAAACTGGTACTGCATCCTTCGCCGTTGACTGGTGGAGGTAAGCGGGATCGAACCGCTGACCTCTTGCATGCCATGCAAGCGCTCTCCCAGCTGAGCTATACCCCCGTCTTTCTAATCAACCCGTTCAACGTTTTACGAAGGCGAACACACGTTTTACTGCGTGCTTTTTCGTAGTTCGTTGCCGGTTTTGTTTAGTGCCGTTGGCGAAGAAACGAGATTATGCACGAACTAAATATGGTGTGCAAGTCGCTTCACGGCAAAAAGCAAGAAAGTGATGAAAAAAAGGGGGTTGGAAGAGATTTTTTACCCGTTTTTGCTCTTTCTTTGCGCAGGCTTGGCAAGGGCGATTGATGCGGAATTCAAGTAAATCAAAGGCTTGTGAGAATGCTATCGTGAGCGGAAACTTTTTTTCCGATCCGGAAGGTTTTCTGCGCCGGATTGGTGCACACGGACATCGCCATGAGCAACAAGACCTCGTTCCCCACGCGCCCGCTAGGTCAGAGCGGCATGGACATCACCCGCATCGGATTGGGTGCCTGGGCCATCGGCGGCAACGGCTGGGCGGTGGGCTGGGGACCGCAGGACGACGCCGATTCGGTGGCCGCGATCCGCCGCGCGGTCGAGCGCGGCATCAACTGGATCGACACCGCGGCGGTGTACGGGTTGGGACACTCCGAGGAGATCGTGCGCCGCGCGCTGGCGCAGATGGCGCCGGACGCGCGGCCCTACGTCTTCACCAAATGCGGCCTGACCTGGTCGGCGGAGCAGCCGCAGGCGATGCCGCGGCGTACCGGGGCGCCGGCCAGCATCCGGCGCGAAGTCGACGACTCGTTGCGCCGGCTGGGCGTGGAGCGCATCGACCTCTACCAGATGCACTGGCCGGCGGGCGACGGCACGCCCCTGGAGGTGTACTGGCAGGAATTGCTGGACCTGAAACAGGAAGGCAAGGTCAGGGCGGTGGGCCTGTCGAACCACAATCTTGCGCAGTTGCAACAGGCCGAAACCCTGGGCCACGTGGATACGCTGCAACCGCCGTTCTCGGCCATCCAGCGCGCGGCGGGCGCGGACCTGATTCCGTGGTGCGAGAGAAATGGCACGGGCGTGATCGTCTACAGCCCGATGCAGTCCGGTCTTTTGACCGGCGGCTTCAGCATGGCGCGCGCCCGCGCCTTGCCGGCGGATGACTGGCGCGCGCGCAACGCGGAATTCACCTCGCCCGGCATCGAGCGCAACCTGGCGCTGGCCGATGCGTTCAAGCCCATCGCCGAACGCCACGGCACCACGGTCGCGGCCGTGGCCGCGGGCTGGACCTTGGCCTGGCCGGGCGTGACGGGCGCCATCGTCGGCGCCCGCAGCGCGGCTCAGGTGGATGGCTTGCTCGGCGCGGCATCGCTTGAACTGGATGCCGAGGACATGGACGTCATCGCGGATGCGATCGAGCGCACGGGCGCCGGGGCCGGACCGCTGCGCCCGCCCGGGGAGAGCGGCGCGCTGCCGGCCAATCTGTTCGCCTGAAGCGTTTTCAGGCGCGGCGCGTCTGGCGGCCGCTGCCGAACGCGGCAATCAGCGCCAGGCCGATCAGGGCCAGCGCGGTCTTGTCGCCAAAGCGCGCATAGGGCGTCAGCCCCGTCATGCCTTGCACGGCCACCGGCAGCACGCCGGCTTGCAGCGGGGCGAGCTGGGCCGCCACGTGCCCTTTTGCATCGATGGCGGCGGTAATGCCCGTGTTGGTGGCGGTCAGCATGGGACGCGCGGTTTCCATGGTGCGCAAGCGGCCGATCTGCAGATGCTGGCGCAAGGCCCAGGAATCGCCGAACCAGCCCAGGTTGCTGACGTTCACCAGTATGGTCGCGCCCGGTTCGCCATTGGGGCCGGGCTGCAGCGAGGGCAGCAGGTCCGGTCCGAACAGGTCTTCGTAGCAGATATTGAAGGCGATGTGCTGGCCGCCGACGGCGAAGGGCGTCTGGCGCACCGCGCCGCGGTCGAAGTCGCCCAGCGGAATGTTCAGCATGTCCACGAACCAGTGGAAGCCGGGCGGCACGTATTCGCCCCAGGGCACCAGATGGCGCTTGTCGTAGCGCATGGCGGTATTGCCGGCGGCGAGCTGTTCGACCGGTGTATTGCCGTCAAAGCCCATGACGCTGTTGGTGTAGCGGTCGCGGCCGTTGACACGGTCGTGCAGCGGCACGCCCATGGCGATGGTCGTATTGCGTTGCGCCGCCAGGTCGCGCCAGACCGTCCAGACGCGCGGATCGAGCTGGTCCTGGAAGATTGGCAGCACGGTTTCCGGCAGGATGATCAACTGTGGCGCGGGTACGCCGGGCGCCGGCGGCATGGCGGCCAGGTCCAGGTGGCGCACCAGGCTTTGGTCGAGCAGGGCGGGGTCGAACTTCTGCGACTGTTCGATGTTGCCCTGGACCAGGCGCACGTTCAGCGGATCGCCGGAGGGCGCGGACCAGTCGATGCGGGACAGCGGCCAGCCGGCGGCGGCCAGG
>NZ_DATCUY010000650.1:0-2920 GCF_036567245.1 Achromobacter sp. | reverse complement strand
GGCCGCTCCCGCCGAGGCTCCCGCTGCCGTGGCCGAAGAGGCCGCCAAGCCCAAGCCGGTTCCCGTGCTGGTGCGGCTGGACATCCGCCCATGGGGCGAGGTCTGGATCAATGGCGTGGCGCGCGGCATCAGTCCTCCGGTCAAGGAACTACGGCTGATTCCCGGCAAGTACCAGGTGGTGCTGCGCAATGCCGGCCTGTCGCCATACCGTACGACGCTGGAGGTCAAGGCGGGCAAGCCCGCCGTGATCTCGCACGTCTTCCAATAGGGCGCGCCGCGGCTACGCCGCGGTCATCTCTTCCGGCGCCATCGGCAGGCGCAGCGTGAAGACCGAGCCCACGCCCTGTTCGCTGCTGACCTCGACCGATCCGCCGTGGCGTTCGGCGACCGTGCGCACGAACGCCAGACCCAGGCCTGCCCCGCCGACATCGCCGCGCGTTTCGACCCCCACGCGGGAGAACGGTTCGAACAGCCGCGCCAGATCCTGCGCCGCAATGCCCTGGCCCTGGTCGTGGATGTTGACGCGCCAGAAGCCGGGTTCTTCGTCGATGCCACATTCGATCCGCGTGTGCGCCGGGCTGTACTTGATCGCGTTGTCGATCAGATTGCACAGCGTGCGCATGAGCAGGGTTTGATCGCCGCGGACATAGGCGGCGGGCAGCGGCAGCACGAGGCTGAGCTCGATGCCGCGCTTTTGCGCCGAGGCCCAGAACTCGTCCACGGCGTCTTGCAGCAGGCTGCCCAGATCCAGTTCCACAGCGCTGATCGTCATCGACTCGGCGCGCGTGAGGTGTACGAAGTCGTCGACCAGGCGCAACGTACGGTTGGCCAGCGCCGCGATGCGACCCAGGGTTTCGCTTTGGGCCTCGGGCGAGCCACTTTCCTGCTTCATTTCGACCAGCGCGAGGATGGAGCTTTGGGGCGCGCGCATGTCATGCGAGATGAAGCGCAATGTTTCTTCGCGCTGGCGCTCCGCCTGGCGGATGCGCGAGATGTCGGTCAGCGTGGCGACGGTGCCGGCGAAGTTGCCTTCGGCGGTGTGAATGGGCGCGCATTTCAGGATCAGATCGCGGCCGGCATGGTCGCGTATTTCCAGGTCGGCGCTCCATGGCGATGACGCGGCGGCCGCGCCCTGGCCGCTGAGCGCCTCCGCGACGCGGTGGCGCGTGGCGGGATCGGAGATGGTCTTTTCCAGTAGATGGGTGGCCCGGCGGCCGACGCGGGGAGGGCGCATTCCCAACCGCTGGAAATACATGACGGCGGCCTGGTTGCGAAATTGCATGCGGCCATCCTGATCGAAAACGAGCGTGGCATCCGGCATGCCGTCCAGGCCGTCGGCCAGGAAGCGGCGCAGGTTGCGCACGCGGGCCAGCGCACGGCGCAGCTCCCCGACCCGGCTTTCCAGCGATGCGCTGGGACCCGCGCCCTGGGCGCCGGCCTCGTTCAACACCGGCGGATACTCGCGCTGCAGGCGGCGCAGTTCGTTGTCCATGTAGCGCAACGCGGCCTCCTGGGTGCGCCAGCTCCAGAGCGGATAGCATAGCGCCACGCCCAGCAGCGCCGCGGCCGGCGCGAACCACACATAGGCATAGGCCAGCAACAGCAACGCCGCCAGCAGGATGGCGACGAACAGTGCAAGGCTGACCAACAGGGCCTGCTTGGGCGACAGCCGCCACAGGGCCAGGCAGGCCAGCAGCACGGGCAGTGCGGCGAATAGTGCGTTGCTCCAGGCGGGCGGCTGCCGATAGGCGATATCGTCGCGCGCCGCGTGCAGCAGGTTCGCGATGATCTCCACCCCGGACATGCCGCTGACGTCATGCGACACCGGCGTCGGGTAGGCGTCGCCGAGGCCGGTAGCCCAGGCGCCGACCAGCACGTACTTTCCGCGCAGTTCCTCGGGCGACAGGTCGCCGCGCAGCACGGACAGGTAGGACACGATGCGCGTATGCGCGGTGGGGCCGGAGTAGGGGATCAGGATGCTGGCGTCAGGCGCCGCGCGTTGCAACAGTTTCTGCGCCGAATCCGCTTCACCACCGACGTCCAGCATGGCCATGGCCAGATGGTTCCAGCGGCGGTCTCCGAGCCGCGCGCTCAGGGTCGCTGCGCGCACCACGCCATCCGGATCGATGCGCGCGTTGATGAAGCCCTTCGCGGCGGCGGCCTGTGCCACGCCCGGGATGGGTTCGTTGACTGCTGAAGGGCGGTCGAGCCGATCCAGCACGACGGGCAGGACAGTGCGGCCATGGCGCCGGATGCTGTCGGCCAGGATGCGGTCGTCGTTCGGATTGGCCATGTCCGGTTCGGCGAAGATCAGGTCCAGCGCCACGGCGCGGGCGCCCTGCAGGCGGTCCAGCAGCGCCGCGTGGACGGCGCGCCGCCATGGCCAATGGCCCAGCGCTTTGATGCTGTCGTCGTCGATCGCGACAATCAGGATATCGGGATCGGCGCCGCGCCCCGTCAACGACACGGCGCGGTCATAAAGGATTTGATCGAAGCGCCCCAGGCCGTTGAACGAACCCAGGATGGCGGCAAATACCGCCAAAACCACCGTCAGCCATAGCCCTGAGCGCGAGGTCCGGTCCTGCGGATCGGCGGCGTCGGCCATGAGACGGGCTCTAGTAATCGGTCAGCGTGATCAGGCCGCCCGTGCCGCTGGCGACGCCCGAGCCGTCGGAGGTCAGGAGCATGTTCGCGCCCTCGAAGGTGGCGATCGCGTCGCGTCCGTTCAGGCCCAGGTCGTCCACTGCGCGCACGGATACGTAATAGGTGCCGGGACCGGGCGCGGTGAAGCGGATATCGTTGTTGGGGAAGCTGGTCGACGATACCGGCAATGCGCCTTCGGCATCGCGCGAGACGCGTACTACATAGCTCTGGGCGCCGGACACGGGCGAGACGTCGGCGGTCCAGGCGCCGCCGCCTG
>NZ_DATCUY010000649.1:0-4222 GCF_036567245.1 Achromobacter sp. | reverse complement strand
GGGGGCAGCAGCGCGGGCAGCTCGCCGGCGGGGCTGTCCACCTGGCTCCAGCGGCCGCGGGCCTGCAACTGCGGGTGCGCCCAGACGCCGGCCATGTCGTTGACGCGCGCGTTGGCGATCTGCGCGTCCTCCAGCCGCTGCGTCACTTGATCGATGGACAGGTCGGAGAAGGCAGCCACGATCAGCGCGCGCAAGTCGTCGCGGTTGGCGGTACGCAGCGAATTGGAAATGAAGCGCGGGTCTTCCGCCAGTTCCGCCTGGCGCAGCACCTGGGCGCAGAACACGCGCCACTCGCGCTCGTTCTGCAGCCCCAGCATGATGGTGGCGCCGTCGCCCACGGGAAACGGGCCGTAGGGATAGATGGACGCGTGGGCCGCGCCCGCGCGCACGGGCGGCGTACCGCCCTCGAACGCGTAGTACATGGGGAATCCCATCCACTCGACCATGCTTTCCAGCATGGAGACGTCCAGGCGGCTGCCCAGGCCCGTTCTCTGCCGCAGCAACAAGGCATTCAGGATCGCGGAATAGGCATACATGCCGGCAGAGATGTCGGCGATGGAACAGCCGGCCTTGACCGGATCGTCCTTGGTGCCGGTCACCGACAGGAAGCCGCTTTCGCTCTGGATCAGCAGGTCGTAGGCCTTCTTGTCCTGATAGGGCCCGCCTTCGCCGTAGCCCGAGATGTCGCAGACGATCAGGCGCGGGTACTTTTTGTGCAGGGCGTCAAAAGACAGGCCCAGGCGCGCGGCGGCGCCGGGCGCCAGGTTCTGCACCAGCACGTCGGCCGTCTCCAGCAGGCGCTCCATCACGCCGCCCGCCTCCTCGCGCTTGAGATCCAGCGTCAGGCTTTCCTTCGACCGGTTGGTCCAGACGAAATGCGAGGACAGGCCGCGCACGCGCTCGTCGTAGCCGCGGGCGAAGTCGCCGCCGCCGGGGCGTTCGATCTTGATGACGCGCGCGCCCATGTCCGCCAGCTGGCGGGTGCAGAACGGCGCGGCAATGGCGTGCTCCAGGCTGACGACGGTGATGCCGTCCAGCGGACGGGGGGCCTCTATGCTCATTCGGTAAACCTCAGTTCAGCTTGGTGGGCCAGCGTGCCGTCCTGCTCGGCCCAGAGCTGGGCCACGCCCGGCTCGGTCAAGCGGCCGGCCACCTGGAAGGGCGTGGGCGCAATCAGCGGACGCAGGCCGCGATACGACAAATGGGTCAGGCGCGCCTGCGGATGGGCGCGGGTAAAAGCGGCGACCATCTCCGTGGCGATCAGCGGGCCATGCACCACCAGCCCGGGATAGCCTTCGGTCCCGGTCACGTAGGGATGGTCGTAATGGATGCGATGGCCATTGAAGGTCACCGCCGAATAGCGGAACAGCAGCACCGGCGACGGTTCTACGGTATCGCGCCACTGCGCCTGCGGCGCGGGCTCGCTGCCGCTGAGCTTGGGCGGCGACGGCTGGCGGTAGACGATGTCCTGCTCTTCGTGGATGGCCACTTCGCCTTCCTGGCGGAATTCATGCCGCACCGTCACGAACAGCAGCGCGCCGGTGCGGCCCGATTTTTCCTTGACGTCGATCACGCTGGACTCCCGCTCCGCAGGCACACCGACCTTCAGAGGCCGGCGGAATTCCACCCTGCCGCCGGCCCACATGCGGTTGCGGTCCTGGGCCGGCGGCAGGAAGCCGCCGCGCGCCGGATGGCCATCCGTCCCCAGCCCGTCCATGTCCACCGTGGAGATGAAGAACGCCCATTGCCACAGCGGCGGCAAGGCATCGCCCTGGGCTGGCGCGGGGCCTCCCAGAGTGGCCGCGATGCGCGCGGCATGGCCAGGGTCCATGGCGTCCGTCTTGCGTTCGCCGCTGCCGATCCACGCGGCCGGATCTGTAGATGTCATGCCGATATCCTCTGCTGGGGTTTTTACAGACTGAAGCATGCCCGCAAGCCGTCCCGCTTGTGAATTCGTTTTTGCTCAAGGAGGGGTTTGCTCTGCCTGAATCGCCCCCCGCCTCCCGGCCCGCCGCCTCGCGCCGTAAAATATGGGCCATGCACTTCGACCTCGCCGACCTACGCCTGTTCATCCACATCGCCGAATCCCCCAGCCTGACCCAGGCGGCCAAGCGGGCGCACCTGTCCCTGGCGGCAGTCAGCGTGCGCATCAAGGCACTGGAGAACCAGCTCAATACCCGCCTCCTGTACCGCGACAGCCGCGGCGTGGAAATCACGCCCGCGGGCCAGAAGCTGTTGCAGCACGCGCGGGTCATCATGCGCCAGGTAGACCACCTGAAACATGACTTCCAGGAACAGGCGGACGGCGACGCCGGCCACATCCGCATCTTCGCCAACACCACGGCGGTCACGGAATTCATGCCGGACATCCTGGCGCAATTCCTGTCCGCCCACCCCGGCGTCACCGTGGACCTGCAGGAACGCCTGACCCGCGACATCGTGCGCGGCGTGCTGGACGGCACCACCGACCTGGGCATCGTGGCCGGCCCGGTGGACGCTCCCGATCTGCAGACCATCCACTTCAGCACCGACCGGCTGGTGCTGGTGGTGCCCAACGGCCATCCGCTACAGGACCAGGAGAAGGTCAAGCTGGCCGAGGCGGTACGCTATCCCTTCATCACCATGCACGAAGGCTCCACCCTGGTCGCCTTCCTGCGCGACCAGCTGGAACAGGTTGGCCAGCGCCTGCCCCAGCGCATCCAGCTCTACAGCTTCGATTCCATCTGCCGGATGGTGCAGGCTGGCGTCGGCATCGGCGTCATCCCCGACTCCGCGGCACGGCGCTATGGCGCCGACATGAAGCTGCGCGTGGTCGAGCTGGACGAACCCTGGGTGGTGCGCGAACGCAAGTTGCTGGTGCGCGACATCGACGCCCTGCCAGGCTGCGCGCGCCAACTCATCGAACAGATCCAGGCGGCGCGGGCGCCCTGAAGGCCGCCCGCAGACCTCAAGTGCCGGTGAATGCCGGCGGGCGCTTTTGCGCGAACGCCCGCATGCCTTCCAGGTAATCGTCGGTGTAGCCAAGTTCGCGCTGTAGACGGCACTCCAGGTCGAACTGCTGCGCCAGCGTGTTGCCGCTGGAGGCGTGCAGCGCGGCCTTGGTGGCCGCATAGGCGCGGGTAGGACCGGCCGCCAGCGTATCGTTGACTTGCGCCAGCGTGTCCGCCAGCGCCGTGTCCGGCACCACGCGCCAGATCAGCCCCCACGCTTCCGCCTGCCTGGCGCTCAACGCCTCGCCGAACAATGCGGCGCCCATGGCCCGGGCGGAACCCACCAGCCGCGGCAGGAACCAGGTGCCGCCGGCATCCGGCAGCAAGCCGATCTTGCTGAAGGCCTGGATGAAGCGCGCCGACTCCACCGCGAACACCACATCGCAAGCCAGCGCCAGGCTGGCGCCTGCCCCGGCCGCGACGCCGTTCATCACGCACACCACCGGCACGGGCAAGGCCCGCAACCGGCTGATCAGCGGCCGGTAGCACTGCTCCAGGATGAGGCTCAGATCGCGGCGCGCGCCGTCCTCTGCCGGCTTGCGTTCACCGAGATCCTGACCCGCGCAAAAACCCCGTCCCGCGCCAGTGACGATCAGCCCGCGCAGTCCGCTGTCGGCCTCCATCACGTCCAGCGCTCGCGCCAGTTCGGCATGCATCACTTCCGTGAAGCTATTCAGCCGGTCGGGCCGGTTCAGGATGATGACACCCACGCCCCGCTGCAGCGTGAAGCGGATCTGGGTGTAGCCGCCATCGTCGGTCTGTGCTGCCGCAACCCCGCTCATGCCAGTTCCTCCAGCACGGCCAATTGCTCGGCCGTATCGCCCAGCAACTGATCCACGACGGTGAGCCGCTTGAAGTAGTCGCCCACATCCAGTTCGTCGGTCATGCCCATGCCGCCATGCAACTGCACCGCCATCTGCGCCACCAGGCGTCCGGCGCGCGCGGCCTCCAGCTTGGCCGACGCGATCATGCGGCGGCGCTGGGCGGCGTCGGGTTCGGTCAAGGCCGCCACCGCCACATAGGCCATCGACAAAGCCAGTTCCTTGGCCACCAGCATCTCCGCCAGGCGATGCTGCAAGGCCTGAAACGAGGCCAGCGGCTGGCCGAACTGCTTGCGCGCCTTGAGATAGTCGACGGTGATCTCCAGCAGCCGCTCCATCGCGCCCGCCGCATGCGCGCACAGCGCGGCCGTGCCCCACTGCAGCGCCTGAGCCAGGGCCTCGTCCGCCGCG
>NZ_DATCUY010000648.1:0-1507 GCF_036567245.1 Achromobacter sp. | reverse complement strand
TCAGCGCGGGATGCTTGAGGGCGTCCAGCTCTTCCTCGCCAAACCCCATCAGCTTGCAGCGGCGCAGTTGCCCATTGCGCAGGTCATAGAGGGCCTGGGCGATGACGGCCTGGTTGAGTGGGTGTGGTGCGGACATGCTGGCCTCCCTCGCTTACGTTCCAGCGTCCGCAGCGCCGGCGTCCAGGTCGAGCAGACGGCGGGCCAGCCGCAGCAGCCGGAACAACTTGACCAGTGCGGTGTCGCTCAGTCGCCGGGTTGCGTCGCCTTGTCCGTGCAGCAGCGCCGACAGGTCGATGACGAATTGCCCGTTGTCCAGGCGGACGTCGGCGGGCTGCTGACCGGACAGGCATGCCAGCAGCGCCAGAACGGCACGACCCAGCGGCCCCGGGTCCTGGGCGTAGGCACGGCAGGCGAAACCGATGCCGTCTGGACGGTCATCGATGCACTCGTCCAGGCGGGCCTCGTCCGCGATCTCGCGGGCGAACTGCGCGACGTGGATGCGCAGGCGCTCGGGCGTGTCCAGGCTCGCGTCGATGTACCAGACATCAGAGATCGGATAGAGCCCGCCGGCCTGTACGGGGATGGACTGCAAGACGTTCGCCGAGAAGTCAGGCGGCAGCGCATCGCCCAACTGGTCGGCGACCATGCGCTGGATGGACTGAAGCCGTTCGGTCGTTGGCGCCGGTGAGACGATGTGCTTCTGAAGCAGGTGGTCGTCCGCTGTCGGACTGGCCGTGCCCGCCTCGTTGGCATCTGCGTCGCTCTCGCGCGTTGAGGTGGGAGACGCAGGGCTTGCAGGCTGCGCTGTCGGTGCTGGCCCTGTGGTGGGCGGCGAGGCGTTGGCAGGTGGGCGCGCGATAACCCCAGGCTCCGGCAAGGCGGGCGGCGTCGAGGATGGCGTCGGATCGCTGACCAGAGCGCGCTGGCGGCTCTCGGATTCGGTCATGTCCAGCGCGAGCACGTCGTAATCGACGCCCAGCAGCTCGGCCATCTGACCGATCAGCTCGTCCTGTACGCGCTGCGCGGAGAACTCGTCGGCCTGCACATCAAACTGCGACAAGACTTCCTGGAAGAACTCGTCGAAGTCCTGAACCAGCGTGCGGCCCTTGGCGTAGCGCTCCCACGCGAACATGCAGGCCTTGCGCATGACCGACAGGCGTTCGACCTGGTGGCGGCCGAGGCCGCCATAGAGCACGGCGGGGATTGCCGGCAGCAGATAGCGCACCGCGTCGTTCATGCGGCTGATGTGCGACTGCTGGACCGGGAAGCCATCGGCGGCCAGGCGGCGGGCTAGTTCGGACTGGCTCAGGGCGGCGCCGCTTTCCTGCTCGTAGAACTCGCGCGCCTTCTCGACGCCGAGGGCGCGCTCGATGAAGGTGAGGCCGCCGCGCAGTTCGTTCTCGGCCAGGTGGCCGGTCAGCATGACGACTTCGCCGCGGCTGGGCCACGGCCGGAACAGGCACGATATGCGGAAAAACTGCTCGTCCTTGGTCTCCGACCACAGTTC
>NZ_DATCUY010000647.1:0-6183 GCF_036567245.1 Achromobacter sp. | reverse complement strand
CTCACGGCCACCATCCTGCTGGGCGTGGCGCGGGTCGCGGCCTACATCGGCGTGGGCGTGTTCAGCGCGCTGATCGTCGCGGCCATCCGCGACGGCCGCGACTACTCGGCCCTGATCGCGGGCCTGCTGGTCGCCGCGCCGCTGGCCGCGCTGTTCCACTGGCTCGAGTCCTGGCTGGCGCACGCCATGGCGTACCAGTTGCTGGCCGACATGCGGGTCAAGCTCTACGACAAGCTGGAGCGCCTGGCGCCGGCCTACCTGTTGCAGCGCCGCTCCGGCGACCTGGTGGCGCTGGCCACCCAGGACGTGGAAATGGTGGAGTACTTCTACGCCCACACCATCGCCCCGGCCATCGTCTCGGTGCTGGTGCCGCTATCGGTGCTGGGTTTCCTGGGCGTCTACAGCTGGCCGGTGGCGTTGGCGCTGCTGCCTTTCCTGGCCTATGCCCTGGTGTCGCCGGTACGCGGACGCCGCAAGGTCGACGCGCTGGGCGACAAGGCGCGCGAAGCGCTGGGCGAAATGAGCGCGCACACCACCGACACCATCCAGGGCCTGGCCGATCTGACCGCCTTCCAGGCCACCGGCCGCCGCCGCGATGAATTCCTGCGCGTGGCGGACCGCTACCGCACGCGCCGCCTGGACATCCTGGACGACCTGTCGCGCCAGACCGCGGGCTTCGAGATCGCCATGGGCCTGGGCGGCCTGGCCGTCGCGGTCGTGGGCGCACTGCAAGTATCGGCCGGCGCGCTGTCGGCGGGCATGCTGCCGCTGCTGGTGCTGATCGCCCTGGCGACCTTCCTGCCGGTGTCCGAGATCTCGCAGGTCAGCCGGCAACTGGCCGACACCATCGCCGCCACCCGCCGCCTGCACGTGGTCGCCAACGAACCCGAGCCCGTGACCGACGGGCCCCTGCCGGCGCCGGTTTCCGCCCATGGCCTGTCGCTGGCCTTCGATCACGTCAGCTTCGCCTATCCGGGCAAAAGCGCCCCCACCCTGCAAGACCTGAGCTTCAAGGTGCCAGCCGGCACCACCGTGGCCGTGGTCGGCGCGTCCGGCGCCGGCAAGAGCACGGTAGCCAGCCTGTTGCTGCGCTTCTGGGATCCGCAAGCGGGTCAGGTCAAGCTGGATGGCGTGGACCTGCGCGAACTGCAGCTGGACGGCCTGCGCGAACGCGTCGCGCTGGTGACGCAAGATACCTATCTGTTCAACGACACGCTGGAAGGCAACATCCGGCTGGCGCGGCCCGAGGCCAGCCCCGAGGACCTGGCGCGCGCGCTGGAACAGGCGGCGCTGTCGGACTTCGTGCGCGCCTTGCCGGAAGGCCTGGCGACGCGCGTGGGCGAACGCGGCATGCAGCTGTCCGGCGGCCAGCGCCAACGCATCTCGATTGCCCGCGCCTTCCTGAAGAACGCGCCCGTACTGATCCTGGACGAAGCCACCTCGCACCTCGACACCTTGTCCGAAATGCAGGTGCGCGGCGCCCTGGACGTGCTGATGCAGTACCGGACCACGCTGGTCATCGCGCATCGCCTGTCGACGATCCGCGATGCCGACCTGATCCTGGTGCTGGAACGCGGCACGCTGGCGGAGGCCGGCACGCACGACCAATTGCTCAAACGGCAAGGGGTCTATGCGCGGCTGGCCAGCCACCAGGGCGGCTACGCCGTCAGTAGCGCAACGTCTCTACCGACTTAGCATTGGCGCGCACTTCCGCATCCGTGAACCAGACCCGCTTGCTGCCGAAACTGCTGTAAAGGTCGAACTGGTCGCGGGTGTGGACCGACGGCGTGCCGTCCGGGGCGACGAAGCCGCTCTGCCCCGGCGCCACCACGTCCACCGCGCGCACGCCGCGGCCGTCGAACACGGTCATGTTGTTCTCGGTGCCGCGGTTCTG
Source organism: Achromobacter sp. (assembly GCF_036567245.1). Classification (GTDB taxonomy): domain Bacteria; phylum Pseudomonadota; class Gammaproteobacteria; order Burkholderiales; family Burkholderiaceae_B; genus Achromobacter. The sequence continues at coordinate 4,289 of NZ_DATCUY010000647.1, read as the reverse complement.
CGTGGCCGGGAAACTCAGCACCGCCTTGTCGTCCGCCTGCGGCACGCCCAGGAAGTTCTTGGGCGCGAACACCATGGGCGGCGCAGGGATGCGCCAGCTTGCGCGGTCCTGGCCGTAGGCCTTCCGCAAGGCCGCCAAGGCATCGTCCAGCGCGGCCAGGGTCAGGTCCTGCGGCCGCTGGCCATTGAAGAAGTCGTACTGCTGCGGCACGCCCGCATCGCGGCCGGCCAGCGCGTTGAACAGCACCTTCACTCCCACCGTCAGGTTGACCGAACCGGTGGCGGGCGCCGCCTGCGTCGGATAGCCGGTGGCGCTATACCACTTGAAGAAATCGGCGGGCATCTCGTCCGCCAGCGTACGCTTGAGCATGGCGCGCAGCCAGGCGTCCATCACGGCCGGACCGGCGTTGTCGTAATAGCCTGCCTGCTTGTCGCTCGTGCCCATGCCGTCCCAGGACGCCAGCCCCGCCACCAGCTGCGCCCGCGCATCGTCGGCAGGCAGCCCCTGCACCGCCTGCTGCAGGAACGGCAGGAAGTGGCGGCGGTTCACGTCGGCATAGCTGGTGGTGCGGATCAGGTCCCACATCTGCTGGGCGCTGATCTTGCCGCCATGAGCCGTCATGGCTTTCAGGCGGGTCTCGATCTCGGCGTAGCGGTCCGCCTGGCCCCACACGATGGCGAACAGGTCGGTGGACGGATAGCCGCGCATGGGCTGGTTGTTCCAGTTGGCGATGAAGCCCTGGCGCGGGTTGTAGACCTGCGGGTTGGTCGAGAACGGCAGCATGCCTAGCCAATCCATCTCGCCGGTGCCGGGCACGGGCAGGCGCGGATCATGGCCCGGGCGGCGCTTGGGATAGAAACCGGTGTGCGCGTAGCCGATATTGCCCTTGTCGTCCGCGTAATACCAATTGATGGTCAGCGCGTGGCGCGCCGCCTGGGTCTTCCACTGGTCCCAGTTGCGCGACTGCGCCTTGTGGGTCCAGGCCATCAGCGATTGCAGTTCATAGCCTTCCCAGGCGCGCGCCTTGGCGTAGGCCACGTGCTGCTTGTCGTCGAACTTGGTGACGATGCCATGCACCGTGCGGTACACGTCCATCATCACCGGCTGCGCGTCCTTGACCTCGATGAGCTCGGTGCGCTTTTCCATCGTCTTCCAGACGCCGTCGTGGAAGTAGCGGGTACGGTCGTTCGGATCGAGCTTCTCGGCGTAGATGTCGACGTCGTCGCCAAAGCCCGCGGTCGAACCCCAGGTCACATGCGCGTTATGGCCGAACAGGATGCTGGGATAGGCGAACGGCGTGTTGCCGACCACGTCGAAGCCCGCGCCGTGCAGGCCGATGCCATAGGTGTAGGCCGGATTCCACCAGCCGAACTGCGGCCCGTTCAGCAGAATGGAGCGGGCGTCCTTGGCGTGGTCGCGGCCCACGATCCACATATTGCTGGTGGTCGGAAAGCCGGCGATGCCGGGCTGCCCCGATTCCGCGAACTGCGCCAGCAGCCGCGCCGGCACGGCCGCGGGCGCCTCGTCCAGCACACCGCGCGTCTGCGGATCGCGCGCCACGCGTTCCAGCATGGGCGACGTGCCGTCGTAGCGCGGCAGCGCATAGGAAATCTTGGCGGGCGGCCGGGCGCCATCGGGCCGGTACACGCCCTCTTCCTCGGGCACGGTGGTAGGCGCACGGCTGTCGGTCAGCCAGCGCAGCTGGTTGAAGATCTGCATGGCGCGCGCGTCGCCGTGCTTGTCTTTCAAGGCGGTTAGCAGCGCCAGGTTGTCGATCTCGCTATTGGCGTCGGAAAAGCGGTTGGCCATGGTGCCCACGAACACCATCGCCACGTCATAGGCCGTCCAGTCCGCAGGCTGGAAGCGCAGGTCATTGAATTCCTTGGGCATCAGGCTGCCGGGCTCGGCGCGCACCCGCGCGATCCAGGCGTTCATGCCGGCCGCGTAGCCATCCAGGATCTGGCGCTCGGATGCCGGCAGCGCGGCCAACTGGCGCTGGATGCGCTCGGGCGAAAAGTTGCCGCGGATGGATTTATCGAAGGCCACCATGGGCTGGCCCAGCACCTCGGCCACGCGGCCCTGGGTACTGCGCCGCGCCATCTCCATCTGGAACAGACGGTCCTGCGCCACCGCATAGCCATAGCCGTAGAAGATGCCGTACACGGTATTGGCGTACACATGCGGCATGCCATAGCCGTCGCGCCGTATCGTGACCTGCCCGCTGGCCGCGCCCGCCGGACGCGCCGCGGCCTCGGCCTGCTTCTGGGAATTTTGCTGGATTTCCTGGGCCTGGGCTTGGGCGCCCATGGCTGCGCAGGCTGCCAGGATGGCGGCCGACAACAAGTGCTGCTTCATTCGAATCTGTCTCCGTATTTGTCGAGCCGCGCCGCGGTGCGACTCCCGGACGCGGTTTTGCGGCGTCTCTGCGGGCGCCGTCTGCGGACCATCATACGAACAGCCCTTCTATAATTCCAATGCATTTATTTCATAGTATTTATGCGGTCTGAACATGGATTTCCAGAAACTCAAGCACCTGCTGGCGGTGGTCGAACACGGCACCTATTCGCGCGCCGCGGAGGCGGTCAACTTGTCGCAACCGGCGCTCAGCCGCAGCATCCAGGCACTCGAAGCCGAACTCGGCCTGCCCCTGCTGGACCGCGGCACCCGCCGCGTGCGCCTGACGCCCTACGGCGCCTGCGTGGCCGAACGCGCGCGCCGCATGCGCTTCGAAGAAGCGGAACTGCAGCGCGAACTGAAAGCCCTGCACAGCGGCGAATCGGGCGCGCTGTCCATCGGGCTGAGCCCGGCGCCCGCGTCCCTGCTGCTGTCGCCCTTCCTGACCCACATGGCCGGGCGCCATCCCCAGGTGCGCGTCGGGGTCGAGCTGGGCGCCACGGCCGCCCTGCTGGAAATGCTGCGTACCGAACGCATCCATGCCATGGTCTGCGACGCGCGCATGCTGTATGACGCGACCGACCTGGAAACCCGCCCTTTGCCTCCCTTGCGGGCCGGCCTGGTCTGCCGCAAGGGCCATCCCATTCTTGCCTACAGGCGGCCAGGCATAGAACAGGTCCGCCAGTACCCCGTGGCCTCCAGCACGCTCAGCGCCGAAGTCTCGCTGCGGCTGGCGGAAACGCTGGGGCCGGGCGGCGCGCCCGAACAGATGGTCACCCACCGTTGCGAAAACCTGGACGCGCTGATCGAGCTGACGCTGCGCTCGGACGCGCTGCTGCTGGGCGTGATCTGCGTCACGCGCCGGCAGCAGGAAGCCGGGCTGCTGGTCGAAGTGCCGATCCCGTCCGATCCGCAGCGCCAGGGCCACTATGCGCTGGCCCGGCTGGCGGGGCGCACGCCCTTGACGGCGCAGGACGCGCTGTATGACTTTACGCGCGAGTGTTGGGACGGATTTGCGGCATTCCGGGCGTAGACCCGGGCCAGGAGCGACTGATCCAGGCCATGTTCAAGTACACCGGCTATCGGCGCGTCGCCATGCTGAAAAAGACCAGGCTGAGCAGCGCAGCAGCCATGTTGTAGAACATGGCCGCCGCCAGCGCCCGCCCATAGATCGATGCGCCATCGCCTGCGGACAAATTCCCCGCGGACTCGAGCACCGTATATATGACGCCACCCACCACCGCGACGCCGGTGGAAGTCCCGACGACTTGCAAGGTGCTGAGCATCCCGGAGGCCATGCCCGCCTGTTCCTCTTGCACCGAGCCAAGAATGGCATTGAATGCCAGCGGGATCACGAGTCCTTGTCCCGCGCCATTGAGCAGCAGCGATGCCACCAGCAACGTCAGGTTCTGGGGTTGCGTCGCCGCGGTGATCGCGGACAGCCCCAAGCCCGCCGTGAAGACCAGCACACCGAACAGCAGCGCCCCGCGCCCATAGCGAGCCGCCAGCTTGGGCCCGGCAAGCGAAGCGCCAAAGAATGCCAGTGCCGAAGGCGTGAACACTGCGCCCGCCATCAGCGGCTCCAATCCGAGCCCGAACTGCAATAGCAGCGTCAGCGCGAAGAAGAACGAGCTGATCGCGGAAAAAAAGAAAAACACCGCGCCTATGCCAGCCACGAATGGCCGATTGGCAAACAGCCGCATATCCAGCACAGGCACGCCACCGTACCGGGCCAGCGTCTTTTCATAGCGGACGAAGTACGCCAACACCCCCAGTGCCAGCACAGGCCCGGCAAACGACCACCAGGGCCAGCCGTGCTCTCGGCCCTCCATCACAGGCACCAGGATCAGAGCCAGCCCGGCGGCGCCCGCAAGCGCGCCGCGCAGGTCCACCCG
>NZ_DATCUY010000646.1:0-20120 GCF_036567245.1 Achromobacter sp. | reverse complement strand
GATTTGCGCGCAACGGCTGGCGCCTTGCGGGGCGCGGGTTGCAGCGCTTCGTCGCGCTTCTGCGCGCGGCGCTCGGCGTACTCGAAGAGGCGTTCCATTTCGTCCAGGCTGATGCGGGCGGCTTCGCTCAGAGGCTCGGCGGCTTCCAGCACGTGCTTCATGGTGTCCAGCGTTTCGCGGATCGCGGCTGCGGGCGCATGCTCCAGCAGGTGCGGGATGGCCTGGATGGCGCCGGCCGCGTCCAGGGTCATCATCAAGGCCTGGTCGCGGATGATGTCCTTGAATTCCTGCAGCGACAGCGCGGTGTCGGATTCGGCGCGCATCTTGCGGATCAGCGCGTAGCTGCGTTCGTCCAGGCCGCCTTCGGCGCCCGACACGTACAGCAGCATGCGGATCGCGGCGACGCGCAGGCCGCCTTCCAGCATCAGCGAGCGCAGTTCGGCGGCGCGCTCTTCCATGAAGCGGCGGTGCTCGGGCGATACGCCCGGGTGCTTGCGCGGCGGGCCGGAGCGCGCGCCCAGGCCGGCCAGGTCCTGCACCAGGGGCGAGCCGTACACGCCCATGAAGGTGCGCTCGTCGGCGGAATCGCGCAGTTCCTGCCAGATGTTCAGGCTGGTCTCGACCAGGTTCGAGAACATTTCCTGGGCCATCAGGAAGGGGTTGGCGGGCGAGGCCGGCTGGCGATGCTCGCGCACCTGTTCGGCGACCTGCGCGATGGGCGCAATGGCGGGATTGCGGTCGGAAATCAGCTCATAGGGCAGGCGCAGCGGATGCAGGCGCTGCGACCATTCCGCCGACTGGGGCGTCACCAGCGCGCGCAGCCAGGGCTGCACGAAGCTGCGATATATGCCCAGGTTGATGTCGGAAATGCGGGCGACGGCGGCGAAGCGGCGGTCGTCCTCTTCGTTGCGCTCGACGATGGCGCGCACGTCGTCCAGGCTGCGCTGCTCGAACGACAGCACGTAGTTGCCGTAGGCCAGGTCGGCGTTGGGCGTGTCGGGCGTCTTGTCGGCGATTTCCGCCTGATAGATGCCCGGCGGCAGCACGTCGATCATATCGATGTTGGAGGTGAACTCCTGGTGCTCCTTGCGCGCCACGCTGCCGGACACGAAGATGCCCAGGTGGCCGATGCTTTCATGCACGGCATAGACGATGGTCTGGCCATGCGCCAGCACTTCGGATTCGTCCTGGTACAGGTCGGGGATCCAGCCCAGCGCCTGCGGCGGGGGCGTGATGTTGTCGCCCTTGGAGCAGAACACCACGATGGGCGAGCGGATGTTGCGCAGGTCGATGCGGATGCCGTCCGAGGTCACCAGGCCGGCGGTGGCCAGGCGGTTGCCCACGAACAGGTTATCGACGATGTACTGGATTTCCGGGCCGTTCAGGAAGACATGGCCGCCCCACCATTTCTCGAAGCTCAGGTAGCGTTTGGCCTCGGTGTCGACGTTGGCGTACAGGTTGTACTGCTTGGACCACAGCGTGTTGGCCGGATTCAGGTTCTCGAAGTTCTGCACCAGCCAGGCGCCGTCGAATTTGCCGTCGCCCAGGTCGCTGGTCATGGCGGTGAGCCAGCTGCCGCCCAGGAGGCCGCCGGCGTAGCGCATGGGATTCATGCCGCGCCAGCCGGCCCAGTAGGACAGCGGCGCGCCCGCCACGATGATGGGGCCGAACAGTTCGGGCCGCACCGCAGCGGTCATCATGATCTGCCAGCCTGCCTGGCAATTGGCCACCACCACCGGCTTGCCTTCGGCGTTGGGGTGCAGCGCGATGATTTCTTCCAGGAAGCGCGCCTCGGCCATCATCACGTCTTCGACGGTCTGGGTCGGCATGGGCTGCGGCAGGAAGGTGGCGAAGTAGCAGGGGTGGCCGGCGCGCAGCGCCACGCCGATCTCGCTCTCGGGCTTGAAGCCGCCGATGCCGGGGCCGTGTCCGGCGCGCGGATCCACCACCAGGAAGGGCCGCTTGATGGGATCGGTTTCCACGCCTTCCGGCGGTTTGATGCGCAGCAGGCCATAGTTGACGGGACGCGGCAGACAGCGGCCGTCCAGTACCAGTTCGGATTCCATGCTCAGCACATTCGGGGCGCGCTTGGCCATGTGCTCGTGGTACTGGTTGCCGCGCTGGCGCATGACATCGGCGTAAAGCACGCCGCGCTGCCAGGCGTCCACTGCGTATTCGTAGGCGGCGGTCCAGGGGTTGAAGAGTGGGGCGGGTACGCGATCGTTGCCAGATCCGGCCATGGCGATCTCCTGTAGGTTGCTTGCGGCGGCAAACCGCCGCGCCGATTCCGAGTGGAACCGGCCGAGTTGACCTCCCCATTACACCGCAACTGATGTTGCGGTGCAACATCATGGGGATTGACGCAGGTCAAACAGGACGAATCTACCCGTCCCCATTAGAGTCGGGCGAGCGGGCGCAGGCTCAAATAGCGTCGTGGCACACCGCCTCGATGCGGTTGCCCGACGGGTCCAGCAGAAAGGCGGCGTAGTAATGCGGGTGGTAGTGCTCGCGCAGGCCCGGGACGCCGTCATCGCGCCCCTCATGGGCCAGACCGGCGGCATGGAATGCGTCGACCGCGGCGCGGCTGGGCGCCTTGAAGCACCAGTGGCGGCGCGCGGCCGGGGCAGCGGCGGCGTCATCGGCGAACACGGACAGATAGCTGTGCTGGCTGTGGCCGGCCCGGCAGCGTTCGCCGTAGCCGAGCGCGTCGGGGCGGTCATAGACCTTGGCCGCGCCTAGCGCCTGCATGATGGCGTCGTAGAAGGGCCGGGCGGTGTCCAGGCGGGAAACGGCGATGGAGACGTGATCCAGCAGTTGCATCGCGGCTCCTGGTCGGGTCAGGCGCGCGCGGCGGCGTTGTGCTCCAGCCATTTCTGGACGGAGGGGCGCAGCCACTGGGCGTCGGCATAGGCGCGCAGCGCGTCGGGCAGATCGTCCTGGAACAGGCGCTTGAGCATCACGGCGAGGTCCGTATCCGCGATGCTCCATTCATCGAACAGCGAGGTCCGGCCCGTGCCCACCAGATGGGTGCCCACGTGGATGAGCTTGGCCGCGGCGGCATGGGCCGCGTCCGACAGCGGCAGTCCGGCAGCGCCGTAGAACACCGTTTCGGTCGGCCGTTCCTGGCGCAAGGCACCCAGGTCGCTGCGCAGCCAGGCCTGCAGCTGGCGGGCGCGGGCGCGCTGCTGGAGGTCGCGCGGATACAGCGCGGCGTGTGCCGGAGCGGGGAAGGCGTCTTCCAGGTATTCGGTGATGGCGCTGGACTCGGTCAGGCTGAAGTCCGCGTGCGTCAACGCCGGCACCCGGGAGGTCAGCGCGCGGCTCTGGTAGGGCTGCATGCGCTGTTCACCCGCTTCCAGGTCGATGGGGCGCACCTCGAACGGCAGCTGTTTTTCGGTCAGCGCCACATAGGCCGACATGGCGTAGGGACTGAGGAACAGGGAATCGACGAATAGCGTAAGCGGGGCGCCCAAATCTAGTCTCCGGTCAGACGGGTAATGGCATGCGCCGCGGCGGCGGGCCGCGGCTACTACTTAAAAGCGTAACGCATCTGCGGCTGGCCTGTCGCGCCGGGGCCTCAGTCGACGATGAAGAGCTTGGCGCCGACGGCGGTGGACGAGCGGTGCGGCTCGGCCTGATCCGCGACCTGGTAGCTCATGCCGGGCGTCAGCACGAACTGCCGGCCATCTTCCAGCTCGGTGTGCAGTTCGCCTTCGAGGCAGAACAGGATGTGGCCTTTGCTGCACCAGTGGTCAGCCAGATAGCCGGGCGTGTATTCGACCATGCGCACGCGCAGGTCGCCGAACTGGCGGGTGCGCCAATAGGCCATGCCGGTGTCGCCAGCATGTTCGGTGCGTTCCACCTCGGACCAGTCGGTGGTGCCGAAGGGGATGTTGCTCATCTTCATCGTGAATCCTGCGTCATGGACCGGGCGGAATCGCCCCGTTTAAAAAACAGATACTACGCCAGGCCGGGGACAGGCCTGACCTGGCGCATTGAAAAATCGCTCCATAACCCCTATCTTCTTGATATCCCAGGCCGGATCCGGCGCAACCGGAGGCGGCTGCAACGCTTTGCCAAGGGCTGCACATGGAGTTCAAGGACTACTACAGCATTCTGGGGGTGGAGCGGGAGGCCTCCGAAGACGACATCCGGCGCGCCTACCGCAAGCTCGCCCGCAAGTATCATCCCGACGTCAGCAAGGAAAGCGACGCCGAGACGCGCATGCGCGACGTCAACGAAGCCTATGACGTGCTGCGCGACAAGGAAAAGCGCCTGGCCTACGACAATCTGGCCGCTGGCGTGTCGCCCGAGGGCGGCTTCCAGCCGCCGCCCGGCTGGGACGAAGGCTTCGAGTTCCACCGCGGCGCCGCGCCCGGCGACGAGGCGCAGTTCAGCGAGTTCTTCTCCTCGCTGTTCGGCGGCCGCAGCCGGCGGGGCGGGGCGCAGCAGCAGCAGGAGTTCCGCGCGCGCGGCGAGGACCACCACGCCGCGATCGAGGTGGACCTCGAAGACGCGCTCAAGGGCGCCACGCGCGACATCAGCCTGCGTTCCATGCAGATGGACGAGCAGGGCCGCCCCCACATGCAGACCCGCACGCTCAGCGTGCGCATTCCCGCGGGCGTGCGCGAGGGCCAGTACATCCGCCTGGCCGGGCAGGGCATGCCGGGCTACGGCGGCGGCGAGAACGGCGACCTCTATCTGGAAGTCCGCTTCAAGCCGCATCCGCGCTACCGCGCCGACGGCCGCGATCTCTACATGACGCTGCCGGTGGCGCCTTGGGAAGCCGCGCTGGGCGCTGGCGTGCATGCGCCCACGCCGGGTGGCACGGTCGAAGTCTCGATCCCCCCCGGGTCCGCCAATGGCCGCAAGCTGCGCCTGCGCGGCCGCGGCATCCCGGGCGATCCGCCGGGAGATCTCTATCTGGTGCTGGACCTGGTCTTGCCGCCCGCTGACAGCGAGGCGGCCAAGGAGGCCTACCGCAAGCTGCAGCAGGACCTGCCCTTCAATCCGCGGCGTCATCTGGGGGTATGACCATGAAAAAAATAGTCGTCACCACCGCCACCGTCGTGGGCAAGTCCCGGCCGCTTTCCGCCGACGATCTGGCCCGCGCCTGCGGCGAGGAAGTCGAATGGGTCGCGCGCCTGGTCGAGGTCGGCATCGTCACGACCAGCGGCCACGGGCCCGCCGAATGGCGCTTCTACAGCGCCGACCTGCAGCGCGCGCTGGATGCCCGCCGGCTGCTGCGGGATTACGGCGCGGGCCTGGACGCGGCGGCGCTGATCCTGGACCTGAGCCAGGAAGTCCGCCGCCTGAAGGCGCAACTGCGCGCACTGGGCCTGGAAGACAAGTAACGGCGGCGCGCGGATGGGTAAACTAGCTGGCCGTGGAACGAGACCAGCGAAATACCTTGCAGACACCTCCTGCCCCCGCGCCCGCTGTCGCGGGCGGCGCCCGCATCGATGGCCTGAAATCCTGCCTGCCCGTCATGATCGGCTACTTCCCGGTGGCCGTGACTTTCGGTATCGCCGGCGTGGCGGCAGGCCTGTCGCCCTTGCAAGTGGTGCTGATTTCCGTGCTGGTCTACGCCGGCGCCAGCCAGTTCCTGCTGCTCGCCTCCATCAAGGCCGGCACCCCGTGGCTATGGGTGGTGGCGCTGTGCTCGCTGCTCAACGCCCGCCATCTGCTGTACGGCCCGCTGTTGTCGCGCTTCCTGCCCGCGGCGCTGAATGAGCGCCTGAAGGTCGCCTTCCTGCTGACCGATGAGGTCTTCGCCACCGCCTTCAACCGCTTGCAGGCCGTGGCGCCCGCGGGCCGCCAGCGCTGGATGATCGCGCTGGGGCTGGGCGCCTGGCTGACCTGGATCGCCGGGACCGCCGTCGGCGTCTATGCGGGAGACGGGCTGGAGCGCCATTACCCCATGCTGTCCCAGGTGATGCGCTTCGCGCTGCCCGCGCTGTTCATGGCCCTGGTGTGCCAGGGTGCAAGGCGGGGCATGGGCCTGCCCATCATTGCCGCGGTGGCCGGCGCCGGCGCCGTGGCCGCGCTGGGCCATACCAGTCTGGCCATCCTGGCCGGCGCGGTCATCGGCTGCGCCGCATATCGCCTGCGGAGGTCCGCATGAATGCCGACGGATTGGGTTTCTGGGGCGCGGTGATCGCCATGGCGGTCATCACCTATCTCACGCGGGCCTTGCCTTTCATGCTGTCCGAACGCAGCCGCCTGCTGCGCCACCTGTCACGCGAGGGCTCGGCGCTGGCCGCCTTGGGGCCGTCGCTGCTGGCCGGGATTGCCGCGGCGGTGATCGTGCCCGACCTGCTGGCCGCTGGCGACCAGGCGGCGAACATCGGCCCTTATGTGGGCGGCCTGGTCGTGACTGCCGTGGCCGCGCGCCTGGTCAGCAACGCCGGCGTCGCGGTGCTGCTGGGCATGGCGGGATACGGGGTGTTGCTGGCCTTGGCGGCGTAACGCCTGCGGAGCAAAATGGTCGGACTTCCATGGAGACCGACCATGCTTACGCTTTATCATGCGCCGCGCTCGCGGTCGTTCCGGATACTCTGGCTGCTTGAAGAACTGGGCGTGCCCTACGACACCGAAATGGTGTCCATCCGCGGCAGCGACGGCGCGGGCCACATGCCCTCGGACTACATCGACATCCATCCGCACCGTAAGGTGCCGGCCCTGGTGCATGACGGCGTGCCCGTCTTCGAGACGCCGGCCATCGCCCTCTATCTGACCGATCTGTTTCCCCAAGCCGGGCTGGGGCCAGTGGTGGGCGATCCGCTGCGCGGCCCCTACCTGACCTGGCTGGCGTATTCCACCGGCGTGTTCGAGCCCGCCATGGCCGAGCGCGCCTTCAAGACCCCGCACCCGGGCAGCGCGCTGGGCTGGGGCTCGGCCGACGAGGTCGAGCAGGTGTTGACCCGTGTCTTGCAGGCGCGGCCGTTTTTCCTGGGCGAGAAGTTCTCGGCGGTGGACATCGTGCTGGGCGGCACCCTGCAGTACATGATGCAGGTGAAAGTCGTGCCTGAGACGCCTGTGTTCACCGCCTATGCGGAACGGCTGGGTGATCGCCCGGCCATGCACCGGGCCTTGCAGCGCGACGGGGACATCGAGGAAGCCTGAGGCGCCGCCGCAGGTTTCAACCGCGCCCGATGCGCGCGCTCAGGTCCGCCTGCCATTCCTCGGGGCGGCCCAGGTAGCGGCTGGGCTCCAGCATCTCGCAGACGCCATCGCGTTCCAGCGCCAGGGTGGGAAAGCCGCTGCCGCCGACCTGCGCCAGCAGCTTGCGGCTGGCGGCGATGTGGGCGGCGGTTTCGGTCCCCTGGGTGGCGGCATAGGCGGCGCGGAAGGCTACCGGGTCCAGGCCGATGTCGGCCGCCAGGGATTCCAGCACCGCCGGATCGGCGATACGCAGGCCCTGCACGTAGTGCGCGCGCTGGATGCGCTTGAGGAGGTCCAGTCCGCGGCTGTCCAGCGCCTGCGCGGCCAGGATGGCGGTGGTGGGCGGCTCGGAATCGAATACCGCGCCCTCATCGCGCAACAGGCCGTTGTAGTAGTCGTCGCCGAAGGGCTGGCCCGTCAGGCCGGCGATGCGTTCGTCATGCGGCATGACATAGCGGCGCAGCCTGTCCGTGACCGGTTGGCGATTGCCGCCCGTCATCATGCCGCCGCCATGCAGCGCGATGTCGAGGCCGGGCACGGCGCGAGCCGCCTCCACCAGCGGCGCGGCGCCGTAGCACCAGCCGCAGAGCGGGTCGAAAATGTAATGCAGGGTGGGATTTGAGGTAGCCATGGCGTCATGGTAGACGCGGGCCATGCCGGGAGGAAGCCTGGCGGGGTAGCCAGAGTGTTGCATCGGCCGTGCAGATTGCCTGCACGGCCGCCAAGCATCAGCCGGCGATCTGCACGCCGATCCAGAACAGGCCGGCGGCCAGCAGCATCGAGGCCGGCAGGGTCAAGATCCAGGCCATCAGGATGTTGCGCACCGTGCTGCCTTGCAGGCCGCTCTTGTTGGCGATCATGGTCCCGGCCACGCCCGAGGACAGCACGTGGGTGGTGGAAACCGGCAGGCTGAAGACGTTGGCAATGCCGATGGCGCCCATGGCGGTCACCTGCGCGGACATGCCCTGCGCATAGGTCATGCCCTGCTTGCCGATCTTTTCGCCCACCGTCAGCACCACGCGGCGCCAGCCGACCATGGTGCCCGCGCCCAGCGCCAGGGCGACCGCCACGATCACCCAGAAGGGGGCGTACTCGGTGGTGGCCGTCAGGTCGGCGCGCAGGCGTTGCAGGTCGGCGCGTTCGCGCGCGGGCAGGCCTTCGATGCGCGCGACCTTCTTGGCCGTGTCGTCCAGGCAGAGCAGGTAGCGGCGCACGGAAATGCGCTTTTCGGCCGGCAGGTCGGCGTAATTGGACACGCCGTGCAGATCGGTTTGCAGCGCGGCGATGGTCGGCAGGGTCAGCTCGGGATCGCAGCGGAAGTTGCGCGGCAGCTCGGTGGTCGCGTCCACGCGCTTGAGCGCCAGGTAGTCGCCCAGCATGGCTTCGTTGCGCTGGTAGAACACGTTCAGGTGGTTGGCGGCGTCGCGGGTGCGCTCGATCTGGTAGGTGGTGCTGTTGGTGTCCAGCACGAAGTTGGCGGGCACGATGCCGATCAGCACCAGCATGATCAGGCCTATCCCTTTCTGGCCGTCGTTGGAGCCGTGCACGAAGCTCACGCCCATGGCGGACAGCACCAGCACCAGGCGGTTCCAGAAGGGCGGATGCTTCTTGTTGTCGAGGGCGCGGCGCTGTTCCGGCGTCTTGTGCATCTTCGACAGCGGCAGCCAGCGCTTGAGCGCCAGCAGCAGGCCGCCCGCCACCAGGAAGCCGGCCACCGGCGACACCACCAGGGACAGGCCGATGTCGATGGCTTTGCCCCAGTTGACGCCGTCCGCCAGCGGCAGGTCGGTGATCAGCGCATTGGCCAGGCCCACGCCCAGGATCGAACCGATCAGCGTGTGCGAGCTGGACGCCGGGATGCCGAAGTACCAGGTGCCCAGGTTCCAGGCGATGGCCGCCGCCAGCATGGCGAACACCATGGCCAGCCCGCGGCCGGTGTCCACATTGATCAGCAGTTCCACCGGCAGCAGGTGCACGATGGCGTAGGCCACGCCCACGCCGCCCAGCAGCACGCCGAGGAAGTTGAAGATGCCGGAAAGCACCACCGCCAGATGCGGCGGCATGGCCTTGGTGTAGATGACCGTGGCCACGGCGTTCGCCGTGTCATGGAATCCATTGATGAATTCGAAGGCCAGGACGAATGTCAGGGCCAGCGCAAGGCTGAGGCCAACCCAGAGGTCTAGGCCGTGGAAGAGGTCGAACATGGAGGCGGGGGAGGTTCCGGCGAGAGGAGCCGATTATTGCAGATTTGTGACCTGTCACTGGTTGCTTGCGGCTACCAAAAGCAGGCAGCGGACCCCGCCCGGGGTCAGAATTTCGAATACTGGAACTCGATTTCCATCGGTTTGCCCAGATTCGCCGAGGTATCCGCCTGGATCACCATCACCGCCAGGACGCCCAGGTAGAGCAGGCACAGCCACAGGGTGCGTTTCATTGCCGGCCATCCTTCATGGGTAGAAAACTTCCGCGATCTTCTGGTTCACGCGCAGCCAGCCCAGCTCTCCCAGGTGCTGCACGTCGCGCAGCATCCCCACTTCGAAGGGTGCGCTGTACATGTCCATGCAGCGCATGGCGTAGCGCTGGCACAGCGCCGCGACTTCCCGCTGCACCGGGCCGAAGCGGTCCAGGTCCTTGAACACCAGGGGATGCAGCGGCTGCATGACAAAGAGCGCATTGACGTCGCGCTGGCGCAGCAAGGCCATCAGAGCGCCCAGTTCGCGCAGTTCATCGCGGCCGGTCAGCGGCTGGGGCTGATAGGCGGTCTTGCCGCCTTCGGGGATGCCGCGCAGGTATTTATTGAAGAACTCGTCCCGCACCGCGTAGCGGTTGCCGCCCATCAGGGCCTGTTCGGCGCCCTGGGCCTGGGCCGCCAGCGCCTCCCAATCCACCACCCGGGCGGCCGTGGGCGGCCCCTCGCGTTCGCGCTCCGGGGCGGGCGCCGCATGGGCGGGCGTCCACAGGTCGACCAGGCGTTGGCGGAACACGTAGGCTTGCTCGGCCGCCATCGACCAGGCGACGCCCGCGTCGCCCTTGGCCTGCAGCCAGCGGACCACCTCCGCCCGGCCCTCGGGTTGCCGCAGCAGGCGGGGCAGCAGCGGATTGGCGTGTTCCTTGAACTCGTCCGGCCCCAGTCCGCCCTCGCCGTCGAACCAGCCCGGCGACAGCATCACCACCACGCGCGACGCCGGCGACAGGTCCTCGGCCATCGCCGCCAGCACCAGCTGCATGCCCAGGGACTGGAAGCCCGAATGGCCATAGGCCAGCACGGGCAACTGCAATTCGTCAGCCAGGTAGCGATAGGGCACGAAACGCAGGTCGTTGCTGGTCAACTCCGACGAACCCAGGATCACCAGCCGGTCGCCCGTGCGCAAGGCCTGGCTCATGCGGGACAGGTTGCGCGTCTGCTCCTGCAGCGTATTGCCCAGGTTGGGGAGGTAGATGCCCGGCGCGGCCGCCGGCACCGGTTCCGTTTTCAGCGCCAGGGAGTGCAGGGCTCCCCACCCGGCGGCAGCCGCCGCGGCCAGGGCCAGCGCGGCCGCCAGCGCATGCTGCCGTAGTGTGCGTTTGAACATGGGGAACCAATGCCGCGCGGGGCTCTCTCTATTGGGGTAGGTTTGTTAGCGGATGTTATCGAGCGGACATGACCGGAACAAGCGCGGGAAAGCGGGGCCAAAGCCGATTCGCCTTTTTGCCACAGGGCCCGCTGCCGCTGCGATGCCTGCCTCCGCGATTCCCGCAGGGAAAGAATGCGATAGCATCGCTGTGGCGGGGTTCTTCTGGATTTCCATGATTGACCTCGCCCGCCGCCGCATCCGCGCCGCCCGTATGCCCCTCACCCAGATTGCGCAGCCCATGACCGCCACTACCCGCATCGCCCGCAAGCACCCCGACGAACTGATCGTGGGCCTGGTGTCCGTTTCCGACCGCGCCTCCAGCGGCACCTACCAGGACCTGGGGCTGCCCGCGCTGCGCGAATGGCTGGGCGCCGCCCTGGTTTCACCCTGGCAGGCGGTGGACCGGCTGATCCCCGACGAGCCGGGGCGCATCTCCGAGACGCTGATCGAGCTGGTGGACGGCTGCGGCTGCGATCTGGTCCTGACCACCGGCGGCACAGGTCCGGCGCGCCGCGACGTCACGCCCGAGGCGACGCTTGCCGTCGCCACCAAGGAAATGCCCGGCTTCGGCGAGCAGATGCGCCAGATCAGCCTGCGCTTCGTGCCCACGGCCATCCTGTCGCGCCAGGTGGCGGTCATTCGGGAAACGCCCGACCATGCCGCCCTGATCGTCAACCTGCCGGGCCAGCCGAAATCCATCCGCGAAACGCTGGAAGGGCTGAAGGGCGAGGACGGCGCCGTGCTGGTGCCGGGCATCTTCGCCGCCATTCCCTATTGCATCGATCTTATCGGCGGCCCGTACGCCGAGACCCGGCCGGAAGTCATCGCGGCCTTCCGTCCCAAATCGGCCCGCCGCGCGCCGCAGGCTTGATCCAGCGCTGCGTTATATTGGCCGCCCCTTTCACCCCCCCAAAAACCGCTCGAGAGTCCCATCGCCATGAAGGTCCGCACTGTTTTGTCCCTTACTGTCCTGGCAGCCTTGTCGGCCTGCGCCAACGTCAAAGACGTGCGCGACCGCGATCCGGTCTTTTACGGCGCCACCCAGCGCACGCCCGAGGACTACACGGCCTGCGTCGCGGAATCCTGGAAGAACCTGGGCATCAACTTCCAGCAGAAGGCGGTACGCAACGGCTTTGAATTGATCCAGGAAGACAGCCTGGGCGTGGAGGCCGTGCTGACGACCATACACTGGAAGGGCAAGACCGACGTGCGCCTGTCCACGCGCATCGCCCGCCGCGACCAAACCATTATCGAACCCGCCAACCTGTGCCTGTGAACGCCGTGCATCATCGTCGCGACGTCCTGCGGCTGGGCCTGGCCGCAGCGGCTCTCTGCCTGGGGCTGCCCGCCCGCGCGCAGCAGACCGGCTTCATCACCCGCAAGCTCAATGTTCCGGTGCCTGGCGGCGTCGCCGTCCTGGGCCTGGGCAATGCCGAGCGCGCGCCCGAAGTCAGCTTCCTGGGCCGGCGCGCACTGGTCGTGCGTGAAGAGGGCAAGCAATGGATTGCCGTGGTTGGCATTCCGCTCAGCGTGAAGCCGGGTGAACAGCAGGTGGAAGTCAAGGACGCGCAAGGCAAGCGCGCGCTGTCCTTCAAGGTTGGCGCCAAGGAATACAAGGCCCAGCACATCACGCTGAAGAATCCGCGCCAGGTCAATCCGAATCCTGACGACATGGCGCGCATCGAGCGCGAGTTGGCCGAGCAGACCGCGGCCAACCGCGGCTACCGGGCCGGCGTCACGCCCAGCAATCTGCTGCTGGACCGGCCGGTGAACGGCGGCCGCCTGTCCAGCCCGTTCGGCCTGCGGCGCTTCTTCAATGGCGAGGAACGCAATCCGCATTCAGGCCTGGATTTCGCCGTGCCCGCGGGTACGCCGATCAAGGCGCCGGCCGCCGGCGTGGTGGTGCTGGTGGGGGATTACTTCTTCAATGGCAAGACGGTGTTCCTGGACCATGGCCAGGGCTTCGTCAGCATGTTCTGCCACATGTCGGCCATCGACGTGAACGTCGGCGACGAGGTGCCGCGCGGCGGACTGGTGGGGAAGGTGGGGGCGACCGGCCGCGCGACCGGTCCGCATCTACACTGGAACGTCAGCCTGAACGACGCGCGCGTCGATCCGGCCATCTTCATCGGGGCATTCAAGCCCTGATTCCCGTCGGGAAGAAGGAAGCGCGGCGGGTCCGGCCCGCGCGCCTTCAGGCCGTGGCGGCTTGCTGCGCGATCAGCTGCAGCACGTGCTGGTGCACGCGTTCCGCATAGTCCATCTGCTGCCGCACGTGGAGCTGCTCGGCTTCCTGTTCGTCCAGGCAGTTGTCGTACTTGGTCTTGGCGTCGGCGTAGGCCAGGCCGGTATTGCGCAGGCTGTTGATAAAGGCCTCGCGCGACTGGTGCAGCAGGCGCAGGCCTTCCTCGCCCTTGACGAATTTTCTTCGCGCCAGGGCAAGCTGGTCAGCGGCGGCTTGCAGATCTTGTGTCAGGTCCATCTTGCTTCATGCCTATCCTGCCGGCGTCGCGCCTGGCAGAGGGCGCCATTCTTTCATGAACGGGCGCTCCACGCATTACGGCATTTCGCGGTCCAGATTTAAGGCTGGCGCGAAAGAGGGGAGCCGGCGCGGGGCCGGCCCTGTGGCCCTGGCTTAGCGGCGGTACTGCTGAGGACGCTGGGGGGCGGGACCGCGCTCGTCCTTGTGGCGGAAGTTGATGCGGCCCTTGGTCAGGTCATACGGCGACATTTCCAGGGTGACGCGATCGCCCGCCAGGATACGGATGCGGTGCTTGCGGATGCGGCCGGAGGCGTAGGCGCCGACTTCGATGCCGTTGTCCAGCTTCACGCGGTAGCGGCTATCGGGCAGCACTTCGTCAACGATGCCATCCAGTTCGATGAGTTCTTCTTTAGCCATTCTTTTCTCCTATCAATACGCGCTGCCATGCCGGCGGCATGGCTTGCAGCACAGGGCGGCAAGCGCGTCGGACCCAGACAGCGGGTCCAGCGGTTTGAACGTAAAACGTCCGGGCAAGCGCGGGTAAGGGCCACGGCATCCGAAGCGGATGTCTGAAATGACGGATACTCGCGCCGCAAGGGTAATGTGTGCGCGGTGCGCGGCTTGGTCGCGGCGGCGCGTTTTGCGCAAATCGCCGGAAGAAGCGGGATGGATCTGTTGCAGCCGGGCCGCGCGACGGTTGGGTTGGCGGTGCGCCCGGCGGGGGCGGGGTTGTTCCGGCAAAGCCGGGCACGTCCTGGGTTGGCCCGGAGCAATGCCCGCAGGGGGTACAGGTTGGCACGCAGAGTGACCGAAGCCCGGTTTTTGCGGAAAAATCACGGACTTATGTTACTGCAAAGCGCAGTGATTAGCCAGTATTTATCTGTCACTGCGCCGTGATAGTTGTTGCTCAACGACTCTGGCCAGAAGGGATCCGCTCCCGATACTCTTCTTCCACCCGGCCGAGAACGGACCAGAATGGGCCAGGAGCGCGGCCGGCCAGGCGGGCTTCGAGCACGCCCAGATGCACATGCCAGCCGCCGGCCACATCCACCATGCCATCGCGCGAGGACAGCTTGCGGTGCGTCAGCACCAGGCGCGTTTCCTGGCCCTGGGGCGACAGCTCGAAAGTGACTTCGGAAGGATGGCCAGGGGAGCCGCCCCACGTGAACGCCAGCAACCGCGGCGGTTCGCAGCGCGTGACGATGCCTTGCGTGGTGACGCCGCCTTCGTACGGCTTGTAGGCTTCGGGCACGGGCTCGGCCACCGAGGACAGGTCCGCATGCATGAAGCGCAGCGTGACGCCGCCGCCTTCGCGCAGCTCCATGTCGCCGGACGCCAGCCAGCGGCCCCGTTTTTCCGATTCGGTGAGGAAGGCCCAGACCTCGTCGACGCTGGCGGGCAGGATGCGCGTGAAGCGGATGGAGGTGGGGTCCAGGACGACGCCGTGATCACTCATGTTGTTCTCCAGAAGAGGCGGCCGGGGGGCGGCTGGCGATGAGCGCGGCTTCCAGTGCGCCCAGCTTGCCCGACCAGAATTGTTCATAGAAGCGCAGCCACTGCATGGCCTCGGCCATGGGTTCCGGATTGAGGCTGCATACATGCGTGCGGCCGCGGATGGAGCGCCGGACCAGGCCGGCGCGTTCCAGGGCCTGCACATGCTTGGAGGCGCCCGCGAAACTCATGCTGTGGGGCGCCGCCAGCTCGCCTATGGTCTGCTCGCCCTGAGCCAGGCTGCGCAGCATGTCGCGGCGCGTGGGATCGGCCAGCGCGCGAAACACGGCATCGAGGACGGGGGAGGGATTTGATTCAACCATGGGGTTGAATATAGTCTGCCCTTCCGAGGAAATTCAACTATTCGGTTGAATTTTTATGTAACCGCTTGCGGATGGTCTTCTTCCATCGCGCCGTACGCATCGGGGTATTGCGGCAGATCGTCGCTGATGTCGAACCAGGGCGCCTTGCTGGCCACATGGCAGTGGGCGGCCGGCTTGATGCCCGGATCATCGTCCAGCGGGCCCAGCGGCAGGCCGTAGACGTCCGGAGTCTGGTCGAAGCGGGTCAGCAAGGGCGTGCCGCAGGCTTCGCAGAAGCCGCGATAGCTGCCCGGAGACGAGCAGTACCACGTGACGTGGCTTTCGCCGCGAGTCCAGGCAAAGTCCTTGGCCTGGACCGTCGCCCGGCTGCGGAACGCGGCGCCGTGCGCTTTGCGGCAGATCGTGCAATGGCAGTTGAGGGCGTCGGTGAGCGGGCCGCTGATCTCGTAGGCGACTCGGCCGCACAGGCAGGAACCTTTGATCATGATGAACGCCAGGCTGTTGGGGGATGTTTCCAATATACCTGCGCGCGCCGGGCTGGAACCGGCCATTTATGACGAACGTCTTTCAGATCATTGCGGCGTCCCTATTTTCCGCCAAATGAATCGATTCCCAGGTCATCGTGCTGTCATGCCGCGAAAACAGAATGCGGCCATGAACACATTCCATGGGGATTCAACGATGACTTACGCCATCGAAGTACAAGGGCTCTGCAAGAGCTTCCACGCAGGCGCCAAGGCGCTGGACGGTGTGAACCTGCAAGTGGCCGACGGCGAGATGGTCGCCTTGCTGGGCGCCTCGGGTTCGGGCAAGTCGACGCTGCTGCGCCATCTGTCCGGCTTCGTGGCTGGCGATGCGGGTAGCGTGGCCGTCAATGGTCGCATGATCCAGCGCGACGGCCGCCTGAGCCGCGACGTGCGCTCCGCGCGCGCCGGCATCGGTTTCGTGTTCCAGCAATTCAATCTGGTGGGCCGCTTGCCCGTCATTACCAATGTGCTGACCGGCCTGCTGCCGCGCGTGCCGCTGTGGCGCAGCCTGACGCGCTGGTTCCTGCGCGGCGAAGTGCGCCAGGGCCTGGAAGCGCTTGCCCAGGTTGGTATAGACGACTATGCATTTCAGCGCGCCTCGACGCTGTCCGGCGGCCAGCAGCAGCGCGCGGCCATCGCCCGCACGCTGGTGCAGAACGCACGCGTCATCCTGGCCGACGAACCCATCGCCTCGCTGGATCCGGAATCCTCGCGCCGCGTGATGGACACGCTGGCCCAGATCAATCGCAGCCGCAAGGTGGCGGTGGTGGTGTCGTTGCACCAAGTCGATGTGGCCCTGCGTTATTGCCCGCGGGTGGTCGCGCTGCGCCACGGCAAGGTGGTCTATGACGGCCCCTCCGCGGATCTCACGCCGTCCATGCTCAGCGACCTGTACGGCTCCGAGCTGAGCGAGCTGCTCCCCGAATACGCGCCGCAAGCGCCAGCCATGCCGGGCATGGCGCCGCTGTCCCGATTGGCGCAAGCCGCCTGATTCTTCCCGACCCGTTTATCCCCGGAGCCTTCCATGCTACGCAGAACCTTTGTCACCCTGATCGCCGCTGCGGCCCTGTCCACCCAGGTCCACGCGGAAGACGCCAAGACCCTGAACTTCGGCATCATCTCGACGGAATCGTCCACCAACCTGAAGTCGGTATGGCAGCCCGTCATCGACGACCTGAGCCGCGCGATCGGCGTGCCGGTCAAGCCCTTCTTCGCCTCCGACTACGCCGGCATCATCGAAGGCATGCGCTTCAACAAGGTGCAGATGGGCTGGTTCGGCAACAAGTCCGCGATCGAGGCAGTGGACCGCGCCAAGGGCGAAGTGTTCGCCTCCGTCATCGACAAGGACGGCAATCCCGGCTACTGGTCGCTGCTGATCGTCAACAAGGACAGCAACCTGAAGACCCTGGACGACGTGCTCAAGCGCGGCGGCACGCTGAGCTATGGCGCCGGCGATCCCAACTCGACCTCGGGCACCGCCGTGCCGGGCTATTACCTGTGGGCCGCCAACAAGATCGAGCCCAAGACTTTCTTCAAGACGGTGCGCGCCAGCAACCACGAAACCAATCTGCTGTCGGTCATCAACAAGCAGGTGGACGTGGCCGTCAACAACACCGAGGCGCTGGAGCGTTATCGCCTGAACACCGGCAAGGACGCCAACGACAGCGTGCGCGTGCTGTGGAAGTCGCCGCTGATCCCGGCGGATCCGCTGGTCATGCGCACCGACCTGCCCGCCGACCTGAAGGGCCGCATCCGCGACTTCTTCGTCAACTACGGCAAGGGCAAGGACGCCGAGCGCGAACTGGCCAACCTGAAGGCCTTGACCTACCAGGGCTTCCGCGCTTCCGACAACCAGCAATTGGTGCCGATCCGCCAGATCGAACTGGCGCGCGAAAAGGCCAAGGTCGAAGCCGACGCCACGCTGGGCCAGGCCGAAAAACAGAAGCAGCTGGCCGAACTGGACAGCAAGCTGGCCAGCCTGGGCCAGCCCGCCGCCAAGCAGTAAGTCTCCTACCGGCCAGCCGGCGCGCCGCGGGGCGCGCCGGCTGGCCCGCAACTGAAAACCACCTAGCGGATCGCCTTTTTCTTATGAACGTAGCCATGCAGACCTCTCGCCTTTCCGCCGCGCCGCGATCGTCGCTGCCAGTCCTGCTCGTATGGGGCGTCGTGCTGGCGCTGCTGGTCATGTCGTGGAAGGGCGCGGACATGCGGCCCCTGGACCTGCTGCGCGATTCGGGCAACATGGCCGAGTTCGCGGCCGACTTCTTTCCGCCGAATTTCCGCGACTGGCGCATGTACCTGGACGAGATGATCGTCACTGTGCAGATCGCGGTCTGGGGCACCTTCCTGGCCATCGTGGTGGCCGTGCCGCTGGGGCTGCTGTGCTCGTCGAACATCGTGCCTGCCTGGGTGTACCAACCCATGCGGCGCCTGATGGACGCCTGCCGCGCCATCAACGAAATGGTGTTCGCCATGCTGTTCATCGTGGCGGTGGGCCTGGGCCCGTTCGCCGGGGTGCTGGCGTTGTGGGTGCATACCACCGGCGTGCTGGCCAAGCTGTTTTCGGAAGCGGTCGAGGCGATCGATCCGCGTCCGGTGGAGGGCGTGCGCGCCACCGGCGCGAATGCGCTGGAGGAAATCGTCTACGGCGTGATCCCGCAGGTATTGCCGCTGTGGATCTCGTATTCGCTCTACCGCTTCGAATCCAACGTGCGCTCGGCCTCGGTGGTCGGCATCGTGGGCGCGGGCGGCATCGGCACCGTGCTGTGGGAAATCATCCGCAGCTTCCGCTATGCCGAAACCTGCGCGGTCATGATCATCATCGTGGCCTTCGTGGTCGTGATCGACATGGCCTCGGCGCGCATCCGCCGCGCGCTGATCTGAGGGCGCGGGGCCCATGCGGGCCCCGCCGCTTCAGGCCTGCGGGCGCAGCACCTGGAATGCGGGCAGGGCCAGCAGGCCCGCCAATTGCGCGGCCTGCACGTCGGCGTCCGAAACCGCCGCGCGCGGCATCAGGAAATTGACGGTGCCCAGGCAGACCTCGCCATACACCACCGGCACATTGATGACGGAGCGCAGGCCCAGGCGCTGGATCGCGTCGTGGTCATTGAAGAACTCGCGGATCGCCTCCTCGCCTTCGCCCACGAACAGCTTCCGCTCCAGCAGGACGTGGCGGCCCCAGGCGGTGCCGCTCTTGTCCTTGCTGCCGCCCGGCGGATAGGCCTCGGGGTTGGAACTGTACAGCCGCACCACCCGCATGGCCTGCGCGTCATAGCGGTTGACGGTGCACAGCGTGTGGGCAAGCGCGGCGTGCGCATGGGCGTCGATGGCGCGGAAGGCCGCCGCCGGATCGGCGGCGGCATAGGCCTGGGCGATAGCGGCCACGCCGGCCTGCGCCGGCGGGACGAGATTGATGCTGACGGTCATTCGGCGGTGATTCCCAGTTCTTTGATCAGCTTGCCGTACTTGTCGGCGTCGCGCGCCAGGATCTGGCCAAACTGCTCCGGCGTGGTTTCGGTCAGCAGCACGCCCATGTCGCCCATTTTCTTGATGACCTCGGGGCGCTTGAGGATCAGGTTGATTTCGCGGTTCAGGCGCGCCGTCAGCTCGGGCGGCATGCCGGCCGGACCGAAGGCGCCGTACCAGACCGACAGCTCATAGCCCGGCAGCGTTTCCGCCACCGTGGGCACTTCGGGCAGCAGGGGCGACCGCGCTTCCTCGGTGACGGCCAAAAGCTTCAGCTTGCCGTTCTGCACGTGCGGCAGGGTCTGCGTGCCGGCGCTGAACAGTACCTGGGTGCGCCCGGCGACGGTGTCCAGCACCGCAGGCGCGCCGCCGCGGTAGGGGATGTGCATCATCTTCACGCCGGCGGCCTTTTCGAACAGCGCGGCGCTCAGATGGTTGGTGGAACCCTGGCCGGCGGAAGCGTAGGCCACGGTGCCGGGATTGGCCTTCAGGTAGGCAATGAACTCCTTCACGTTGGACGCGGGCACGGACGGGTTCACCACCATGGTGTTGGTGACCAGCGCGAGTTCGGCGATGGGCGTGAAGTCCTTCACGCCGTCGAACGGCATGCTGGAGTAGAGCGCCTGGTTCATCGTGTGCGTGCTCATCGAGCCCACCAGCAAGGTGTAGCCGTCGGGCTTGGCGCGGGCCACGAAGGTGGTGCCGATGTTGCCGGACGCGCCCGAGCGGTTTTCGACGATGACCGGCTGGCCCAGCGACTGGGTCAGGCCTTCGGATAGCACGCGCGCCAGGATGTCGGTGGAGCCGCCCGCGGCCCAGGGCACGATCAGCGTGATGGGCTTTTCGGGCCACGCGGCATGCGTGAGCGCAGGCGCGGCCAGTGTCAGGCCCAGCGCGAAGGTGCGCAGCAGTCGTTTGAATTGCAGTGTCATGGTGTTTACCCCTTTGCGTAATGTCCGGTCTGTGTGCCGGTTGGATGAAACAGGTTCAGCGGCCGGCGGCATAGCCCTGCATGCCGCGCGGGTTGGCGCCGGCGCGCAGCAGCAGGCCGCCG
>NZ_DATCUY010000645.1:0-18384 GCF_036567245.1 Achromobacter sp. | reverse complement strand
AGCTGGCCCAGGCCAGCACCGTGGGCAGCCGCTTTCTGGACCCCAGCGCGCCGCCCGAGGAAAGCACCTTCTACGCCCGCATCTACGCCGACATCGAAAGCACGCTGCGCGCACATCTGCCCAACTTCACCGAGCAGCTGTTCGAAGCCGCCGCGGGCATCGTCGACGGCGCGCGCATGATCTACGTGTTCGGCATGGGCGGCGCGTCGGCCGTGCTGGCGCAGGAAGTCCAGTCGCGCCTGGTGCGCCTGGGCTATCCCATCGCCGTCTACAGCGACGCGGTGCTGCTGCGCATGGTCGCGGCCACCCTGGACGAACGCGACGCCGTGCTGATCCTGTCGGCCTCGGGCCTGACCCCGGAAATCGTCGGCGCGGCCCGCATCGTCAAGCAGTACCAGGCGCGCATCGTCGCCA
This sequence comes from Achromobacter sp., assembly GCF_036567245.1. GTDB lineage: Bacteria > Pseudomonadota > Gammaproteobacteria > Burkholderiales > Burkholderiaceae_B > Achromobacter. The sequence continues at coordinate 17,970 of NZ_DATCUY010000645.1, read as the reverse complement.
TCACCGACGCGACCTCTTCCCTGGCCGGGCTGGCCGACGTGGTGCTGCCCATCCGCACCGACGAAACCGACTTCATCTACAAACCCTCGGCGTCGCGCTACGCGATGATGCTGGCCATAGACCTGCTCTCGACCGAACTGGCCATGCTGAACCAGGAAGAAAACCGGGAGCGCCTGCGCCGCATCAAGCTGGCGCTGGACGAACACCGCGGCGGCCCGAACCGCCTGCCGCTGGGCGATTGAACTGGAACACAAGATGTACGACACCCTCATAGGCAATGTGCTGGTCCTGGACGGCACCGGCGAACCCGCCTACCGTGCCAGCGTGGCGCTGGCCGACGGCCGCATCGCCGCCATCGGCGACCTGCCCGGCGCCGCTGCCCGCCATCTTTTCGACGGCACCCGGCTGGCGCTGGCCCCGGGCTTCATCGACGTGCACACCCACGACGACACCAACGTCATCCGCACGCCGGACATGCTGCCCAAGCTGTCCCAGGGCGTGACCACCGTGGTGGTGGGCAATTGCGGCATCAGCGCTTCGCCGGTGGCGCTGCGCGGCGAGCCGCCGGATCCGATGAACCTGCTGGGAACCCGCGCGGACTTCAGCTACCCCACCTTTGCGGACTACACCCGCGCCATCGAGGCCGCGCAGCCCGCCGTGAACGTGGCAGCGCTGGTCGGCCACACGGCCTTGCGCAGCAACCACATGGACCGGCTGGACCGCGCCGCCACGCGCGAGGAAGTCCTGGCCATGCGCGCACAGCTGCGCGATGCGCTGGCGCACGGCGCCGTCGGCCTGAGTACCGGACTGGCCTATGCCTCCGCCTTCGACGCGGACACCGAAGAGGTCAAACTGCTGGCCGAAGCCCTGGACGAATTCGGCGCGCTCTACACCACCCACCTGCGCTCGGAGTTCGCCACCATCCTGGAAGCCATGCAGGAAGCCTTCGACATCGCCCAGCATGCCCGCGTGCCCGTGGTGGTCTCGCACCTGAAATGCGCCGGCGCCGGCAACTGGGGCCGCACGAAGGAAGTCCTGGCCACGCTGGAAACCGCCGGCCGCCTGCAGCACGTGGGTTGCGACTGCTATCCCTATTCGGCCAGCTCGTCCACGCTGGACCTGAAGCAGGTCACGGACGAGTTCGACATCGACATCACCTGGTCCGTGCCGCATCCGGAGCAGGCCCGCCGCAAGCTGGCGGACATTGCCGCCGACTGGGGCCTGCCCCTGCTGGAAGCGGCCGCGCGCCTGCAACCGGCCGGCGCCGTGTACCACAACATGCACGAAGACGACGTGCGCCGCGTGCTGTCGCACCGGCTCACCATGGTGGGCTCAGACGGCCTGCCCAATGATCCCATGCCGCATCCGCGACTCTGGGGCGCCTTCCCGCGCGTGCTGGGGCACTACAGCCGCGACGTGGGGCTGTTCCCGCTGACCGAGGCCGTGCACAAGATGACGGGCCTGTCCGCCGCCCGCTTTGGCCTGGCCGAGCGTGGTCTGGTGCGCGAGGGCTACCACGCGGACCTGGTCCTCTTCGACCCGGCCACGGTCATCGACCGCGCCACCTTCGCCGCGCCGGTGCAGACCGCGGCCGGCATCGAGGCAGTCTGGGTCAATGGCGCCCTGTCCTACCGCCAGGGCGAAGCCACCGGCGACCGCGCTGGCCGTTGGCTGCCGCGCAGCGGTGACCTGCGCAAGAACTTCCAATAGGCGCCAGGCGTACGCCCGGCGCCAGACAGACCATCATTTCAAGGAGAGAACCATGAGCAATGCTCCCACCGCCGACAGCAACGGCATCACCCGCTACGGCGTCGCTGGCGGCACCGGCCAGGGCGGCTCGCACATGCCCTTCGCCCGCGCGGTCGCGGCCGACGGCTGGCTGCACGTGTCCGGCCAGGTGCCCATGGAAAACGGCGAAGTCGTCGAAGGCGGCATCGTGACCCAATCGCACAAGGCCATCCAGCAGGTGCTGGCCATCCTGAAGGAAGCCGGCTACGGCCCCGAACACGTGGTGCGCTGCGGCGTGTGGCTGGACGACGCGCGCGACTTCGCGTCGTTCAACAAGGTGTTCAAGGAATACTTCGGCGAGAATCCGCCGGCCCGGGCCTGCGTGCAGTCGTCGCTGGTGGTGGACGCAAAAGTCGAGGTCGACTGCATCGCGTATAAGCGTCCCTAAGCGGACTCCACGCGGAAAAAAGCCCGGCGGCGCCGGGCTTTGCTTTTACATCTTCACCACATCCACACCCTTGGGCGCAACGAACTGGAATTCCTTGGCCGGCAGCTGCGGGTTGGCGGCGATGCCCGACAAGTCCACGCGGGTAGTCTGGCCGAACGAATCCAGCAGTTCCACGCGCACCGGCAGGTTGTCCTTCATGCCGATATCGACGCGCGAGAAGCCCGCGTCGGCGGTGCGCGGCTTGGCGCGCAGCCAATCGATCCCATCCTTGGACGGCAGGGCCGAGACGTCGAACGACTGCTCCAGCGAACCCGAGCCGAACAGGATGGCGGCGGGCGAGGTGCCGATGGCGGCGTCGACCTTGCGTTCGGTCACCTGGGCCAGGTCCGGATCGAACTGGAACACCTGGCGGCCGTCCGACACCACCAGTTGTTCATAGGGCTTCTGCACCGCCCACTTGAACTTGCCGGGACGCTGGAACGAGAACACGCCGGTCTGGGCGGGCTGCGTGCGGCCCTGGTTGTTCACCGTGTACTGCGAGAACGAACCGGTGGCCGAAGTCACCGTGGCCACGAAGGCGCGCAACTGCTCTTGCGCGCTGGCGGCGTACACCATGGCGGGCGCCAGGCTCAGGGCCGCCACGGCGGCCAGTCGGCGGAACATCTTCATCAAGCTTCCTCTCGGGCCGCGGCCGCCGCGGGAACAAGGATCTCGCGGTTGCCATTGGACTGCATCGCCGACACCATACCCGATTGCTCCATCTGCTCCAGTAACCGGGCAGCACGGTTGTAACCAATGCGCAGGTGGCGCTGCACCAGCGAAATGGACGCGCGGCGGTGCTTGAGCACCACTTCGCAGGCCTGGTCGTACATCGGGTCCGACTCGGCGTCGCCGCCAATGCCAGTGACGCTGCTGGCGCCTTCGCCGCCGTCGCCGTCCAAGCCGCCTTCCAGCAGGCCTTCGATGTAATTGGGTTCGCCCTGCGCCTTGAGGCTTTCCACCACGCGGTGCACTTCGTCGTCGCTGCAGAACGCGCCGTGCACGCGCACCGGCAGGCCGGTGCCCGGCGGCATGTAGAGCATGTCGCCCTGGCCTAGCAGGGTTTCGGCGCCCATCTGGTCAAGAATGGTGCGCGAGTCGATCTTGGACGACACCTGGAACGCAATGCGCGTCGGGATGTTGGCCTTGATCAGGCCGGTGATCACGTCCACGCTGGGACGCTGGGTGGCCAGGATCAGGTGGATGCCGGCGGCGCGCGCCTTCTGCGCCAGGCGAGCGATCAGTTCTTCGATCTTCTTGCCCACCACCATCATCAGGTCGGCGAGTTCGTCGATGACCACCACGATGGTGGGCAGTGGCGCCAGCGGTTCGGGCTGGTCCGGCGTCAGCGAGAACGGATTGGGAATGGGTTCCTCGCGCTTGATCGCGTCGCGGATCTTGGTGTTGTAGCCGGCCAGGTTACGCACGCCCATCTTGCTCATCAGGCGGTAGCGCTTTTCCATTTCGCCCACGCACCAGTTCAGCGCGTTGGAAGCATGGCGCATGTCGGTGACGACGGGTGCCAACAGGTGCGGAATGCCTTCGTAGACGCTCATTTCGAGCATCTTCGGATCGATCAGGATCAGCCGGGTGTGGGACGCGTCCGCCTTGTACAGCAGCGACAGGATCATGGCGTTGATCCCCACCGACTTGCCCGAACCGGTCGTGCCCGCCACCAGCAGGTGAGGCATCTTGGCCAAGTCGGCCACCACCGGGTTGCCGGCGATGTCCTTGCCCAGCGCCATCGTCACGACCGAATGGCTGGCGTGGTAGGTCTGCGAACCCAGGATCTCGGACAGGCGCACCATCTGGCGGCGCGGGTTGGGCAGTTCCAGGCCCATCAGGTTCTTGCCCGGAATGGTTTCCACCACCCGGATGCTGACCAGGCTCAGCGCGCGCGCCAGGTCCTTGGCCAGGTTGACGATCTGACTGCCCTTCACGCCCGTGGCGGGCTCGATTTCGTAGCGCGTGATGACCGGGCCGGCTTGCGCCGCCACCACGGTGACCGACACGCCAAAGTCGGCCAGCTTCTTTTCGATCAGGCGCGAGGTGAATTCGATGGTTTCGGCCGACACCGTTTCCTGGTTGGTCAGGGGCGGATCCAGCAGGCTGATGGCCGGCAGGTCGCCTTCGGCGCCGCCCGAGGGCGCGAAGAACAGCGACTGCTGCTTTTCCTTTTCGACCCGTTCGGACTTGGGCACCACGGTAATCGCCGGTTCGATCCGGACCGGCTGCTCATGGACCAGTTTTTCCTGCTTGGCCACGACCTGTTCGGTGCGCACGGCCTTGGCGACTTCGCCGACCTTGCGGTCTTCGCGAGCGGCATAGGAATCGCGCACGCGGCGCACCAGACCTTCCAGCCAGGAGCCCACGCGTTCGGCGATGGACAGCCACGAGAACGAGAAGAACAGGCTCAGGCCGATGGCCAGCATGACCAGGAAGGCCAGGGTGCTGCCGGTGAAGCCGATGCTGCGGCCAATCAGGTCGGCCAACGTCTGGCCGATCACGCCGCCGGCGCCGCTGGTGTTTTCCGAGGCGCCGGGCAGATGCGTGCCGCGGCTGGCCAGGCGCAGGGCTTCCATGCCCAGCGAACCGACCAGCAACAGGAAGAAGCCGATGCCCTCTTCCCAGTGGACACGGGGCAACACTTCTGGCTGCTTACTATTGGTAACGCGAAGATGGCTGGCCAGGCGGCGGTAGCCCGCCCTCACCCGGTGCAGCAGCAGGATCACCCACCACCAGGCGGAAAATCCGAACAAATAGAGCAGGATGTCCGCCAGATAGGCGCCCAGGGTCCCGCCCCGGTTGTGGATGGCGCCGGCGGGGACGGAATGCGACCAGCCCGGGTCGGCGGCGTTCCAGGTGGCCAGCACTAGCGTCAGCCAGGCCGCCAGGGCGGCGAAGAGGATCCAGCGGGCTTCACGCAGCAGTGCGGACAAGCGCGTCTGCAGGGGGGAAGGCCCGTTACGGGTGTTGCGCGAGGCGCGCGGAGAAGCAGTCGAGATACGCGGCATGCGGCTCATTATAATTGGGCGTTAACCTAAAGATACCCGCCCATGTCCACGCCTACGCACGCTAAAGTTTTGATACTCGGTTCCGGCCCTGCCGGTTACACGGCGGCCGTCTATGCGGCACGCGCCAATCTGAGCCCTGTTCTTGTTACAGGTCTGGCCCAAGGCGGCCAGCTCATGACCACCACGGACGTCGACAACTGGCCGGCCGACGCCGATGGCGTGCAGGGTCCGGACCTGATGCAGCGCTTCCAGAAGCACGCTGAACGCTTCAATACCGAAATGCTCTTCGACCACATTGCCAAGGTCGACCTGTCCAAGCGCCCGTTCACCCTCACGGGCGACACCGGCAAGATCTACACCTGCGACTCCCTGATCATCGCCACCGGCGCCTCGGCCAAGTACCTCGGCCTGCCATCGGAAGAAGCCTTCATGGGCCGGGGCGTGTCCGGCTGCGCCACCTGCGACGGCTTCTTCTACCGCAACCAGGACGTGGTGGTGGTCGGCGGCGGCAATACCGCCGTGGAAGAAGCGCTGTATCTGTCGAACATCTGCCGCAAGGTCACCCTGATCCACCGCCGCGACAAATTCCGCGCCGAGCCCATCCTGGTCGACAAGCTCATGAGCAAGGTCGAGAACGGCAACATGGAACTGAAGCTGTTCCATACCCTGGAAGAAGTGCTGGGCGACGACAGCGGCGTAACCGGCGTGCGCGTGCGCCACGTGGACACCGGCGCCACCGAAGACATGACGGTCACCGGCGCCTTCATCGCCATCGGCCACCAGCCCAATACCGAAATCTTCCAGGGCCAACTGGAAATGAAGGACGGCTACATCGTCACCAAGAGCGGCCTGTCCGGCATGGCGACGATGACCTCGGTCCCCGGCGTGTTCGCCGCCGGCGACGTGCAGGACCACGTCTACCGCCAGGCCATCACCAGCGCCGGCACGGGCTGCATGGCCGCGCTGGACGCACAACGGTGGCTGGAGAATGCGGGGCAGTAAGGTCGGCCTGGCCGACCTGAAACGCCTGAAGAAAGACCTGCAGGCCGAGCGCGAACGCACCGCCCTCGCCCAGCGGGTCGCGGTGCTCAAAAAGCCCGATACCGCCCCCGTGGACGACATGGCGGCCTTCAAGCGCACCATGAAGTCGGTCACGCCGATCAAGCAGACCGCCCGGGTGGAACACAAACCCGTGGCGGAGCCCGCGCCCGCCCTGCGCCGCGCCAATGCCTTGGGCGAAACGCCCACGCGCGCCGACGCCGGCGTCTCCGACGGCGGTGAAATCACGCACCTGCTATCCGAAGGCGGCACCGCCTTCGTGCGCAGCGACGCCGCGCCCGACACCGCCCGCAACCTGCGCCGCGGCCAATGGCGCGCCGGCGCCGAACTGGATCTGCACGGCCTGCGGGTGGAACAGGCCCGCCATGCCCTGCTGTCGTTCCTGGACGAATGCCAGGAACACGGCATCCGATGCGTGCGCGTGGTGCACGGCAAGGGCTATGGCTCGCAGGGGCTGGAACCGGTATTGAAAGACATGGCCCGCACCTGGCTGGTGCAGAAAAGCGAAGTGCTGGCATTTTCCGAAGCCCCCGAACGCGAAGGCGGCGCGGGTGCCCTGCTGGTGCTGCTGCGGCAATCCGAGGGATCGCGCAAATGAAGTGGCTCTACCTGGGCGTGGCCATCATCGCCGAGATCTTCGCGACCAGCGCGCTCAAGGGATCCGAAGGATTCACCCGCCTGACGCCGTCCATCATCACAGTGGTCGGCTACCTGATCTCGTTCTACTTCCTGTCGCTGACGCTGCGCGAAATTCCCGTGGGCATCGCCTACGCCATCTGGTCCGGCGTGGGCATCGTGCTGATTTCCATCGTCGGCGCGGTGCTGTTCAAGCAGCACCTGGACACGCCCGCGCTCATCGGCATCGGGCTCATCATCGCCGGCGTGGTGGTGATGAACGTCTTCTCGAAATCCGTTTCGCATTGAAGCCGCGCGCTCCGTCGACGGCAAACTTCCGTATCCGCCGCTGGCTGGCGGCCAGTATGTGCCTGGGCTGCCTGGGCCTGCTGCCGGCAAGCAACGCCTGGGCCCAGGACTTCAACCGCGCCGCCGAACTCGTGCGCTATCGCGCCTGGCTCACCGCTTTCAAACAAGACCTCGACCAGTTGTCCGCTACGCCCCGCGCGCTCTCGGAGACCGAACTGGACGCGTTGTTCACCCGCACGGTGACGCCCGGCACGCGCGGCGCGGGGTTCATCCGCCAGGCCTTCACGCAGCGCGGCGGCGAAGGCGGCTACTTTCCAAAATCCGGCCCGCGCGCCGTACTCATGGCCGTGCTGGACAGCGCCATCCCTGCCGGCCAGGGCGGCATATACCCGGAAGTGGACGCAGCGCTGAACGTCACGGACCTGACCGTCTGGTACCTGCATGTGGATGTCGGCGACATGACCAACACCTACCTGCTTTCGGGCGAGCACTTCACGCCTTACCGGCTGCCGCCTCCCGGCAAGCTGGAACGCAATGCCTACCCCTTCCTGCTGATGGATACGCGCGACGGCGCCCTGCGCCTGGGCGGCGTCAGCAGCGAACTGTGGGGGCTGATCGCCTACCTGCACAATGCCACGCTCTGAGTCCTCACTGCACCTGCTTGCGCTGATGGCGCTGTCCATGGCGCCCGGGCTGGCGAGCGCGCTCTGCGAACCGCTGGCCGCGTCCGCGCAGCGCCAAACCAGGGTGATGGACATTTCCCTGGACGACACGAACACCTTGCTGGCGCTGGACGGCTCGCGCATCCGATCATGGCTGCCTGGCGTCGCCATCGACACGGGCGCGCGCGCCGCCGCCGTCATATGGGCAGAACGCGTGGACTGGTCGGTCTACGCGGCCGCGCCCGACGCCCGCATCGGCGTCACCATGCTGCGCTGGGAAAGCGGCGCGGGCGGCCGCCGACACTTATGCGGCATTGCCCGATACAGCGCCAGCGCCGTGCAGGAAGCCCGGGAATCGGGCATGGCCGCGCTCCCTGCGCCGCACGCGGAGACGCGCTTCTACTATGACGCCAGCGGCCGCTTGACGGGCTACGAAGAACGCTCGCGCGCTTGGGACGGCCGCCGCAACCGGCCAGCTCGCTACTGCCTGCGCTACGACGCCCACGGCTGGCTGGCCGAGCTGGGCGCCAACAATTGCTCGGCGCCCTCCCGGCCCGTGGCCCGCTATGTGCATGACGCGGCCGGTCGGCTGCTGCGCACCATTTCCTACCAAGACAAGTCCGAGAATGCGTTTGAAGTCGTGACGCGTGACGCCCAGGGCCGCGAGGCACAACGTTATTTGCGCCAACGGAAGGCATGGTCGGACGAGGCGCCCGTGCTGGGACTGCCTTACCGCGCAAGCCCGAACCAGTACGCCGTGCTGGTGCTGCCCGGCCCGGCCTGGGAAGCGCCTGCGCTGGACTCGTACCACTACGACTGGGCCATCGTGCAGCCCAAGCAGACTGCCGAGCACACGGCCAGCATCTATGCCGCCAAGCGCGACCCCGCCCAGGTGCTGGCAACTGGCAACAGCGGCAACGGTGGACAGTTCGCCATTAGCGCCGCGCAACGCAAGCGGATCTGGGACGCCGCCGGCCAGACGCCAGGCGGCGTGCAATGGCTATGGGCGCCCGGCCAGACCTATACCTTGCTGCAAGCCATGCCAGCGGCACGGTGGGCTTCCTGCATCGACCCGGAAAACCGGCACGCCGACGCCTGCGGCACGCCTTAGGCGCGCTCGCCCTGCGGCTTGGGCGCGCCCGGATGGCGCAGATAGTCCACCAGCGCCAGCGTGGCGCGGTCGGGCGGCGGCGTCAGCAGGGACACCACGATGATGGTCAGGAAAGCCACCGGCGCGCCGAACACGCCCGCCGCGATCGGCTGGATGCCCCACCACAGATCCACCGGCTGCGTGCGCGAAATGTCCAGCACCCATTCGCGCAGCCAGGGGTGCGTGTGCGTCATGTAGGCAAACGTCACCGCCAGCCCCGCCGCCATGCCCAGCGTCGCGCCCCATTTGTTGGCGCGGCGCCAGAACACGCCCATGACCAGGGCCGGGAAAAAGGACGAAGCCGCAAAGGAAAACGCGGCCGACACCATGAAGAGAATGTCCGCCGGTTTGCGCGCGGCCACCCAGGCGGCGCCAAAAGCCACCAGCAGCAACAGGATCTTGGACACCATCACGCGGCGCGCCGCCGACATGCGCGGCGACACCATGCGATACCACATGTCGTGCGACAGGGAGTTGGACAGGGTCAGCAGCAAGCCGTCGGCGGTGGATAGCGCCGCGGCCAGGCCGCCCGCTGCCACCAGGGCCGAGATCACGTAGGGCAATCCGCCGATTTCCGGCATGGCCAGCACCACCACGTCGGCGCCCATGCTGATCTCGCTGAGCTGCACGATGCCGTCGCGGTTGACGTCGGTCACGTCCAGCAGATTGCTGTCGACGGCGCTCCAGGCATGCACCCAATTGGGCAGGCTGAGGAAGCTGGATCCCACCACCTGGGTATAGACCTCGTACTTCACCAGCAGCGCCAGCGCCGGCGCCATGAAGTACAGCAGCAGGATGAACAGCAGCGACCAGCACACCGACTTGCGCGCTTCGATGACCGAAGGCGTGGTGTATGAGCGCATCAGGATATGCGGCATGCCGGCGGTCCCCAGCATCAGGCAGAGCACCAGCGCCAGGAAGTTGATCCGCATGTTGCGCCGCTCTTCCGGGTCCTTGGAGGGAAAGGGCTCCGCATGCGGCGTGGCTGGCGCCGCCCTGGCCTCGAACGTGGCTTTAGACTGCGACCATGCAATGCGCGCCTCTTCCACGCTGCCGGGGTAGCTGGACAGCTCGCGCTCCGCCGAGCGGATCTCGACCATGGGCGCGTCGGTGGCGTTCAGTTGAGCCAGCCGGCTGCGCAACTTGTCCTTTTCCAGCGTCCACGATTCGGGCAATGCCGCCACCCGTCGGCCCATCTCGTTGGCGCGCTCCTGCCAAAGCCGGCGCGCCTCGATTTCGGACGGGTCGTTCTGCAGGTAGACCTCTTTTTCGGTGACCTGCTGCAGCACCACGCCGGCCGACAACTGCGGTATCGGCATATTGGTGTGCTTGACCGACAGCCACACCACCGGCACCAGGTAGGCAATGACCAGGATGATGTACTGCCCCACCTGCGTCCAGGTGACCGCGCGCATGCCGCCCAGGAACGAACAGACCAGCATGCCGCCCAGCGCCACGAAGATGCCAAGCTCGAACGAGATGCCGGTCATGCGCGTGGTGATGATGCCCACGCCGTAGATCTGCGCCACCAGGTAGGTGAAGGAACAGAGGATGGCGCAGGCCACGCCCGCCAGGCGCGGCATGTTGCCGCCATAGCGCGCGCCCATGAAATCGGGAATGGTGTATTGGCCGAAGCGGCGCAGGTAAGGCGCCAGCAGCATCGCCACCAGCACATAGCCGCCGGTCCAGCCCATGATGTAGGCCAGTCCGCCATAGCCCGTCAGGTAGAGCGTCCCCGCCACCCCGATGAAGGACGCCACCGACATCCAGTCGGCCGCCGTGGCCATGCCGTTATAGATCGCCGGCACCCGCCGGCCGGCCACGTAATACTCCACCTGGTCCGAGGTCCGGCAGACGATGCCGATACCGGCGTACAGGCTGACCGTGACCAGCAGGAACACGTAGCCGATCCAGTTGCGCGGCATGCCCAGGATCTCGGCCAGCGCCATCAGCAGGATCATCAGCGCGAAGCCTGCCGTGTAGAGCACATAGATGCGGCGCAACCGGACTCTGAATTGCTGGGGCGTGTCTCCGCTGAAAAACGGCATCAGCGGTGCCCTCCGGGCTCTTCGAAGTGCTCATCGGCGCGGTTCATGACCCGGGCGTAGATACCGATGATGATCAGGTAGGCCAGCGGCGCGCCATAGGCCGCCATCCAGAATGCGAAGGGCCAGCCTATGAAGTCGAAGTTCAGGCTGCGGGCGAAATAGGCGGGAATGAAGGTCAGCGCGGCCCAGACGACGAGCAGCACCAGGATCAGCCGCAAGTTGCGGCGCCAATAGGGAGTCGAGGCTGGCTTTGAGGATGAAAGGCGCGATTCCGACATAGCTGGGATGAGCTGACCCTGTCTGATTATCGCGAAACGCAGCGCCTGAAAAGCCCTGGTACTTGAAATGCCGGCTTTTTATGCGACAACGGCTGGCACCTGGTGCCAGCCGTTGTGCGTTTTGCTTTTTTTGGGTACTGCTTTACTTTTTTTATGTACCGGTGCCGCCGGTATTTGCCCATGCAGGGCTTTGTCTCCTCACCTGCATGGGATGAGATTCTGCACCAGAAGCGGGATTGTCACACTAGGGGAATGCCCTAAGAAGGAGCATTCATTTACATATTTCCCGCACCAATTTGGTGCGTTTTGGTATTGAAGTTCTAAATATTGGGATTTTTCGACCGCCAAACGGCGACTCCAGTCCCGAGAATTGCGCCATTCACCCGCTCTTTCCGCAGATATCCCGCATGGGCCAAGGCGGTGTATGCGCCATGCCCCGCATTCGGGCAGCGGCCGTCCAGGCCGCGTTTACGTTTCATTTATATCCCCCTCCCAAACGTATACCCCGTTTTTACCCCCTGCTCCGTAACCTGCCGGTGTCCTGATTGGTCACTACGCCTGCCCGGCGCGCATCCGTATCCGCCGCGCAGGCCCGTCGTTCGAAGGGAGCGCAGCTCCCGGGAGGAAATACGTGGATGCCATTTATATCGCCATCTTCGCCGTCATGGCCGGGCTGACTTTCGCCCTGCTCCGGTTCTGCGAAGCCTTGTCTTCGGGAGAGCAACCATGAGCTGGCTCTACTGGCTGAGCGGCCTGACGGCCGCCCTGTTGTTCGTGTACCTGCTGGTCGCGCTGTTCAAACCGGAGAAATTCTGATGACTGCCGAATTCATTGGATTGCTGGTCGTGTACCTGGCAGTCCTGCTTGCGATCGCGCCCCTGCTCGGGCGCTATATCCGCATCGCCATGGAAAACGGGCAGTCGCGGCTGACCGCCTGGGGCCGCCCGATAGAGCGCGGCATCTACCGGCTGGCGGGCATAGACCCGCAGGCCGAGATGGGCTGGAAGCGCTACGCCGTGGCGGTGCTGGCCTTCAACATCATCGGTATCGCGGCGGTCTACGCCCTGCAGCGCCTGCAGGGCATGCTGCCGCTGAATCCCGCCGGCATGGGCGCGGTGTCGGCGGATTCCGCCCTGAACACCGCCATCAGCTTCGTCGCCAACACCAACTGGCAAGGCTATGGCGGCGAATCGACGATGAGCTACCTGACGCAGATGCTGGCCCTTACGGTGCAGAACTTCGTCTCGGCCGCTACCGGCATTGCCGTGCTGTTCGCGCTGATTCGCGGCCTGTCGCGCCATTGCTCGGCCACGGTCGGCAATTTCTGGACCGACATGGTGCGCAGCACGCTGTACGTGCTGCTGCCGCTGTCCCTGGTGCTGGCGCTGGCGCTGGTCAGCCAGGGCGTGATCCAGAATTTCAGCCCCTACCAGGAGGTCCAGACCATCGAGGCCGTGCACTACGACCAGCCGCGCGTGGACGCCCAGGGCCAGCCCGTGCTCGATGCCCAGGGCCAGGCCGTAACGGATCCGGCGGTCAGCAAGACCCAGACCCTGGCCATGGGCCCGGTCGCCTCGCAGGAATCGATCAAGCTGCTGGGCACCAATGGCGGCGGCTTCTTCAACGCCAACTCCGCCCACCCCTTCGAGAACCCCACGCCGCTGGCCAACTTCCTGGAGATGCTGGCCATCCTGGCGATTCCCGCCGCGCTGTGCTTCTCGTTCGGCGAAATGGTCGGCAGCCGGCGCCAGGGCATCGCGATCCTGGCGGCCATGACGGTGCTGTTCACGGTGTTTGCGCTGTCCGCCGCCTACTTCGAGCAGCAGCCCAATCCGATGGCGGCCCAGGCCAGCGCCGACAGCACGCTCAGCGCCTACTCCCCCGGCGGCAACATGGAGGGCAAGGAAACCCGCTTCGGCATCGCCGCCACCTCGCTGTTCGCCACCGTCACCACGGCGGCCTCCTGCGGCGCCGTCAACGGCATGCACGATTCGCTCAATGCCATGGGCGGGCTGACGCCGATGCTGCTGATGCAACTGGGCGAAGTGGTCTTCGGCGGCGTGGGCTCGGGCCTGTACGGCATGCTGGCCTTCGCCATCCTGGGCGTTTTCATCGCCGGGCTGATGATAGGCCGCACCCCCGAGTATCTGGGCAAGAAGATCGAAGCCTATGACATGAAGATGGTTTCCATCGTCATCCTGGCCACCCCGCTGCTGGTGCTTTGCGGCACGGCGCTGGCGGTCTCGATGGCGGCCGGCCAGGCCGGCGTGCTGAACCCAGGCATCCACGGTTTCTCCGAAATCCTCTATGCCCTGACCTCCGCCGCCAACAACAACGGCAGCGCCTTCGCCGGATTGTCCGCCAACACCCCCTTCTACAACGTGTTGCTGGGCATCGCCATGTGGTTCGGCCGCTTCGCCATCATCGTCGCCATCCTGGCGATGGCCGGCTCGCTGGCCGCCAAGCGCCGGCTTCCCGCCGGCCCCGGCAGCATGCCCACCACCGGCCCCCTCTTCGTGGTGCTGCTGATAGGCGCGGTGCTGCTGGTGGGCGCCCTGACATACGTGCCTGCGCTCGCTCTGGGCCCGGTCGCGGAACACCTGCAATTGAAAGGCTAGGAATGAAAATGGCCAAGATTGAAACCTCTACTACAGGCGCCGGCGGCGGCGGCGCCCGCGCCACGGCTAGCGGCGCCCATGAACGCCAGTTCGGCATGTGGTCGCGCGCCCTGGTCGGCCCCGCGGTGCTGGACAGCCTGCGCAAGCTCTCGCCCGCCGCGCAGCTGAAGAATCCCGTGATGTTCGTGGTCTACGTGGGCAGCATCCTGACCACGGTACTGTGGATCATGGCCCTGCGCGGCCAGGCCGAGGCGCCCGCCGGCTTCATCCTGGCGATCAGCGTGTGGCTGTGGTTCACGGTGCTGTTCGCGAACTTCGCCGAAGCCCTGGCCGAAGGCCGCGGCAAGCAACAGGCGGCCACGTTGCGCGGCTTGCGCACCACCATCGACGCCCGCCTGCTGAAAGGCTTCCGCGACGCCGACACCGCCACGGCACAACCCGGCAACTGGCGCCGTCAGGCAGTCAGCCAGCCTTCCGGCCTGCTGCGCCGCGACGACGTGGTGCTGGTGGAGGCGGGCGAGACCATCCCCGGAGACGGCCAGGTCATCGCCGGCGTGGCATCGGTCGATGAAAGCGCCATCACCGGCGAATCCGCGCCCGTGATCCGCGAATCCGGCGGCGACTTCTCGTCGGTGACCGGCGGCACCCGCGTGCTATCGGACTGGATCTTCGTGCGTATCGCGGCCGATCCAGGCGAGAGCTTCCTGGACCGCATGATCGCCATGGTCGAAGGCGCCAAGCGCCAGAAGACGCCGAACGAGCTGGCCCTCACCATCCTGCTGGTGGGCCTGACCGTGGTGTTCCTGCTGGTGGTCGTCACCCTGATGCCGTTCTCGATCTACGCGGTCAACGCCGCCGGCGGCGGTTCCGTGGTCACGGTAACGGTGCTGGTCGCGCTGCTGGTCTGCCTGATTCCCACCACCATCGGCGGCCTGCTGTCGGCCATCGGCGTGGCAGGCATGAGCCGCATGATGGGCGCCAACGTCATCGCCACATCGGGCCGCGCGGTCGAAGCCGCCGGCGACGTCGACGTGCTGTTGCTGGACAAGACCGGCACCATCACCTTCGGCAACCGCCAGGCTTCCACCTTCCTGCCGGCGCCCGGCGTGTCCGCGCGCGAACTGGCCGAGGCAGCGCGCCTGGCCTCGCTGGCCGATGAGACGCCGGAAGGCCGCAGCATCGTCGCGCTGGCCGACAAATCCATCCACGCGCCGGCCGCGGCCATGGCGCACGCCGAGTTCGTGCCCTTCACCGCGCAGTCGCGCATGAGCGGCGTGAACCTCAGCGGCCGCATGATCCGCAAGGGCGCCGTCGACGCCGTGCAGGCCTGGCTGGCCGCGCAGGACTCGACGGTACCGGAGCAGGCCCTGCGCCTGGCCGAAGACGTGGCGCGCCGCGGCAGCACGCCCCTGATGGTCAGCGACGGCAACCGCGCGCTCGGCGTGGTCGAACTGAAAGACATCGTCAAGCCGGACATCCAGTCGCGCTTCGCGGAGTTGCGCCGCATGGGCATCAAGACCGTGATGATCACGGGCGACAACAAGCTCACGGCCGCGTCCATCGCCGCTGAAGCCGGGGTGGACGACTTCCTGGCCGAGGCCACGCCCGAGGCCAAGCTCAAGCTGATCCGCGCCTATCAGGCGGAGGGCCGGCTGGTAGCCATGACGGGCGACGGCACCAACGATGCGCCCGCGCTGGCGCAGGCCGACGTGGCGGTGGCGATGAACTCGGGCACCCAGGCCGCCAAGGAGGCGGGCAATATGGTGGACCTGGATTCCAACCCCACCAAGCTGATCGAGATCGTCGAGATCGGCAAGCAGATGCTGATGACCCGCGGCGCGTTGACGACCTTCAGCGTGGCCAACGACGTGGCCAAGTATTTCGCCATCATTCCGGCCGCCTTCGCCACCGTCTATCCGCAGCTCAACGTGCTGAACATCATGGGCCTGGCCACGCCGGCCTCGGCCATCCTGTCGGCCGTGATCTTCAACGCGCTGATCATCGTGGTGCTGATCCCGCTGGCGCTCAAGGGCGTGCGCTACCGGGCGCTGGGAGCGGCAGTGCTGTTGCGCCGCAATCTGCTCATCTATGGCCTGGGCGGCCTGCTGGTGCCGTTTGCCGGCATCAAGCTGGTCGACATGGTACTGGCCGCCCTGGGCTGGGCCTGAGCCCCACACTGCAAGGAACCCATCATGAAAAACTCCACCTCCCTGCCGCGCCAAGGCGGCATACTGCGCCCCGCGCTGGTCGTCTTCGCCGCGCTGTCGCTGGTGACCGGCCTGGCCTACCCCTTCCTGACCACGGGCATCGCCGCCGCCGTTTTCCCGCACGAAGCGGCCGGCTCGCTGATCAAGCAAGGCGATCGCGTCGTAGGCTCGGAACTGATCGGCCAGTCGTTCAGTTCGCCCGGCTACTTCTGGGGCCGCCCGTCCGCCACCGCGCCCATGCCGTACAACGGCGCCGGCTCCGGCGGTTCGAACCTGGGGCCGCGCAATCCGGCGCTGGCCGACGCCATCCAGGCGCGCATTGCCGCGCTGAAGGCGGCCGATCCCGACAACCCGGTCCCCGTGCCGGTGGACCTGGTCACCGCCTCCGGCAGCGGCCTGGATCCGCACATCAGCCCGGCTGCCGCGGCCTACCAGGCGGCTCGTGTGGCGCGCGTCCGCAACCTGCCGCGCGCGCAGGTCGATGCCCTGATCCAGGCCCATACCGAAAAGCCCTGGCTGGGCGTGCTGGGCGACTCCGCGGTCAATGTGCTGACGCTGAACCTGGCGCTGGATCAATTGCGTCCGGCGCGCTGATGTCGCGGCGTATAGTATTGCCAGCCGTTCCCTCCCACCTATTGCGCGTTCATGGCTGATATCGCTGGCGAGCGTCCCGATCCCGACGCGCTCTTGAAGACCTTGGACGACGCTGCGCGCCAGGCGGTGCGCGGCAAGCTGCGGGTCTACTTCGGATCGTCGGCCGGTGTGGGCAAGACCTACGCCATGCTGGAGGCGGCGCGCGCGCAAGCCGCCCAGGGCGCCGACGTGCTGGCCGGCATCGTCGAAACCCACGGCCGGCGCGAAACCGCCACGCTGCTGGAGGGCCTGCCCGTCCTGCCGCTGCAGGACGTGCCGTACCGCGGCCACGTGCTGAAGGAATTCGACCTGGACGGCGCGCTGGCCCGCCACCCTGACCTGGTGCTGGTGGACGAGCTGGCCCACTCGAACGCGCCCGGCTCGCGCCACGCCAAGCGCTGGCAGGACATCCAGGAACTCCTGACGGCCGGCATCGACGTCTGGACCACGCTGAACGTGCAGCACCTGGACAGCCTGAACGAAGCTGTGGGCAGCATCACCGGCGTGCGCGTCTGGGAGACCGTGCCCGACGAGGTCTTCGACGCGGCCGACGAAGTCATCCTGGTGGACCTGTCTGCCGACGAGCTGCTGCGCCGCTTGAAGGAAGGCAAGGTCTACCTGCCCGAGCAGGCCCGCCACGCCACCCGCAATTTCTTCCGCAAGGGCAACCTGATCGCACTGCGCGAGCTGGCGCTGCGCCGCACCGCCGACCACGTCGACGACGACGTCCAGGCCTACCGCCGCGACCGCGCCATCGAACCCGTGTGGCGCACGCGCGAGGCCGTGGTCGCCTGCATCGGCCCGGACGTCGACGCCGATTACGTCATCCGCAGCGCCCACCGCCTGAGCCAGCAGCTGGAATGCGATCTGCACGTGGTCACCATCGACACGCCGCGCGCGGCTCCGCCGCCCCAGGCCGAACAGGAACGCATGCAGCGCAGCCTGGCCCTGGCCGATGCGCTGGGCGCGCGCAGCGAAACCCTGGCCGGCGGCGACATGGTCGACGCCGTGGTGCGCTACGTGCGCCGCCACAACATCACCAAGGCCATCATTGGCCGGACCCGCGCCAGCGGCCTGCAACGCCTGCGCCTGTCGCTCTCCGCGGTGCTGACCGCGGCCATCTCGCCGGGCTGGCTGTGGCGCCGCCACAGCTTCGCCGACA
>NZ_DATCUY010000644.1:0-30759 GCF_036567245.1 Achromobacter sp. | reverse complement strand
GTGCGCGCCGTGGTGCCCTGGGCGGTGGCCGCGCTGTACCTGGCGGGCCTGGGCATGGCCTGGCAGTACCGTGGCGCGCTCGCCAGCCCCGGCAGTTCGTCCTTCGGCCTGCTGCTGTCGATCAAGATCGCGCTCGCCGCCAGCGTGCTGGTCCACGTGGTCACGGCCATGACGCTGGCGCGGCGCCAGCGCCTGCACAGCGCGCTGCGCAGGCGCGTGCACATCAGCGTCTTCTGTCACATGGTCGGCATCGTCTTGCTGGCCAAAGCCATGTTCCATCTGTCCTGGTAACCCAGCCCATTCAGCTCTACGCGGAAGCATTCCCATGACGTCCCCCGTCCTGCGCCAACTGGCGTCCAGCCTCACTCTCAGCGCCCTAGGCCTGTCCACCGCCCTTGCCCAGGAAGCCGGCCAGCTCCGCGTGGCCCCGGCCAGCCAGGCCGTGCCCTCGCTGGCGCCCGTGGTCGTATCCGGACTATCCCTGACGCGCGCCCTCGACCCTGGTCCGCAGCAGGCCGAGGCCGAACTGCAGACCGTGCCCGGCGGCACCAATCTGGCCCAGCCGCAGCAGGAAGTACGCCTGATTACCCTGCGCGACGCGCTGGACTACCAGCCCGGCGTCATCGTGCAGGAATTCTTCGGCGGGCTGGACCAGCCGCGCCTGAACATCCGCGGTTCGGGCATCCAGAGCAATCCCTTGAGCCGCGGCATCCTGCTGATGCAGGACAGTCTGCCGCTCAACGATGCCGACGGCTCCTTCATCATCAGCCTGCTGGAACCGCGCAACGCAGGCCTGGTCACGGTGCGGCGCGGCGCCAACGCGCTATCGCCAGGCGCGACCACGCTGGGCGGGGAGGTCGATTTCCAGTCCCTCACCGGCACCCAGAGCGACGTCATCCGTTTGGGAACCGGCAGCTTCGGCACCCGCAATCTGACGCTATCCAAGGGCTTTGAAGGCGAGCGCATCGATGGCCGCTTCAGCTTCGGCTATGACAAGTCCGACGGCTACCGCCACCATTCCTCATCCGAGCGCACAAGTTTCCAGGGCAACCTGGGCTTTCGCCGCGGCACCTTTGAAAACCGCACGTATCTGTCCTACACGGACCTCAAGTTCGATATTCCCCAGCCCGTGCCCAAGGCCCGCATGCTTCAGGATCCGCGCAGCGTGCTGGGCGACGGCAATACGCCGCTGGACCTGGCCAACAACGTCTACAAGCGCGATCCGCACCGTGACACCAGCCAGTTCCGCATCGCCAACCGCAGCTATTGGGGCACGGACGCGCTCAACCAGACCGCGGGCATCTATTGGCAGCGCACCAACGATGACTTCACCAATCCCCAGGTCGCCAACGTCACGGACGGCGATACCTATGGCCTGGTATGGCAGCTGGCCGGCAAGGCCGGAAACGTGGATTACCGCGTCGCGCTCGATTGGCAGCGCAGCGACATGGACCGCGACCTCTACGCCATACGCCCCGCCGACGGCCGCCGCCTGCAACGCTTCGGCGCCTATGATCTCAAGGCCGAGAACCGCAGCGCGCTGGTCGGCCTGGACTGGCATGTGACCGAGCAGTTGAGCCTGGTCGGCGACCTCAAGTACACCCAGGCCGTGCGCGACGCGCGCGAACGCAACAGCGGCAAGACCCTGGATCAGGACTGGAACTACGCCACGCCGCGCCTGGGCATCATCTGGCAGCCTGCCGCCGCCCAGCGCTGGTACGCCAACATCAGCCGCAGCAACGAAGCCCCCACCTTTTGGGAAATCGTCAATGGCGAAGTGCCCGCGCCCATGAACCCCGCCACCGCGGTCACGTCCATGAGCAAGCTCGACCTGCAGCGTGCGCTGACCTATGAAATCGGCGGAGACGGCACGGTTCTCGTCGCTGGCCGCGACCTGAACTGGACCGTGTCCCTGTACCGCAGCAAGGTCGAAGACGAACTCATGTCCGTCACCAACGCCAACGGCACGCCGGCAGGCACCTACAACTACGCCGGCCGCACCCGCCACCAGGGCATCGAAGCCGGCATCAACGGCAGCCTGCCCGCACCCGGCGACGGCCTGTTCGATTACCGCATTGCATATACCTTCAGCGACTTCCGCTTCCGCAGCGGCGAGTACCAGGGCAACCGCATCGCCGGCGTGCCGCGCCACTTGCTCAGCGCGGAGGTGATGTACCGCCTGGGCGGTTGGCGCTTCGGTCCCAATCTGCGCTGGCTGATGAGCGACACTGAAACCAACCACGCCAACGCGCCGGGCACGCAGCAGAACGCCTATGCGTTGCTGGGCTTCAAGGTCGCCTACGAGCACGACGCGCACTGGAGCGGATACGTGCAGGCCGACAACCTGACGGACAAGACCTATGCCAGCAGCTACGCCATCCGCAATACAGCCACGCCCGCGATGCCGATCTTCCTGCCCGGCAACGGCAGGTCGTTCAGCGCAGGCGTAGCGTATCGCTTCTGAGCGGAAAGCTACCCGCGCGCGCACCCGATCAGCGCCGAGCGCGCGTCGTCGAAGTGGCGGCACTCGGATTTGAGCCATTCGGAAAAGATCCGGGTGCGCCGCTCTTCAGGCCGGCGTGACAGCAGCACATAGCGCGCCGGCGCGGGCGCGTGCTTGCCGAACACGTCGACCAGCCGTCCGCTGCGGATCTCGTCGTAGACCATCGCGCTGCGCCCGATGGCCACGCCCTGATGATTCAGCGCGGCGCCGATGGCAAGACTGGCCAGGTTGAACTGCGGGCCCTCCAGGTGGCGGATCCATCCGGGCCGATGCGCCTGCATCCAGGTGCGCCACTCGATGAACTCCGCAGCCCCGACCCAAGGCGAGGCGTCGTGCAGGAACTCGACCCCATCGATGGACTTGCCGGTGCGAAACGCCGGGTGCGCGGCCAGGTATTCGGGCGTTGCAACCACCAGCAGATATTCGTCCAGCAAGGCGTCGGCCTGCAAATGGCTGTAGTGCGCCGGGTCGTAGCGGATGGCGATGTCTATGTCTTCCTCCTCCATCAGCTTGCGGTCCAGCGGCTGGAACTCCGCCTTCAGCCGCACCGACACGTCCGGCTGCAAGCGATGGAATTCCGTCAGGCGCGGCATCAGCCATTGAAGCGCGAAGGACGGCAGGCAATTGACCTGCAGCGCGGACGCCGGCAAGCCCAGCCGTTCGATTTCCTGCTGGATGTCGCCTAGCGCGCGGCTGACCGTCGCGAATAGCGTCTCGCCCTTGGACGTGAACTTCAGCCCGCGCTGCTGACGCACGAACAGCAGGTAGCCCAGGCGGTCTTCCAACTGACGGATCTGCTGGCTCACCGCGCTCTGCGTGAGGTTCATGGCCGCCGCCGCCCGGGTGAAGCTGAGATGGCGGCCGGCCATGTCAAAGCAGCGCAGGGCGCCCAGCAACGTGGAGTCGAAATGGACAGGCATAAGTCGTGCTAATGGCTGAATTAGAAATGATCGCTATTCTTGCACGCCTGCGGAATCTACGATTTGCGCCGAACCATCAACCTGCAAGTTCATGATGACCGCCGATTTCGATCCCCTGCTATTAGAAAATCTTCAATCAAGAACGCCTTTGCTATGGCTCAACCCCGCACGGGGCGGGCCGTTGCCCGAATCGGCGCCATCGCTGGACCTGATCGACCAGGCGGAAAGCCGGCTGGCGCGTTGCGCGCCGCTGTTGGCGCAGCTGTTTCCCGAGCTTGCCGCCTCGGGCGGGCGTATCGAGTCCCGGCTGATGGCCGCCAAGCCGCTGCAACAGGCGATGGGCGGCGCTGCCGCGTCGGGCAGCTGGTATCTCAAGCGTGACGACGAGCTGCCCGTCGCCGGATCGATCAAGGCGCGTGGCGGCTTTCACGAGGTGCTGGCCATTGCCGAATCCATTGCGCTGGAGCACGGCCTGCTCAAGGACGCGGCGACGGACCGGCGCGTCCTGGCGACGCCGCAGGCGCGCGCCTTGTTCAGCCAGTATGCCGTGACCGTGGGTAGCACCGGCAACCTGGGCATGAGCATCGGCGTCATGGCGGCCGCGCTGGGATTCGATGCCGTGGTCCATATGTCCGCCGATGCGAAGGAATGGAAGAAAGACCGGCTGCGCAAGCGCGGCGTGCGCGTGGTGGAACACGCTGGCGACTACGCCGAAGCGGTCGCGGCAGGGCGGGCGCAGGCATTGGCCGCGCCGCGCAGCCATTTCGTCGACGACGAGCAATCCGAACTGCTGTTCTTCGGCTATGCCGCCGCAGCCCGCGGATTGGCCAGGCAATTGGCCGAAGCGGGCCGCGCGGTTGATGCCGGACACCCGCTGTTCGTATACATCCCTTGCGGAGTGGGCGGCGCGCCCGGCGGCATCAGCCATGGCCTGAAGGCTTTGTTCGGGTCTCATGTGCATTGCTTCTTTGCCGAGCCCGTCGCGTCGCCTTGCTTTCTGGTGCAGCTTGCGTCGCAAGCGGATGGCCCCGTGTCGGTTTACGACATCGGCCTGGACAACCGCACCGAAGCCGATGGCCTGGCTGTCGGCCAGGCATCGGAACTGGTGGCATCGCTGATGCGGCCCCAGCTTGGCGGCGTCTTCACCGTATCGGATGACGAACTCTACCTGAACCTGCTTGCGCTCCAGGACACCCTGGGCGTCGAGGTCGAACCGTCGGCCGCTGCCGCGGTTTCGGGGCCGGGCTGGCTTGACGGCTCCGCCGCCGGGCGAGCCTATGTGCAGGGCATCGACATGTCTGGAGCCACACACGTGATCTGGGCCACTGGCGGATCGCTGGTGCCCCCTGAAGCGCTGCGCGGCTTCCAGGACCACGCCAGGCAGCTCAGCCAGCGTCGCGCGGCCTAGGCCGCAACACACAAAAAATCAAATACCGAGGAGAAAACCTGTGAGCGGAAGTGCAACCATCCACGCCGGCCGCGCCGCGCGCCCGGACCAGCAAGCCTTTGAAGACGCGACCTACAGAAAGGTCGCGCTGCGGTTCATTCCCTTTCTGATGCTCTGCTACGTGGTCGCGTACCTGGACCGCATCAACATCGGCATCGCCAAGCTGAACATGCTGGCCGACCTGCAGTTCAGCGAGGCCGCCTATGGCCTGGGCGCGGGCTTGTTCTTCATTGGCTACATGCTGTTCGAAGTGCCCAGCAACCTGATCATGCACCGCGTGGGCGCGCGCCTCTGGATCGCGCGGATCATGATCTCCTGGGGCATCCTGTCCGGCATCATGGCCTTCGTCACCGCGCCCTGGCAGTTCTACACGGTGCGCTTTCTGCTGGGCGTGGCCGAGGCCGGCTTCTACCCCGGCGTGATCCTCTACCTGACCTATTGGTTTCCCAACCGCCGCCGCGCCAAGATGACGGCCATTTTCCAGGCCGGCATTCCGGTGGCCGGCCTTATCGGCAACCCGCTGTCGGGCTGGATCATGGAGCGATTCCATCTGGTCGGCGGGCACCCGGGCTGGCAATGGCTGTTCGTGCTGGAAGCGCTGCCCACCATTCCGCTGGCCATCGGGGTGCTGCTGATCCTGACCAACCGCGTCCAGGATGCCGCTTGGCTCACGCCGGAACAGCGCAAGCTGATCGAACACGACATCGCCGCGGACAACGCGGGCCGCGAGCACATGCCGCTGTTGCAGGCGCTGCGCGACGCGCGCATCTGGAAAATCGTTGCCATGACCTTTCCGGCAATGATGGCGCTGTACACCCTGGGCTTCTATCTGCCGACCTTGATCAAGGACGCCGGCGCCGAGGGCGGCCTGCGCATCGGCCTGCTGAGCGCCATTCCCTATCTGGTCGCCATGGTGGCCATGATCCTGGTCGGCCGCAGCTCGGACCTGCGCCGCGAACGCCGCTGGCACCTGGTCTTCATCCTGGTGCTGGGCGCGGCGGGACTGGCCGCCAGCGTATCCGCGGGCACCAACCTGACGCTGGCCGTCATCTCGCTTTCTGTGGCTGCCGCCGGGATCATCAGCTTCTCTCCCATCATGTGGACGCTGCCCACCGCCTTCCTGGGCGGCGCCACCGCGGCCGCCTCGATCGGCATCATCAACAGCCTGGCCAACCTGGGCGGCTTCGTCAGCCCCTACCTGATAGGCTGGATCCGCGACATGTACCACAGCACCGTGCCGGCCATCTACATCATCGCCGGTTCGCTTTTGGTCAGCGCCCTGATCGCGCTGAGCTTCGACCCCAAGAAAGCCAACCGCTGAGGGCAAGGCACACACCATGGCACACACTCCAGCCACTGCGCCGCGACTCGCCGTCGCCGGCCTGATCCATGAAACCAATACCTATGCCGCCGAGTTTGCCGGCCAGACGCCATTGCGCGCGTTTGAGCAATACGGCAAGGACGAGATACTGCAAGCCTTCGACAGATCGAATCACCAGGTCGGCGGCTTCATCGAAGGCGCCCGGCAGACCGGCGCCGAGCTGGTCTACACCTTCGTCGGCCAGGCCACGCCCTCGGGCACGATCGAGGCCCAGGCCTATGCCGAGATGAAACGCAGGATCCTGGACGGCATCCACGCCGCCTTGCCGGTGGACGGCGTGCTGCTGGCGCTGCACGGCGCCGGCGTCGCCGACGGCATCGAGGATATCGAGGGCGATCTGTGCCTGGCGGTCCGCCGACTGGTCGGCGCCGATGTGCCCATCGCCGCCGTCTACGACCTGCATGGCAACATGACCGAGGCCATGCGGCAGGCATGCGACCTGACCTTGCCCTGCAAACTGTATCCGCATACCGACTTTCACGACCGGGCGGTCGAAGCCGTGGCGCTGCTGCTCGATATCATCGGCGGCCGGCTGAAGCCGGTAACCGTCATGCGTCGCCTGCCCATGCTGCCCTACATCGTCACGACGCAGGAAGGCTTTGTTCCGGCCGAGGTCAACGCCGTGTGCGTCAGGCTGGCCGCGCTGCCTGGCGTCATCGACTGTTCCTGGTTCCATGGCTTTCCCCTTGCGGATATCGCCGCGCCATGCCCGGCCGTGGTCTGCACCACGGCGGGCGACCAGGAGCTGGCCGAGCGTTGCGCGGACGAAGTCGCGCAATGGATCTGGGAGCACCGGGAGGCGTTCCGGCCATCGCTGCCGAGCCCGGAGCAGGGCGTAGCCATGGCGCTGGCCGCCGGACGCGGTCCCGTCGTCGTCAACGAATATGCAGACAACCCAGGCGGCGGCACGCCTGGCGACGGCACCTATCTGTTGCGCGCCATCCTGGACGCCAATCCCGCGCCCGGAACCTGCTGCTTCGCTTCCATCAACGATGCGTCCGTGGTTGAGCAGGCCCGCCAGGCCGGCGTGGGCGCGACCATCAGCGTGTCATTGGGCGCCAAGCAGGGCCGCTTCCAGGGCCAGCCGTTGCGGGTGCACGCCTATGTAAAGGCCATCACCGACGGCCGCTTCGTCAATCGCGCGGGTTCGATGTTCGAAGGCGTGAAGTTTGACCTGGGCGCCATGTGTCGCCTGGTCATCCAGGGCGTGGACGTGATCGTTGCCTCGCGCGCCGAGCAGATCTACGACGAGGAACCCTTCTTCCTCCACGGCATCGACGTGACCGCGTACAAGCTGATCGCGATCAAAGGCGCCAACCACTTCCGCGCAGGCTATCGCCGGCTGGCGACACAAATAATTTCTGTCGATAGCGTGGGCTTGAGCACCGCCGCCATCACCTCGTTCCCGCGAGAACGGCTGGTAGGCGAGTACTGGCCGCTGGCGGACATCGCCGGGTACGCGCCGAAAAATTAGCGGCGCGCAGCGCAGGGGCCGCTGGCATCCACCGGCAAAGGCGGCCCCTGCCAGATCTGAAGAACGTGCGCCGCGCCGTACTTGAGCGCGTAGCGGCTCTGTACGAATCGATGATCCATGATTACTTGCCGAAGTAATTTTTGAACCAGGGCTGCTCTTCGTACGGCGATTGCTGACCGCTGCTCAGCCGGCATAGCTTCGAGGAGTTGGCATCGGCGGCCTTGCTTTTGCCGACCAGCGTCCAGCTCTTGGATTCGGGGTTGTTGAAAACCTCCATTTCCCATGACGCGTTCGTCGCCGTAATGCCCGTAGGCACTTGCTTCGCGATATTGACGAGCGCACTTTTGACGCGAAAGCCAAAGTCGCAGACCGGCTCCTTGTAGAGCCCGATCTCATCGCGCTCGCGCTCCCATTCTGCCGCCTGGGCAGGATGTCCGGCGGCAAGAATGCTGAATGCCACGATGAACAGGGTGGACCTGCAAAGTGTGATTGGCATCGCTGCGCGCTCCAGGCGTTCGAATCGTCATGCGATTTTTTGCACCGAGTTCCTTGGCGGTCAAGCGTCGTCAGGGATGAATCCGAAGGTATGAGATCCAGCTTTACCGAACCGTCACAAGGAGACCGCGGGCGCTGGCATGCATACGATGGTTCAGGCTGGCGGTGGCGCGATCCGGCGTGGCGAAAGCGGATGGTAATTTTCGCTCATTCGATTGTCAGATATGCCTGTCCGCCCGGCTTCAGATAGGGCGCCAGCGCCTTGAACGGCAGGCTGGCATGCGTGCCCAGGCAAGCGCCCGCCGAGTGTCCGACTCCGGACACTGACAGGCTCAGCGCGCCGGGCGCCTGCGCGCCCAGTGCCAGGTAGTCGGGCCACAGATCCGCGCAGTCTTCCAGATTGGGATGATCCTCGGACTGTGGGGTCTCCGTTCCCGCTTTGACCGCCTGTCGCACCAGCGCGAGCAGGGCCGGGCTCTTTTCCCCGCCAAAGCTGCGCTTGCCCGGCACATAGGCATCGAACACGCGATTCCAGTCCAGGTACTCGCCGCGCAGCAGATCGTAGGTGTAGGGCTCGAAATGGTTGTAGGGATGCGCCCCGCCGCAGTCCAGACTGCCCGACTCGGTCACCGTCATCAGCGCGCGCGACAGCCAGGTGACGTTCACCGCTTCCTCATCAAAGCCGCCCAGCGTGCCAGCGCCGGGGTTGCCGCTGGTGTAGGCCGACGCCATGCAATCCAGCGCGCCCAGGCTTTTTTGCCAATGGCGCTGTTCCAGCAGATAGTTGGTGCGCTGCAGGACCTGCGCATCGGGATGCCGGCTCAGCCGCGGGTAAACGAATTTGGTGCGCGGGTCGCGCCACATCCGATAGGCCACGGCGCCGTCGCCGATGTCCTTGCCGACGGGCTGGGCGTGTCCGGCCAGCTTCAGCGTCTGGTAGGGCGCGCGGGCGGCGTTGATGCCTGCCTGGACGTCGATGTCGCCGAGATTGACCTGACTGGCGCGGGCCTGCTTGCGGTCTTGCTCCAGCTGGTCCGTGTCGTACCGGGCAACCTGCTTCAGGTCGAAGCGGCGTTGCTTGCCGGTGCCGGCGTCGGTCCAGAGGCCGCGGTAGCCGTTGGCGTCGCGCGTGCCTTGCCAGCTTGCGGCTTGGTCCGTTGGCTTGGAAGCCGGCGTGCCTCCCTGGTGGGGCCTCGGCTCGAAGAGTTCCCCGGCTGTGCCTTGCAGGGGGATGTCCACGCCGTGCTTTGCGTAGAAGTAGCGGCCAGTCAATCTGCCGTTGGCCGCTGCTTCGGTGTCCAGTTCCAGCACGATGTCGCCGGCGCCTTGCAGTGTTCCAGCGTAGACGGTGCGAGGCGTGGCGCAAGCCTGGGTGGCCGAAAGGGACAGGACGGCCAGCGTAAGCAAACTGCGGACGTTACGGGGCATACGGAACGGTGAGCGAAGCATCGAGGGCCTGGGATCCAAGGGGGGAGTCGGCTGAATATACCGGAACTGTCAGCCCGACAGCGCAGCCGCCTCGCCGTCCGCAAACACCTGTTCGAACAAGTCACAAGACTGCTGGCCACATCGCCTGGCGGCTGCGCATGACGACGCGTCAGGTCTGAGCCGGGGCCACCGCGCTCAACATGTCGATTCGACGCTGATGACGGGCGCCATCAAAGGGAGTGTCCAGGAAAGCGCTGACACACTCGCGCGCGACCTCGATTCCTATGATTCTGCTTCCAAGCGCCAATACGTTCGCGTCATTATGTTGGCGGCTCAGGCGAGCCATGGTGGCGTTGGTGCACAAGGCGGCTCTTGCGGCAGGGAAACGATTGACGGCGATCGAAATGCCTATGCCCGAACCGCAAATCACGACGCCTTTCTGGACTCTGCCGTCCGTGATGGCTTTCCCCATTGCAAAGCCAAAAGCGGGGTAGTCAACCGAGTCTGCGCTGTGGGTTCCGAGGTCTAGCCAATCGACGTATTCGAAGGCTTTCTTCAGTTTTTCCTTCAGTTCGAATCCGGCGTGGTCGGAGGCAATCGCGATTTGCATGCTATCTCACTTATTCGGAATGGACGGTGCGAAGCTGGGGTGGATCGGAGAAATGGCGTCGCAGTGAAAATTACCGAGCGGAATTGTAGTTTGCAGGCACGCCGGCAGGCATTGTTGCCACAGAATCGCGGGGGGCGGCGTAAAACTGCACACCTCGCAGACGAGGGCCTACGCCGGAGCACCTTCTTCTTGTAACTTGATAGCCGTAGATTAAGTGGTTACATTCCAGGTGGAGAATCTCATGACCACTACTACCCCCAAGCCTGAATTCCGCCTGCTGGGTGATGACGCGGCGCTAGATCTGATCAACACCGTCGAACAATCCGACGATGGCCCGCGCGACCGCCTGCAGTCGGACGACGATGTGCGGGCCTGGCTGGACGCCGCGGGCTTTGCGCCCGCCCAGCGCAAGGCGCCCAAGGGCCTGCTCGAATCGGCGCGGAGCTTGCGCGAGACAGTGCGCGCGTTGGTCGCCCAAAGAAAAGCGGGATTGCCACTCAAACTTAACGCGCTCAACCGGGCGCTCGCGGCCGGCGGCAGTCATCTTGAGCTGGCCGAGGTGGCGGGCGTGCCGAGCCTGGCACGCCGCTATGATGCGGCCACCCCCGATCAGTGGCTGCTTCCCGCCGCGGAGGCCGCCGCGGAGTTGCTCGTGCACGGCGACTTCGAGCTGGTGCGCAAATGCGAAAGTCCGCTCTGTTCCCTCTGGTTCTACGATCGCACGCGATCCCATCGTCGCAGGTGGTGCAGCATGGCGCTTTGCGGCAATCGCCACAAGGTGGCGGCTTTTCGCCAAAGAGAAGTGCAGGACGCGGCTTCCTGAGCGCCCGCTTGCCCGCCCATCCGGCCGCCCTGGCCGGATTTTTTTTGCATGAACCTATCCTGGCAATAGCTTTCTTCTATTTAGGTAACCTGTAAAACTTAAATTGACAGGTTACTAGAAAAGAGAAAGAATGGCCCGAACGGCCTGTAGGAATTCAGCCAATGATCCAGTCCTTGACCACGGAGATCGTCATGTCCAGCACCTCTGAAAGCCAGATCCAAACTCGTCGCATGGAAGCCGACGGCCTGAATTTTTTCTATCGCGCAGCGGGCGATCCCGATGCGCCTGTGTTGCTGCTTCTGCACGGGTTCCCCAGTTCCTCGCATCAATTCCGCAACCTGATCCCGCTTCTGGCCACGCGTTTTCGTGTGATTGCCCCGGATCTGCCCGGCTTCGGCTTCACCGAAGTACCCGAGGAGCGTGGTTATCGGTACACGTTCGATGACCTGGCCGTATCGCTCGGCGCTTTCGTCGATGCGCTGGACCTGAAGCGCTATGCGATGTTCGTCTTCGACTATGGCGCGCCCGTCGGGCTGCGCCTGGCGCTTGCCCACCCGGAGCGGGTGACCGGCCTGGTCTCGCAGAATGGCAATGCTTATCTCGAAGGCCTGGGCGATGCCTGGGCGCCAGTCCGTGCCTACTGGGCAGAGCCGACCTCGGCCAATCGGCAGGTCATCGCGGACGCCGTGCTGAACTTCGAGGGGACCAAGTGGCAATACGTGCATGGCGTGGCCAATCCGGACGACGTGGCGCCAGAAAGCTACACGCTCGATGCCGCACTGCTTGAGCGACCGGGCAACAAGGCAATCCAGCTCGATCTATTTCTGGACTACGCCAATAACCTGAAGCGGTATCCGGATTTCCAGGCCTTCTTCCGCTCCGCGAAAATCCCGACGCTGGCCATCTGGGGCCGCAACGATCCATTCTTCATTCCGCCTGGCGCCGAGGCGTTCAAGCGGGACAATCCGGACGCGCAGGTTGAGTTGCTGGATACCGGTCACTTTGCGCTGGAAACGCATGCGGCGTATATCGGGCGGCGGATCATCGAGGTGCTGGCGCCTTGAGGGATCTTGGAAGGGTGCGACTGCATAGCTCGCTCAGGGTCGAGATCGGACGTCTCGAAAAGGCGGCTCACGGCCAGGGGCGGATAGTCCAGGCCTAGGCGGCTTCCGGCCTTGGCGTGCGCTGGCGGCGCAGTTCGACCACCTGCGCCGCGCCAACGGCGCGAGCGCGCAACTGGCCACAGCCGCCGTCCACATCCTGCCCGGCGCTATTCCTCACCTTGGTCAGCACGCCACGGCTTTGCAGAGACTGGACGATCTCGCGGATGCGCTCGGTATCGGGGCGCTGGTAGTCGTCCCCTTCGAGGCTATTGAATGGGATGACGTTGAGCACGCCGTACTTGCCCTTGAGCAGACGCACGACGGCATCGAGTTCGTCGTCGCCGTCGTTGATACCCTTGAGCAGCGTCCATTGATACTGGATCGGATAGTCGGTGTCGCGGGCGTATCGCTCGCCTAGTTCGATCAGTTCTTCCGGCGCAATTCTCGGCGCGCGCGGCAACAGGTGTGCGCGCAGCTCGGCCTTGGTCGTGTGCAGCGACAGCGCCAGCGCGGGCTTGACGCGTTGTTGCGGCAGGGCTTCGAACACGCGCAGGTCGCCCACGGTGGAGAACACCAGATTCTTGTGGCCGATATTGCCTTCGGTGCCGAGCAGGTCGATTGCTTCGAGTACGTTGTCGAGGTTGTGCGCCGGTTCGCCCATGCCCATGAAGACGACTTTCTTCACCGCGCGCAGACGCCGCGCCAGCACGACCTGGGCGAGGATTTCCATGCTCGTGACCTGCCGGATCAGGCCGCTCTTGCCGGTCATACAGAAGCGGCAGCCGACCGCGCAACCGACCTGGGTGGAGACGCAGAGTCCGTCGCGCGGCAACAGCACGCTTTCCACCATCTGTCCGTCGGCGAGTTCGACCAGCAAGCGCGAGCCGTCGTTGCCGGCGTGTTCAGAGCGGACGCGGGCGAGGCCGTCCAGGTCTGCCGTCAAGGCGGGCACGGTGTTGCGCAGCGCGAGAGGCAGAAAGTGCTCGGCGCTCCGCCGCCGCGTGCCGGTGTCGAGTGCTAGTCCTTGCAGCCAGACGCGCACGACCCGGCCACGATGGACGGGCAGGGCGCCGAGAGCGGCGAGGCGTTGGTCGAAGTCGGAGTAGCGCATGGGGGGCGCATTTTACTCTGCCCCTGGAGCGGGTTGTCGGAGAGTGGCCGGAACCGGCCACTCGGCAAGTCTCCGCGGCTGATAAGTTCAGGCTAAAGTGCGTGATTCATATGGATCGAGGGTGGATTGGCCATGTCCGACGAAAGCACGCTTCTTGATGACAGCGCTGTGTACAGAACCTTGCTGGAGTCGACCAAGGCAATTCCCTGGAAGATCGATTGGGCCACGATGAAGTTTGCCTATATCGGTCCGCAGATCGAGGCGTTGCTGGGCTGGAACGCAGAAAGCTGGGTGAGCGTGGAGGACTGGGCCATGCGCATGCACCCGGAGGACCGCGAGTCCGTGGTGAATTTTTGCGTCAGCCAATCCCAGGCCGGTGTCGACCACGAGGCAGACTACCGGGCGTTGACCAAGGACAACGGCTATGTATGGATCCGCGACGTCGTGCACGTGGTGCGCAATGCCGGAGGTGAAGTCGAAGCGCTGATCGGCTTCATGTTTGACATTACGGAACGCAAGCGGACCGAGGAAAGGCTGCTGAGCTTGCAAAAAGAGCTGGAGGTCCTGTCTTTCAAGGATGGCTTGACGAATATTGCCAACCGGCGGCGTTTCGATACTGGCTTCGAATTGGAGTGGGAGCGCGCGCGCAGCGAACGTCAACCCCTGTCTGTATTGTTGTTGGATGTTGATTTTTTCAAGCAGTACAACGATTTGTATGGACACACCCAAGGTGACCAGTGTTTGGTGGATATTGCCCAGACGCTGAGTTTGGCCCTGGACGGCCAGCGCGATCTCGTTGCGCGTTACGGGGGGGAAGAGTTTGTCGTGCTGCTGCCTGAAGCCGATGCCGGAGCGGCGCGGAAAGTCGCTGAACGCTGTCAGCGATTGCTCCAGAAGAAAGCTATCGTGCACGCGTTGTCGCCGCATGGCAGGCGCGTCACTGTCAGCATCGGCGCGGGCACGGTGCTGCCACATGAGCGCTTGGACCGCGCCGGATTCATCAAAGCCGTAGACCAGCAGCTGTATTTGGCCAAGAACAACGGGCGGGACCGCATGGAGCACGTGCAGCTGGAGGCCTGAGCGTGCGCAGGTTTTCTTGCAGATGCGCCCCACGCGCCAGCGTACCGACGGGTCTCATGCCACCTCTTGTCTCAAAATCATCGGCTTTTTGAAATCGCGTCAACCATGTATTTATTCAAATCTCGAAAATCCTGAACAGTCCAGGAGTGCGGCGCCAGCTTTACACCGTTCTCTCGCAGTGTCCTTGGAATCAGGTCTCCATTTGGACGAAGTATCACGGATGAAACAATGACTCCTGGATAATCATTGAGTCGTTTCTTGAAGGCGGCGGTGGTCAGATCAGGTGTGGGAGGGTTGCTTTTCTTGGCCAATGGCCCGGTCCCTTTGATATCTGCTCCATGGCACATGGCGCATCTCTGGGTAAAAAGGTTTTTGCCGTTGGTATTTTGCGCGAGGGATGGTGAGGCTTGGGATAGCAGCACGGCTCCTAGCGAAGCGATGCACAATGCTCTTGCTTTCATTTGGTCTTGTTGTATGGGTCAGATAAAGATAGAGAGAAAAGTTCGGGACGTGCCGCTGAAACACTCGACTCTTTCGATAAATCTGGAATCCAATTAACGATTCCGCAGGTCAGCCGCTCCGAGATCCTCCGTCGCGGAGTCTACCGCTATGCATACTTCTTCGCACCCGCCACGCAAACCACCGCAGCCAGCGTCACGATCAGCATTGTCCAGCTGACGTTCTCATGCAGCAGCACCGCCGCCAATCCCAATCCCATGAACGGCTGGAACAGCTGCAACTGCCCCACGGCCGCGATCCCGCCCTGCGCCAGGCCGCGATACCAGAACACGAACCCGATCAGCATGCTGAACAGCGACACATAGGCGAAGCCTATCCACGCCGGCGTGCTGACGTGTTCGAACGTGGCCGGCATGGTCCAGAGCGCGATGGGCAACATGACGGGCAAGGAGAGGACCAGCGCCCAGCTGATGACCTGCCAGCCGCCCAGCTTGCGTGAGAGCTTGGCGCCTTCGGCGTAGCCCAGGCCGCAGACGATGATGGCGGCGAGCATAAGCAGGTCGCCCGTGGTCGAGGCCTCCAGGCCGCCCCAGGCGGCATAGCCTGCCACGCAGGCGGCGCCGACGATGGAGAACATCCAGAACGGCGGGCGCGGGCGTTCGCCGCCGCGCAGGACTGCGAAGATGGCGGTGCTTAGCGGAAGCAGGCCCAGGAAGACGATGGAGTGTGCCGAGGTGACATGCTGCAAGGCCAGGGCCGTCAGCAGGGGGAAGCCGACGACCACGCCCAACGCGGTCAGCGCCAGCGATGGGATATCGGACGCGGACGGCCGGGGTTGGCGCAGCAGCATCAGGAGCGCCAGCCCCAGCAGGCCGGCGATGGCGGCTCGCGCGCAGGTCAGGAAGATGGGATCCAGGTCCGCGACGGCGACCCGGGTAGCGGGCAGGGAGCCCGCGAAGATTACGACGCCTATAAACCCGTTCACCCAGCCGCTGGTGGCCTTTTCCATCTGAAGCTCCTTGATACCGGGCGTCAGTACAGCACGGCGGCCGCGACGAGTCCAAGCACAATCCAGTACAATTTTCAGAAACTGTTATGTATTAAAAGCCAGTACGGCGGAGAATTCCATGGCGCGGGGCGGCACTCTCATCAAGAAGGTCATGGGCGAAATCCAGGGGCGGATTGCCGCGCGCACGGCTTTGCCTGGCGCTCGCCTGCCTTCGGTGAGAGTGCAGGCCAAGACGCTGGACGTGTCGGTGTCCACGGTGGTGGAGGCCTACGAGCGGCTGGCGGCCGAGGGTGTGCTGGTGTCGCGCCCCGGATCGGGGTTCTATGTGGCCGGGCCCGTGGCGCCGTTGGCGCTGACCGAGATGGGGCCGAAGCTCGACCGGGAGGTGGATCCGCTTTGGGTATCGCGCCAGTCGCTGGCGGCGGACGCGGACAGCTTGCGGCCGGGCTGCGGGTGGCTGCCGGTCAGCTGGATGTACGAGGAAGGGCTGCGGCGCGCCATGCGCGGCATGGCGCGGGCCGAGGCCGCGGAACTGACCGAGTATGGGACCCCGCTGGGCCACGCGCCCTTGAGGCAGCTGTTGGCGCGGCGGATGGCGGGCATGGGGATAGAGGCCGGGCCGGAGCAGATCATGCTGACCGATTCCGGGACCCAGTCCATCGACCTGATCCTGCGCTTCCTGCTGGAACCGGGAGACACGGTGCTGGTGGACGATCCTTGCTATTTCAACTTCCATGCGCTGTTGAAGGCGCATCGCGTCAAGGCGGTGGGGGTGCCCTATACGCCGAACGGTCCGGACGACCGGGCGTTTGAAGCGGCGCTGCGCGAGCATTCCCCGCGTCTCTACATCACGAACTCCGGCATTCATAATCCGACGGGGGCGACCTTGTCGCCCTTGGTTGCGCATCGGCTGTTGAAGCTGGCGGACGATTCCGAGCTGGTAATCGTCGAGGACGACATTTTCGCGGATTTCGAGAACACGCCCGCGCCGCGCCTGGCTGCATTTGACGGGTTGTCCCGGGTCATACACATCGGCAGCTTTTCGAAGACGGTGTCGGCGTCTGTACGCTGCGGGTACATCGCAGTGCGGTCCGACTGGGTGGAACGACTGACCGACCTGAAAGTCGCCACGACCTTTGGCGGTAGCCGGCTGGCGGCCGACATCATCTTCAGGACGCTGACCGGCAGCGGCTACCGCAGGCACATGGAGTCGACCCGGCTGCGTCTGGCGCAGCAGATGGACAAGACCGCTGCCAAGCTGCAGAAGCTGGGCATCAAGCCCTGGCTGACGCCACGGGCGGGGATGTTCCTGTGGTGCCGTTTGCCGGAGGGCAAGGATGCCGCCACCATCGCCCGGTTATGTCTTGAGGAGGGCGTGGTGGTGGCGCCTGGAAATGCGTTCAGCCAGTCCTTGGCCGCCGGGGATTTTCTGCGGTTCAACGTTGCGCAGTCCACAGACGAGCGGGTGTTCACGGTGCTGGCGAAGGCGCTGAACGCGGCTTGATGTTTGGGGATAGGCGGGCCATCCGAGCTGTCGCCAGCCCGCATTAAAAAATATTCCTTCCCCTGATACCTTTTGCTTTCTCAACTGGCATAGCAACTATCCATCCCAGTTCGAGAGGCTATTTGTATGCGTTCCCACCACCATCAGGCGCCGCCGCGCGATTTCCGTGGCTCTGCTTGCAAATAAGATTGTTTCGGATGTTATGGGTGAAGCACAGGCAATCCGGCGGCGCATGGCCGCCAGATTGCTGGCGTGGACGGCTACAGATAAGCGAGCGTGACGATATAGCCCTGGGCATCTTTCTGCCCAGGCCGCGGCGCCTTCAGGGACACGGGCTGCACGTCGACCTGCACGCGGTTGGCGCTCACGAGGTCGCGAGCAGGCTTGCCCGCGGCGCGGGCGCGCTCAGCATCGCATTCCACGCGGACGGCTACTTTTCGGGATTGAACCTGCGGCATGCACGAAGCAGCCTCGACGATGGCTCCCTGGAAGCGGATGGTTCCATCAGCGGCGTGAGCAGCGGGGAGAGTGCTGGAGGCGCACAGCAAGAGCAGGGAAAGGCGATATTGGAGCTTGGACATGACAGCAACTCCTTGCGACTGGGAACGGAGGGGATAGCAATGTCTGTCTTCACTTCATTTACGGCATCCGGCGGCAAGAATTAACCGCAATCCGTCGGAGGGCCGTGTTCAAGTGCGCGAGCTTATGCCGGCCTGCAGCCGTGACGCAGACGCATCAGTCCACTCGGCGAAATGCCGCCGTGGCCGAAACTCGGCGTATGGACTACTACCTGGTGCAGGGGAAGGACGGGCTCGCTACGCGAACGGGCGGGAGGAATATCGGCGGCATCGTGGGCTCCTTTGGGCGCGCGTTGGAAGGCGCGGAGGCGGTCAGGGACCAGGAACGGATTGTCGGCCAACAGGAAATGCATGATTTCATTGTGGCAGGTCGCGGAGAAAAATCAATACCTGGCGGCCCATGTGTACTTCAGTAAACTCCAGGCTGCCGCGCGGCGGTCGCCGCCACATTCATGCCCGCCCATCTCCATGCCCGCTTCCGACATGACATTCTCCGCCGCGCTTTGCACTCCGGTCGCCACTGCCGATGACCTGGACCCGCTGGAGCAGTTTTTCCAGCGCCCCGAAGTCAGCGCCTTTCTAGCCCGGGCCCGCAAGCCGGGGCAGGCAGATGCCAGCCTGCGGACTTGCGCTGATCTGTTGCCGGCGCTGCACCCCGGCCGCGCCGCCGCCGTGGCCTTGATGTGCGGTTCGCTGGTGGAAGACGGCGCCGATCCCGCGATTCTGTTTCCCGTCCTGCATGGCTTGTTGCGACAGTGGCTGCGCACGCTGAGTCCGTATTGCGCGCAGGAGGTCGAGGATGACGACGATGAGGTGGAGGAGACCGACCGCCAGGCGTGGCTGGACGCCCGCTCAAGAATGGCCGCTGTGCCCGCGGATCGGCGCTGGGAAGTGGAAGCTCTGCATCAGGCGGCGGACCTGCTGGTGCTGCCGATGATGACCATGGCGCTACGCGACCGCGGCAACCATGCCGGCTTGGTTGCGGACACGGACCTGATGGCGCTGCTGCGTCCCATGGCCACCGGCAACGACAGCCTGCCGTTCGAGAACCTGCATTATCTGTGGCTGGCCTCGCAGCTAGGCTACGAGGACGAGCTGGTGGTGGTGATGCCGGCTTCCATGACGGGCTTCGTGGCGCGGGCGCATGCCGTCAACAACAACTTCCACGCGTTCACGCTGCTGCAGATCATCATCGGCGAGCATGCGCAGGCGCTGGGCGTGCAGCGCGAGATCGCGGCGCGCGAACCGGATCAAGATCGCGATACCGCGGATTTCCAATGGCTGCAGGCCGGCGCCTACGCCAATGGCGAGCTGGTCGACGCCATGCGCTATGCCTGGGGAGAGGCGTCGCTGCGCGACAACCTGTCGCGCCACGGCAAGCGGGTGCTGATCGCGTTGGAGACGGACGAGGGTATGAAGCGCAACTGGTCCGGCTTCAACGGCGCCATGCACGAGGCGCAGCAGCCGTCCATGACGTTCACGCGCTACCTTACGCGTGCCGAGGTCGCTTCGTACCTGGCCTGATCCGGCGCGACGGGGCCGCATGGCGGGCGGTATAGTCGAACGCCCCCCTTCCGGAAGGAGCGCCACATGCAGACCAATGAAATCCATCGCGGCCGGCTGATCGACCACATACAACTGGTAGTACGGGACCTGGGGGCCAGCCAGCGGTTCTATCAAGCGGTTTTCGACGTGTTGAAGGTGCCCATGGGCGGCACGGGCGACAACTATTTCTGGGCAGACGAATTGTTTGTGTCCACGCCCGACAGCAAGGCAGCGGCGGGGCAACTGACCGGACGCCATCATCTGGCGTTCCAGGCGCAGGACCAAGCCATGGTCGATGCCTTTTACCAGGCGGCGCTGGTTCATGGCGGCAAGGACAATGGGGCGCCGGGCTTGCGGGACTACCACCCTGGGTATTACGGCGCTTTCGTGCTGGACCCGGACGGCAACAACATCGAGGCCGTGTTCCACGGCGAGGCGCAGCGCAGCGCGCCGTCGGTCAAGGTGACGTTCTGAGCCCGGCGGAGGCTCGCCGCCGTGTGAGTCGGGCGGAAGCGCCTCCGGGCTGTCGGGCGCGCCGTGCGGCGCATTACCATTTGCTCTGACCTTGCGGCTGCTGCATCTGCGGCGCGTTTGCCGGCCGTACCGTGTCCGCGTACTTCTTGTAGGCGGCAACATACTCGGGGCTGTTGATGTCCGGGGTGTTGTCGCTGTCCCAGCTTCTTTCAACGCCGGATTGCTTCCAGGCAGCGAGATCGCGTTCGACCTGATCGCGGCTGAGTTGGACGTCGGACGGGGGAGCCGCGGTGGTGGGCGCGGCGGACATTTGTGCGGCGGCGGGGCCGGAGAGCAGGGCGCAGGCCGCCAGGACGACGGGAATCGCGGTGCGGACGGTTAGGGCAGTTTTCATGAAATGCTCCTGATGACGTGAGTGACCGCAGCATTGGAAACCGGTGTCCATGGGGGCTTGCGGCAATGCAGCCCGGGCAGGGACAGCTGCGCAACCGGATTGGCGCATTGGTGTTTTTCTTGGGCAGACCGACCCGGCCCGCGGAGGGCGCGGACACGCTCCTGGCGCGGAGCCCCGCCGCCAGGATTACGACTCGGGCCGGATAGGGGGCGTCCGGGCCTCATGCCTTCGTGCTCATCGTAGGACGGCGCAGATGGACGCCACATACTCAATATTGAGTACGGCATGCCGGGGGCACGCCTAGAGCAGCGAGGCCAGCCTGACCAGTTCGGACTGGCGGTTGCATTCCATCTTGTTGAGCAGGGACGCCACCTGCTTGCGCACCGTCAGCACCGAGGCATGGCGCAAGGTCGCGACTTCCTCCACGCTGTGGCCCATGGCCAGTCCGGCCAGCACCGCGGCTTCGGCGTGGGTGATGGCGAACACGGATTCCAGCCGGTCGACGTCGGGCTGGGCGAATGCGCTTTTGCGCCGCATGCGCACCAGCAGCATGCGCTTGCCGATCAGGCTCAGCGCTTGAGGGGCCGCGCTGATGTCGACCCAGGTCAATTCGCCCCAACCGGTGGCCGCTGCCAGGGACCGCGGCTTGCCGTCACGCGCCACCGCCTGGCAATAGGCGTCGAACAGCGCCTGTATTTTTGCGTCGGGATGGAGCAGCTTGCCGCCCCGCACGTTCCAGCCGTGGGCGTCGTCCAGATACCGCATGGCGAGCGCGGATATCCTGTCCACTATTGCGTCACGGCTGACCAGCAGCACGGCCTCGCCGACATCCGAGAGCGCGCTTTCGATGGTTGCCCATCCGATGGCGAGGGCTTTCTCGCGCTGGGCCACCTCGCGGGCGGTCAGCAGGATGTCATGCCAGGGCCGATCGAGATCCGCCAAGTGGTCCAGCGCTTCGATAGCGCGCCGGACGGCAATCTGGTGTTCAGCCATTTGGTGCCTCCAACTCTGGTTCATACGCAAACGCCGTCACGCATCACAGATCGTTGTAGAGGTGGCTCCGGCCAGATCGGAAGGAGCGCGGCGCGGCCGAGTTCCGGCGGCGCGTCGGCAACGGGCCGGCTTGATTGCCGGCGGCCCTGCCCTGAGGAAATTATCCTCGCAAAATCCCGGGCCAGATGAAAAAAAAGGGTACCGGGCGAGCTTGAAAGGGCTCGGCTCCGTAGCGGTGTCCCCCTTGATCCGAGTAGTGGTGCGGGCGCACCGGGCCAGGCTTACCGGGGAGGCGCTGAAAACAGGGTCAGGGCTGGGCGCCGCCGCCCGGCGGATGGACTGCCGCCTGCCACAAGTCCAGGAAATGCCGTTTCTTGAGGGGGTCCAGATACACCAGCAGTCCCACGCCCAGTCCCATCGGCCGCACGCCTGCTTCCGGGTTGACCGAAGCGCTGATCGGCCGCATGCCGGACTGGCGGGCGACCATTTCCTGGCCGCGCGGCGACAGCAGGTAGTCCAGGAACATCGCGCCCAGGTCTGCGCGCGGCGCCTGCCTGGGAATGATGGCGGAGCGCGACAGCATCAGCGTGTAGTCCTGTGGGTACACGATGGCCAGCGGCGCGCCCTGGGCGATGCGGTGCCGGGTATAGGACTCCAGCAGGTTGTAGGCCAGCGTGATCTCACCGCGTTCGAGCTTGTCCAGCGCATCTTCCGTGGATGCGTGCACGCTGACGCGGTTGCGGCCCAGCTCGGCCAGCAGCGCGCCGGCCATGCTGTCCAGGCGCGTGTCCTGCGTGGCCGCCAGGTAGCCGATGCCGCTTCCTTCAACGTCGTAGGTGGAGATGGCGCCGGCCAGGGGCTGGTCCGGCGCCTGCAGCAGGGACAGCAGCTCGCGCCGGGTGCGCGGCGCCCGTGCGGGAGCGAGTTTGCCGGTGTTGTAGACCATGACGATGGGATCGGTGCCGATGCTGAAGACCTCATCGCGCCAGTTGGCCCAGGCGGGCAGGGCGCGGGTCTCGGGCGAGATATGCGCCTGCGCGTAGCCGTCGTTGACCAGCTTGGTCTGCAGGTCCATGGCGCTGCTGATGACGATGTCGGGGCCGGACCTGGACGCCGGCGTGCGCGCGGCGCGGGAGACGGTCCCGGCGTATAGCTCCTGCGTGGACAGTTCGGTGTATTCCAGCCGCAGGCCGGGGTTGAGCCTGCTGAAGTCTTCCAGGACGCCGCGGAATACCTGCACGCTGTTGGAGGCATGCACGACCAGCACGTTTCTGCTGTCGGCGGGGCCCAGCGCCAGGCCCTCGGCGCTGATTTCCGCGGCATGGCCGGCCGCGGCCGTCAGCAGGGCGGCCAGCGCCGCCAGCAGGCGCAGGGGTTTCAGGAGATCAAGCTTCATGGGGGCGGGCCGGCAGCGTGACCACGGCGTCCAGGCCGCCGCCGACGCGGTTGCTCAGGGTCAGCCGGCCCTGATGGATATCGACCACGCGCTTGATGATGGACAGGCCCAGGCCGGCGCCAGGTGCGCGCGGGTTCGGACCGCGCACGAAACGCTCGAAGGCGGCGTTGGCCAGCGCCGGCGGAATGCCCGGCCCCTGGTCGGATACGGCGATGCGCCAGCCTTCGTCCTGCGGTTCCAGCCGTACGTCGATATGGCCGTCTTCGGTGGCGCCATGGCGCAGCGCGTTGTCGATGAGGTTCTTGAAGGCTTCGCGCAGCATCAGGCTGTCGCCCTGCACGGTGGGAGGACTGCCGGGCGCATGGGCGGGCAGATGCAGACGCACGTCCGGTTGGGGATCGGCTTGCGGGACCGTGTCGTACACCGCCTGGCGCAGCAGCTCGGCCAGGTCCACCGGCTGGAACTGGCGCACGTTGCTGCGGTGGATGACGCTGGCGTCGCTCAACAGCTGATTGACCAGGCGCGAGAGCTTTTCTGCGTTGCGCAGCACGGCCAGCAGGCTGCGGCGCTGTTCGGCCGGATCTTCCTCGTCCAGCGCCACTTCCATCTGCGCATGCAATGCGGCCAGCGGCGTACGCAGTTGATGGGCGGCCTCTGCGATAAAGAGGCGCAGGGTGTCCAGGTTTTCCGACAGGCGCGCCATGAAGCCGTCCAGCGAGTGCACCAGCGTGTCGAGTTCTTCGGGCACGGGGGCGGCGATGGGATGCAGATCGGATGCGCTGCGGGCCGCCAGCTCGCGTTCGATGCGGCGGATGGGCGAGAGCGAACGCAGCAGGCCCCAGTAGGCCAGCGCCAGCGCCGTGGCGGTGAAGCCGATCAGCGCCAGCGTGCCTTGCCACAGGATGCCCGCGGCCAGCGCGTTGCGGGCTTCACGGGTCTGCGCAACCTGGATAAGCGCGGTTTCGGCGTTGCGGGGGCCGGCGATCTTGCGTTCCATCCAGGCGATGCGCACCGGTTCTCCCTGGTAGCTGGCGTCGTACAGGCGGGGCGAGAATGCGGGGCCCTCGTTGCCGCGGCCGGGCGGCGCGGGTAGGTCCGCGTAACCGGAGATCAGCGCGCCGCCGGCGTCGCCGACGCGGTAGAACACGCGGTCGCGCGGCGCCTGCTCCAGCAGTGCCAGCGAGGCATAGGGCATGTCCATGCGCCACTCTCCCTGCACAAACTGAAGGCTGTCGGCGATGGACAGCACCGAGGAGCGCAGCAGTTGGTCGTAAGTGGTGTCGGCGGTTTGATTTGCGTAGCCGCGCACCAGCAGGTAGAGCGTGGCCAGGGCGGCGACGAACAGCGCCAGCAGCATGGCCAGCAGGCGGCGCTTGATCGAGATGCGCTCCTGCGTAGCGGCGGGCCGGGCGGGTTCAGTCCCGGCCAGGGCCGGACGCGGCGGGGCTGTCGTGGTCATCGGTGGCGGTCAGGAGGTAGCCGGTGCCGCGCTGCGTTTCGATGTGCAGCGGCGAGCCTTCGAGCTTGCGGCGCAGCCGGGCGATATAGACCTCGATGGCGTTGGGTGCCGCATCGTCGTCGAAGGCGAACAGCTTGTTGGCGATTTCGGTCTTGCTGACGGCGCGGTTCATGCCGGCCAGCAGGATTTCCAGCAGGCTGTATTCGCGCTTCGGCAGTTCGATGCGCTGCCCGGCCAGCGTGACCTGGCGCGCCGCGCTGTCGATGACCAGTTCGCCAAAGCGCAGCACGCCGGCGGCCTGGGCGCTGGGCCGTCGCAGCAGGGCGCGGCAGCGGGCTTCCAGTTCGCGGAAATCGAAGGGCTTGGCCAGGTAGTCGTCGGCGCCGGTGTCCAGGGCGTGCACGCGGTCTTCGATGTCGATGCGCGCGGTGAGCGCCAGCACCGGCGTCTTGCTGCCGCGGTCGCGCAGGCGATGCAGGATGTCGAAGCCGGACATGCGGGGCAGGCCGATGTCCAGGATGACGAGATCGAAGGTTTCGTACTGCAGGACGCCGTCGGCGCTGAGGCCGTCGTTCTGGCAGTCGACGGCATGGCCGAGACGGCGCAGCCGGCGCACGAGTGCGTCGGCAAGGTCCGCGTCGTCTTCGATCACCAGTATGCGCATGGGGCGATTGTCGCATGAGAGAAGTTTGGACCCCCACGCCGCACTCGCTGCGCTCGCTTGCTGCCCCCCAAGGGGGCGCCTTCCGCCTTGGGGCGGCCCGGCGGCGGAAGGGACGGCCCCCACGCTGCACTCGCGTTCAAAAACGACAGGTTGCCGACAGCTTTTATTTCTAGTCTTGCGGTCGCGCTTCCCCCGCCGGAGGCGCGACACACGCATAACAACGACTAGCCGGAGATAACCCTCATGCTTCTGACCCTGCTTGGCTTCGGCATGGTGATCACGTTCATGACGCTGATCATGACCAAGCGCCTGTCGCCATTGGTGGCGCTGATCCTTGTCCCCATTATTTTTGCCCTGCTGGGCGGATTCGGGTCGGGCATCGACAAGATGATGCTGGACGGCATCCGCAAGATCGCGCCCACCGGCGTGATGCTGATGTTCGCCATCCTGTACTTCGGGGTCATGATCGACGCCGGCCTGTTCGATCCCATCGTGGGCCGCATTTTGCGCGCGGTGAAGGGCGATCCGCTGAAGATCGTGGTGGGCACGACGGTGCTGGCGCTGGTGATCTCGCTGGATGGCGACGGTTCGACCACTTACATGATCGTGGTGGCGTCGATGCTGCCGCTATACCGGCGCCTGAAGATGAACGCGCTGTCCATGACCTGTCTGGCGATGCTGGCCAGCGGCGTCATGAACCTGACGCCCTGGGGCGGCCCGACCGCGCGCGCCGCCAGTGCGCTGCACGTGGACGCGGGCGACATCTTCGTGCCGCTGGTGCCGGTGATGGGCGTGGCCATCGTGTCGATACTGGTCCTGGCCTTCTTCCTGGGCTTGCGCGAGCGCCGTCGCCTGGGCGTGCTGTCGCTGCCGGACGGCGCCTCGCTGCACGCGGGCTACGACGAAGACGGCCCCAAGAACCTGCCCGAGATCGAGGTCGACCAGGACCTGCGCCGCCCCAAGCTGCTGTGGGTGAACGCCGGGCTGACGCTGGCGCTGATGGTGAGCCTGGTGCTGGGCGTGCTGCCGCTGCCGGTGCTGTTCATGATCGCCTTCGCGATCGCGCTGGTCATCAACTATCCGGACCTGGCCGAACAGCGCCGCCGCGTCGCGCAGCACGCAGGCAATGTGCTGTCGGTGGTGTCGCTGATTTTCGCGGCGGGGATCTTCACCGGCATCCTGTCGGGCACCGGCATGGTCGAGGCCATGTCGCGCAGCCTGCTGGCCGTGATTCCGGACGCCATGGGCCCCTACCTGGCCGGCATTACCGCGCTGGTCAGCCTGCCTTTCACCTTCTTCATGTCCAACGACGCCTTCTACTTCGGCGTGCTGCCCATCCTGAGCGAGGC
Organism: Achromobacter sp.; assembly: GCF_036567245.1. Classification (GTDB taxonomy): domain Bacteria; phylum Pseudomonadota; class Gammaproteobacteria; order Burkholderiales; family Burkholderiaceae_B; genus Achromobacter. The sequence goes on along the minus strand of NZ_DATCUY010000644.1, from coordinate 4,560 downwards.
AGCGCAGGGCTATGGCATTTCGCCGGTCGAGATGGCGCGCGCCTCCCTGATCGGCCAGCCCGTGCACCTGTTGAGCCCGCTGGTGCCGTCGACCTACCTGCTGGTCGGCCTGGCGGGCGTGGACTTCGGCGACCACCAGCGCTATGCGCTGAAGTGGGCCACGATGGTCTGCCTGGTGATGCTGGCTGCGGCGCTGGCGTTCGGTCTGTTCCCGCTGGTCGGCCAGATGGCCTGAGCGGCGGCGCGATACCGTCTTTTAAAAAGGGGAAGTACATGGCTTTGCGCATTGCTTACGTTACCAGCGGAATGGGCCACACGGGCACCGCGATCTGCCAGGCGCTGCAACTTGCGGGACACCGCGTGGTGGCGGGCTGCGGGCCGCGCTCCTCGCGCAAGGACCATTGGCTGAAGGAACAGAAGTCCCTGGGCTACGACTTCATCGCGTCCGAGGGCGACGCCACGGATTGGGCCTCGACCGAGGCGGCCTTCGCCAAGGTGCGGCGCGAAGTCGGCGAGATCGACGTGCTGGTGAACAATGCCGGCGCCATGCTGGACATGCGGTTCCGCCAGATGAGCCACGCGGACTGGTCGGCCGTGTTGCGCAGCAATCTGGATACGCTGTTCAACACCACCAAACAGGTCGTCGACAGCATGGCCGACCGCGGCTGGGGCCGCATCATCAACATCGGCTCGGTGGCCGCGGAGAAAGGCCAGATCGGCCAGATCAACTACGCCACCGCCAAGGGTGCGGTCATCGGTTTTACCCGCTCGCTGGCCCAGGAAGTCGCGGCGCGCGGCGTGACCGTCAACCTGGCGTCGCCGGGCTTCATCGCCGACGACACCGTGAAGGCGTTCCCGCCGGCCTTGCTGGACCGCATCGTCGAAAGCGTGCCGGTGGGCCGTCTGGGCACGGCCAAGGATCTGGCGGGGCTGTGCGCCTGGCTGGCGTCGGACGAGGCGGCGTTCGTGACGGGGGCGAATTACGCGATCAATGGCGGCGTGTATATGAGTTGAGGGCGGGGCGGCGAGGCCGCCTTGCGCTTACACGTCGATCTGGTCGAAATGCACGCCCAGGGCGGCCGCAATGCGCTCGCGAGTGCTTCTCCTAGGATTTGCATCGGCGGATTCCATCGCCGCATAACTAGGCTGACGTATACCTAGGCGTGCCGCCATGTCGACCTGGGTGATCCCCAGATATTCACGCCAGGAGCGCACGATGCTCCAGCCGTTGCTGGTCATCAGCGTGACGACTTCATGTGGGATCGTACCGTCTGCGGGAATGCGCGGCGGCCGCCGGGCAATGGCTGCCGGTGCTCCGGTCAAGGCGAGATACTCCGAATAGGGCAAGACGACGAATGCGGGCTTGCCGTCCGATTCGAGTATGGTGGGATGCAGGCGCATGGGGGCGTTTTCTGGCTCAGCTCAATAGGTATGGTCGTCGCGCCGTTTCACTTCCTGGATCTCGATGATACGGACGACCGCAGCAACGTCGAACAGCACCCGATACTGGCCTATACGTAGACGAAACCCATATTGGTGATTGGTCAGTGCTTTGACGTTGCGCGACGCGGGAAACATCTCCAGTTCAGCGACCTCCTCAACGATCCGACTTTGGTCGACGGGAGAGATTTTCCTTAACTGCTTGACCGCTGTTTTGGTCCAGTTGATCGAGAACATTCGGCATTCGCATACGGTTATAGCTTAAGCTATATAGCTTTTCAAGCCTTCCCATTGCTTTGCAAGAAGAAATGATCAGGCGCCCTCTCCCTTCTAAGATTTTTGATGAGGGTCGATCAAGCTCTTGAGGCTACTTCAGGACGAATGCCGATTTATTGCTGCGCCTCAATTCGCCAGCTTCACCGCGCCGCTATCGATCAGCTTCTGCCACTTGGCGCTGTCCGCCTGGATGAACGACTGCAATTCATCCCGCGAGCCGCCGCCGGCGATCATGCCGGCATTTTCCAGGGCGGCCTTGAACTCTGGCGTGGCGACGGCGGCGCGTAGCGCCGTGTTGACCTGGTCGAGTTGCGCGGCCGGGATGTCCTTGCTGGCCGCGACCGAGAACCATTGGGTGGCGGCGTAGCCCTTGAAGCCGGATTCTTCCACGGTGGGCACGTCGGGCAGGCTGTCCAGGCGGTAGGGCGTGGTGACAGCGTAGGCCTTGAGCACGCCGGCCTTGATCTGCGGCATGACCGGCGCCGAGCCCAGGATGGCCAGCGGGATCTGGCCGCCGGCCACGTCCGCCACCGCCTGGCCGCCACCCTTGTAGGGCACGTGCACGATGCGGGTGCCGGCGTACTGGTTGAGCAGTTCTCCGGCCAGGTTCTGGGAGGTGCCGTTGCCGGAGCTGCCGTAGCTCCAGGCCTCGGGCCGCTGGCGGGCGTCCGCCAGCACGTCCTGCAAGGACGGTTTGGCGTCCTTGGCGGGGCCGACGATGACCATGGGGCCCTGGGCCATCAGGATGACGGGCGCCAGTTCGCGGCCGATTTCGGGCTGAGGCGTGGGATAGATCAGCGGACCGGGCACGGTCAGCAAATAGCCGTCGCTGGCCTTGCTGCGCGCCACCAATTGCAGTGCGATGGCGCCTGCAGCGCCGGGGCGGTTTTCCACGATGACGTTCAGGCCGCTGCGCCGGGCCAGTTCCTGGGCGGCGATGCGGGTCAGCACGTCGGCGGTGCCGCCTGGCACGAAACCGATCACCCAGGTGATCTGCTTGCCGGGCCATTCCAGCTTGGCGTCCGCCGCGCTGGCGGTGGCGGTCAGCGCGGCGCCCAGCAGCAGGGCACCGCAGCGGATAGCGAATTTCATGTTTTCCCCTTTGTGTTTTTTGGTCAGGCGGCCGCGAGCCTCAGCTCGGGTCCGGCTTGCCGGGCGGCGTATTCGGATGCGCGGCGCAGGATTGGTTGAAGGACTGCACCATTTTCAGGATAGGACCCAGCACCCAGGTATTGAAGATGAGGATGTCGCTCTCCTCCTTGGGATCCTGCTTCAGGTTGAACAGGTACGGCGACTCCAGTTTGCCCTTGCCTTCGTTGACCTCGGGCTCCCAGTAGAAATGCAGCTTCCAGTCGCGCCATTTGACCGCGCGCAGGTCGTTCTTGATATAGAACAGGAAGCCCTCGCGCGCTGAAGTCGGGCTGGCGCCGGTGAAAAAGTCGGTCTGGTCGATGCCGTCGATGGGCCGGTCCTGCGGAATGGCCGCGCCGCCGATGCGCGACAGCGTGGTGTACAGGTCGGTGACGTGCACGATCTCGTTGGAGACCTGGCCAGGCTGGACTCGGCCGGGCCAGCGGATCATGAAGGGCACGCGCAGGCTGCCTTCCATGGCGGTGTGGTAGGTGCCGGTCCAGGGGCCGGCGGTGCCGCGGTAGGGCTTGCGGAATTCCGGACCGTTGTCGCTGCAGAAGATGAACACGGTGTCGTCGCGCAGTTGCAGCTCGTCCACCGCCTGCACGATCTGGCCGACGCGATGGTCCATTTCCACCATGGAATCGGCGAAGTCGCCGGCGCCAGTGCGGCCCGCGAAGTCCGGGTGCGGCAGGGTGGGAAAGTGCAGGTGCACCAGCGGCAGGTACAGGAAGAAGGGACGGCTGGCCTCGGCGTGCTTGCGCATGAAGCCAATGGAGCGTTCGACCAGTTCGGCGTCGATGCCGCGGCGGGTCTCCAGGTCGTAGACCTTGATGCTCTCCGAGGGGGCGCCGGCCTGGCCCTGCATGATGTGCGGGATGTCGGCGACCGCGGGATCGAAACCGATGGACGAGGTGAACTGGCTTTCATCCGTGGTGCGCGGAATGCCGTACCACTCGTCGAAGCCGCGATCGGACGGATAGCGGCCGGGGATGTCGCCCAAGTGCCATTTGCCGTAGTGCGCGGTGGCGTAGCCCTGGCCCGACAATTGTTGGGCCAGCGTGATCTCGTCGCGCGCCAGTCCTTGCGGCAGGCCCGGAGGCACGGATTGCAGGCAGCCGGTGCGGATGGGGTGGCGGCCGCTCATCAGCGCCGAACGTGTGGGCACGCAGTCGCTTTCCACGTTGAAGTTCTGCAGCAACAGCCCTTCGGCGGCCAGCCGGTCGATGTGGGGGGTGGGCGCGCCGCGTAGCGCGCCGCCGCCATAGCAGCCCAGCTCGCCCCATCCCAGGTTATCGGCCACGATCAATACGATATTGGGCTTCTTGTCCACGCGCTGCCTCTCCTGTCGGTCCTCGGGTTTATCCAGGGATTCTAGGAGCGCAGGCTCGGCTTAATATTCCTGAAGCTGAGTCTATGCATAACCAATGATTATGAATCTGTCGCTGCGTGACATCGAATATTTCCTGGCCGTGGTGGAGCACGGCAACCTGGACCGCGCCGCCGCCGTCTGCGGCGTCAGCCAGCCGGCGCTGTCCAAGTCGCTGCAAAGGCTGGAAGCCGACACCGGGCTGGCCCTGCTGGACCGCGGCGGGCGCGGGCTGCGCCTGACTTCGGCGGGCCTGGCGTTCCGCGAGCATGCGCAGCGGCTGTGGGCGGAGTACCGCGACGCCGTGCGCAACGCGATGGAGCTGCGCCTGGGCGAGGCCGGGT
>NZ_DATCUY010000643.1:0-2495 GCF_036567245.1 Achromobacter sp. | reverse complement strand
TGGTCGGCAAGGGGCAGACGTTCCGTCACGGCCCACCGGAACACGCCCTGCCCCCGCGCGCGCACCGTGTAGAAGCCGTCCTCCGGCGCCACCAGCATCAACGCTCCGGCCGGCTTTTCCCGGTCGCTCAGTCGGCGCACGTGCTGGCCGGCGCTGTCCAACAGATCCAGGGTCACGCCGGAATCGGCGGCCCAGGTACCCGCAAGGAACTCACCCTTCTGCAGCGAAATCCGCTCGTCCACGTGGGCCTCGGGCGTCACGGCGCCCTGCTTGGACTGCGCCATGGCCAAGCCCGGCGTCACGACGGCCATCGAGACCGCCAGCGTCGCCGACGACATCCAATCCCGCCATTTCAATCTGTTCTTTTTACGCATATTCATCCGTTCATTGGTTCATGGCGCATTCGCCGCGATCCGCTATCCCTCACGCTCAGCGAGCCGTCTCGGCGCCCACGCGCTGTCGGCCTCGCCCCGCCCGATCCTGCGCGCGCAGGCCTTTGCCATCCAGGCAAACGCCAGCGCTGCCGCCAATGCCGTCGCATCCACTGTCAGCGCCGCGGCCGACGTGTGCGCCCAAAGCCCGGAGGCGGGAAGCAGGCCGCCCACCAGCGAGGTCGCCGGTATCGCCAGCGTCAACGCTGCCGCCAGCCATAGCAGGTGTACGCCCGCGGCCGCGCCCCCGCGCAGGAAAGCCCAGGCCAAGCTGGCAAAGAACGCCGCGTAGTACAGCCCCTGGAGCCAGGCATTTAGATCGCCGACATGCCCGCTCAACCATTTGGACGCGGCCATCATCAACGAAATGCCGCACACGCATCCCAGGCAGACGCCCACGGTCGCGGACGCCATCAGCCGTGTGTCCAACCGCTGCACCGGAACCTCGCCGGTCTGCCGGTTGGCGCGCTTGCGGCGCGTTTCTATCCACAGCAGGTTGCCGCTATAGAACAGCCATGCGCCCGCCAACCCCAGCAGGAAGTAGAGCCACTGCACCGCCGCACCGCCGAAGGAAGCCATGTGCAGCGCGAAGAAACTGCTGACCCAAAGGTTGGGCGCGTCCTGCCCGCCCGGCAGATAGTCGCGATTGAGCACCTTCCCGGTGTAAGGATCGAGCGCCACGAAGCCGCCCCGCGCGCGTGGCGATACCGCGCTGTCGTCCCTGCCCCAGACGCGCACGATGGCGCGCGGGCCGGCGACTTGCTGATACTGCAATGTGTCGGGCACGAAGCCCGGCGCCAACTCACGCGCCTGGGCCAGCAGTTCCCGGGGCGTCAGCATGTCTGCAGGATTCCTGGTCTCTCCGCCCGGTGCGCCGCCACCGGACCGCTGGAAGACCGATTCCAGCTTGCCTTCGTATATCAGCTTGTCCTGCAAGTCGTAGATGCCGTCGTGAAACGCGAACACCACGGAGCTCAACGCCATGATGATGTGAAAAGGCAATGAGACGATACCCACCACGTTGTGCGCGTCCAGCCACATGCGCTTCAGGTTTTTGCCGACCCGCAGGGCGAAGAAGTCCTTGACCAGCGACGGCAGCAGCACGATCACCCCAGACACCAGCGCGATTGCATAAAGCGAAGCGACGATGCCCATGAACCAACGGTTGGGATCACTATCCGCGGGCAGGCCTACCACGCGGTGGAGTACGTCGATGAACGGCATCAGCCCGCTGGGCGCGGACTCCTCCAGCCGCAGTTCACCGCCCGGATCCACATAGGCCACGTAGTGACGGAGCGACGATTCGTCATGATCGTCGGCCTGCCCTTCGCGGACTTCCCAGGCCATACGGGCCGGCACGTGCTCGGCATCCTGCAGATGGATGCTGAATCCCTTGGCCACGTCCGGCCGCGCCGCAAGCGTTCTGGCGATGAGGCCTGGCGCCTCGTTCAGCGGCACGGGTGCGACGGCCGCGGGCGGCGTTGCCCAACGGGTCAGGGGCTCCTTGAACACCGTCAGCGCGCCGGCATAGAAGGCGATGAAGAGCGCCATGCCTGTCAGGATGCCCGTCCAGGTATGGACCGATTTGTAGATGCGTATGTAGTCGGCTCTCATCGTCGCGGGCCCTCCTCAGATCGCCTTGGCAAGAACCAGCCCGCCATAGAGCAGCACGCAGGCGCCGCCCAGCCAGATCCAGGCGCGCAGGCCGCTGGCGAAAAAGTAAACGGTGCTGGCAATGCCGAGCCAGACCGGCGGCACCAGCCACATGGCCAGCTGCGAGCGCGTTGCCAAAGGAACGTCGGCAGTCAACGCGGCAAGCGCCGCGCTGGCGCCCATGGCCAGCGCGAAGCCGAGCAACGCGCCAGCCAGGCTCTTGGATATCCAGTCGCGCCGGATCGGCGCGGGTTTAGCGGGCTTCATGCGTATCGCTTCGGTGTGAGGCTGCCAGCACGCCCAGGTAGGGGATCAAGCTGAAAAACAGCATCAGGGCCGTGCAGAACACGAACACGGCCGCGACGGCAGAGAATGCGCGCAGGCAGCCCCAGCCGCCCGATGCCAGCAGCA
>NZ_DATCUY010000642.1:0-2052 GCF_036567245.1 Achromobacter sp. | reverse complement strand
GAACCCGTGCCCGCCGCAGCCGTGGCCGCGGTCGGCGCTTCGCCCGAAGGCGGTCCCTCGCCCGACGCGTCCGCGGTGCCTACCGTGCAGCAGCAGAACGCCTTCGACCGCTTCCGCAGTTCGGTTTCCGAATACAAGCCGGTGTACTTCGACATCGGCACGCGCGGACAGACCACCGCGCGCTTTCAGATCAGCGCCAAGTACCGCCTCTTCAGCCCCGCGGGCGACCGCCCGGCGACCTGGGACGAGAACTTCTACCTGGCGTACACGCAGACGTCGCTGTGGGACCTGCAGGGCGATTCCATGCCCTTCATCGACACCACCTTCAATCCCAGCGCCTTCTGGCTGTCCGACAATATCTGGCAGTCCGCCAGCCAGAACTGGCGCATCGGCATGAACACCGGCGTCGAGCACAACTCCAACGGCAAGGACGGCGTGGATTCGCGCTCGCTCAACGACGGCTATATCGAACCGCGCTTCCACTACCGTTTCGACGGCGGCAGCACGCTCACCTTCGCGCCGCGGGTCAAGGCCTACTTCGGGGTCGCCAGCGAGAACAGCGACTACTCCGACTACGCCGGCCACGTCGACTGGCAATTGCGCTGGGCGCAGGACAACGGCGCGGTCATCTCGGCCATGTACCGCCAGGGCGACCAGAAGCGCCGCACCACGCAGCTGGATTTCGCCTGGCCGCTGCAGCGCACCTGGCTGAACATGAACGGCTACCTGCACCTGCAGTATTTCAACGGCTACGGCGAAACGCTGCTGGGCTACAACCAGCGCAACGAATCGCAGTTCCGCGTCGGCCTGTCGCTGGTGCCTTAAGCCCGCCGATCCGTCAGGGCGCCCTAGCCTTCCATCGCCAGTTCTTCCCAGCCCAGCTCGCGGGTGCGCTCCAGCGCCACCGTGACCTGGGTGGCGGCCGCCCGCACCGCCTCGACCAGATCCTGCCCGGTCAGCAGCCGCGCCGTGACGCTGGCCATGAACACGTCGCCGGTGCCATGCACCGAAGGCGGGATGGCGATTTCGGGATGGCTCAGCACCACGCAATCGTCCCGCGTGACCACCGCCAACTGCAAGGTGCCGGGCGCGGCCGCCTGGGGCGCGGCGCTGGTGACCACGATCCATTCGGGCCCTTCGGCGATCAGTTCGCGCGCGGCCACCGTGACCTCGTCGATCGAGGCCAGCGGCCGGCCGACCAACTGCTCCAGCTCGAAATGGTTGGGGGTCATGCCGTTGGCGTGCGGCACCAGCTTGCGGCGGTATTGCGTCACCAACCCGGCGTCCACGTACAGGCCGTCGTTGCGGTCGCCCATGACCGGATCGATATGCACCCGCAGGTCCGGCCGCGCGGCCCGCAGCGCCTGCAGCCAATCCGCCAGCAGGTCGGCCTGGCCGGGCTGCCCCAGGTAGCCGCACACCACCACGCGCGCCACCTGGCTCACGCCGCGTTCGTCCAGCCCTCGAAGCAGCCCCTGGAACCAGTCCAGCGGCACCGCGCCGCCATGCAGGGTGGCGTAATGCGGCGTGTTGCTCAGGATGACGGTAGGCAGCGCGATGGCCCGCAGACCCGCCTGGCGAAAGACCGGCATGGCGGCGTTGTTGCCGACGCAGCCATAGACAACCTGGGATTGGATGGAAACGACGTCCACCCGCGCGGTCACGGCGGGCAGCGCTGCGCCGGATGTCGGGGCAGCGGAAATGGCGGTCATACGGCGGACTCCAGGGGAGAATCGGATGCGCCCTATTCTAGTCCCCGCAACGGAGGGCGCATCCATCGCCTGGCAGCCGCCCCTCAGTCGCGCGCCGAGGCCAACCAGCCCGCCCCGTCGAGCACCGCGCCGTCGATGCCAGCCAGGTGCGGCGCGAACGGATAGGCCAGCGCCGACACGATCTGGCACTGCGCCAGTTGGGGATGTTCGGCATTCAGCAGGTACTGGAAGCCGCCGGCGGCCGACGGCACTTTCAGCAGCAGCGCCTCGCCGCGCGCCAGCCAGGCGTCGCCGAAGGCGCGCGACACCTGCAGGTCGGTCTGCCAGCCGGCGGGCGGAC
>NZ_DATCUY010000641.1:0-2546 GCF_036567245.1 Achromobacter sp. | reverse complement strand
TGACGGCGGCCGGTCCGCGTCCGCACGCTGCTACCCCGTTGCCACGTTCCGTCCGCGCCACCCGCGCGTCCGGATGCGTGCCGTCATTCAGGCTCATGCGCACCGGCCAGCCCTGCCCGTACCCGGGAAGGCCGCCGGGCGTGCGGGCCGGACCACCGGTTCCAGACATGAAGAAAGCCACGATCTACAGACTGCTGCTGGGCGCGCTCGCCAGCGGCTCCGCCCAGGCCCAGCCCACGGAACCCGCCGTGCAAACCCTGGCGCCCACCACCGTGCACGGCGCGGCAGCCGAAGCGCCCGCCCCCAACGGCCCCATCAACCTGAACGCGCGCGACAGCACCGGCAGCCGCCTGGGCCTGACCCTGCGCGAAACCCCCGCCAGCGTCACCGTGATCTCGCGCGAGCAGATCGAAGCGCGCGGGTCCCTGAACACGCAGGAGATCGCCCGCGGCATTCCCGGCGTGGACAACGCCTCGCCGCCCGGCAATGCCGGCGCGGTCAGCTACCGCGGCTTCTCCGGCGGCCAGGTCTCGCAACTGTTCAACGGCATCTCCGTGCAGTACGACTCCATCGCCGCGCGGCCGGTGGACAGCTGGATCTACGACCGGGTCGAGGCGATAGGCGGCCCCTCCACCTTCCTGTTCGGCGCGGGCGCGGTGGGCGGCGCCATCAACTACGTCACCAAGCTGCCCGAACGCGACACCTTCTACGACGGCCAGCTGCGGCTGGGCTCGTTCGACAGCCGCCAACTGTCGGTGGGCCTGAACCAGCAACTGGCGGGCGAGCCCGGCGGCCGCGGCCACTATCTGCGCATCGACGCCAACACCGATTCCAGCCACGGCTGGGTCGACGGTAACCATTCCCGCGCCAGCCAGGTGGCCGCCTCGCTGCTGTCCGACCTGGGCGCCGACGTGACCCAGACCTTCGCCTTCGAGTACCAGCGCGAACAGATCGACCGCCCCTACTGGGGCACGCCGCTGAAAACCGACGCCAACGGCGTGGTGCAGGGCACGGGCCGCATCCTGGATGGCACGCGATTCAAGAACTACAACGTCAACGATGGCCTGTATGAGCAGTCGGTGCTGTGGGCGCGCTCCCTGACCGAATGGCGCGCCGGCTCCAATCTGACCTTCAAGAATACGCTCTACTACTATCGCGCCGAACGCGATTACCGCAATCTGGAGAGCTACCGCCTGAACGCCGGCAACAGCCTGGTGCTGCGCTCCGGCGCGCTGCTGCAGCGCCACGAGCAAAGCCTGATCGGCAACCGGGTCGAAGGCCTGTACCGCTCGACCCTGGCCGGCCTGCCCAGCGACTGGTCCTTCGGCGTGGACGTCAGCCAGAACAAGATCACGCGCTATCCCACCAGCCTGCCCGCCCAGGTGGATGCAGTCGATCCCTACGACTTCTCGGCCGGCGATTTCTACGATATCCCTGGCATGAAACGCGGCCATGTCGCCGATCGCGACAACCGCATCCGCACGCTGGCGCTGACGATGGAAAACCGCACCACGGTGCTGCCGGGCGTGGCCATCGTGTCGGCGCTGCGCAAGGACTTCATCGACCTGGACCTGACCAACCGCCGCGCCGTCACGGCGGCTTCGCCCGCCAGCGCGCAGCGCAGCTACTCGCCGCTGACCGGGCGGCTGGGTGTGAACTGGGAACTGAGTCCGGAGGCTACGCTGTACGCGCAGTACGCCACCGCGGCGGATCCCCCCTCCGGCATATTGGCCACGGCCTCGTTCGCCGACGTGCTGAGCAATGACAAGCTCAGCACCGGCAGACAGGCCGAAGTGGGCGGCAAATTCAACTTCTGGGACGGCCGCGGCACGGCCACCGTGGCGGTCTATGAGATCAAGCGCAAGAACATCGCCACCTCGGACCCCAACAACCCCGGCGTCAGCGTGCCGGTGGGCGCGCAATCGGCGCGCGGCATCGAACTGGCCGGCGGCCTGCAACTGACGTCCCAGCTGTCCCTGCAGGGCAACGTCGCCTTCGTCGACCCTCAGTACGACGACTTCTCGCAATCGGTGGGCGGCGTGGCGGTCTCGCGCAACGGCAACGTGCCGACCAATACGCCGCGCCGTTTGGCCAACGTCTGGCTGGATTACGCCTTCCTGCCCGACTGGACCGCCAGCATGGCGGCGCGCTACGTCGGCCGCATGTATGCCGACGCCGCCAATACCGTCTGGACGCCGTCCTACACCGTGTTCGACGCGGCGCTGTCGCACCGGATCAATCGCAACCTGAGCGTGACGGCGCGCGTGCGCAACCTGACCGACAAGGTCTACGCCGCGAACGCCACGCCGACCATGTATTACCTGGGCGCCCCGCGCTCGGTCGAGCTCACCTTGCAGGCCCGCTTCTGATCGGTTCGCCAGGACAGACCGCCATGAACACGACCCTTGCTTCCTCGTCCCGGCGTTCCGCCGGACCGCCGCTGGCGGCGCGCGCCAAGCGGTGGCTGTACCTGATCCACCGCTGGGCGGGCATCGTGCTGTGCCTGTTCTTCGCCATGTGGTTCATCTCCGGCGTGGTGATGATGT
>NZ_DATCUY010000640.1:0-6456 GCF_036567245.1 Achromobacter sp. | reverse complement strand
AATACGGCGTCGAAGCCACGCCCGCCGCGGGCGCCACTGCCCAAGGCGTGGCGCAGCGCTTCGAACAAGGCGCGCGGCCCGTGCCCGAATGGTGGCAGCGCTACGAATCGGAGGCGCTGAACGCGCTGGTGGCCGAAGGCTTGGCCAACAGCCCGGACCTGGCCGCCGCCGAACGCAACCTGGCCGGCGCGCGCGAGCAATTGCGCGGCGAAGTGAATTCGTCGCTGCTGCCCTCGGTGGACGCGGGAGCCGACGTCTCCCGCCGGCGCGCGCTGACCATGCCGAGCCTGCCCGAACCGACTGCCCAGTACAACGTCTTCACCGGCCAGGTCCACGCCAAGTACGACCTGGACCTGTTCGGCGCGGCACGCTTCGCCAACGCCTCGCTGGCGGCGCAGGTCGAGCAGCAGGCCTTCCAGCTGGAATCGGCCCGCCGTTCGCTCGCCAGCAATATCGTGACCGGCGCCATCACCGCCGCGGCGCTGGCGGAACGGGTGGCGCTGACCGAGAAGCAGGTGGTGCTGGCGCGGCAGGTGGCGCGCGATACGCAGCGCCGCTACGAACTGGGTTCGGCCTCGCAGAACGACGCGCTGGACGCGGACCAGGACGCCGCCACGCTGGAAGCGTCCCTGCCCGGCCTGCGCGCGCGCTGGCATGCGACGCGGCATGCATTGGCGGTGCTGCTGGGCCGCAACCCCGACCAGGCCCCGCCCGACCTGGCTTTCAGCATGCTGGTCGTGCCGCAACAGGTGCCGGTGGTGGTGCCGTCCGAACTACTGGCGGCGCGTCCGGACATCCTGTTCGCCGATGCGGTGGTGCAGGCCGCCGCGGCCGACGTGGGCGTGGCCACCGCGCAGTTGTTCCCCAGCCTGTCCTTGTCCGCGTCCATGGGCCGTGGCGGCTTCAACTGGCCGGCGGCGATGTCCGGCGCGGGCGCCATCTGGGCGATCGGCGCCTCGCTCACGCAGCCCATCTTCCATGGCGGCGCGCTGCTGGCCGAACGCAACGCGGCCAAGGAACGCTACGAGGCGGCATTGCTGCAGTACAAGCAAACCGTGCTGACGGCCTTCCGCGACGTGGCCGACACGCTGTCGCGGCTGGACGCCGACGGGCAGGCGCTGGCCTCGGCCGAGGCTTCGCGCCGCGCTGCGGAGCAGTCCTACCGCAACACCGCCAGCCGCGTGCGGCTGGGCGCGTTGGCGCCTTACACCGAGTATGCCGCCGAGCAGCATTACGTGGCGGCCCGTCTGCGCGAGATCGAGTACGCCAATGCGCGCCTGACCGAAACGGCGGCGCTGTTCCAGGCCATGGGGTCGCCCACGCGCGCCGCGCAGCAGTAGGCTGATCCCGCCGCATGCCGCCACGACCGCGGCGGATTGACACGCAAGCCCTCGCGCTCACGGCGCGGGGGCTTGTTCCTTCATGCGGGTGGCCAGCGCCAGCGACTCGATGCGGCGGGCCGCCGACTGCAGCAAGGCCGTGGTCTTGTCCTGCGCGATGGTGTTGAGCCGGGCCGCCAGGAAGGTGACGGTCAGCGCGCCGAACACGCGGCGGTCTTCCTGGAACACCGGCACCGCGATGCCCGCCCGTTCCGGCGAGATCTCACCCACTCCCAGATAAAAGCCCTGCACCCGGATCTGATCCAGCTTGCCGGTGAACTCGGCCTGCGTCTCCCCCAGGCCCAGCTCGCGGATCTCGTCCGCATGCGCTTCGTACAGGCGGCGCTGGTCCTTGCGCGGCAGGAACGCCACGATGGTCTTGGCCGTGGCGCCGCGAAACAGCGGATGGGCGCGGCCGCGGCCGTGCGGAATGCCCAGTTCGTCGGGTCCGCGCTCGTGATGGATGTTGAGGATGCGCAGGCCGTGGATCACGCTGAGCAGCACGTCGCCGCCCACCTGGTCCACCACCTCGCGCATGATGGGTCGCGCCACGCCCAGCACCGGATCGCCGTCGATGATGAGGTGGTCCAGTTCGATGATGCGCGGCCCCAGCTTGTAGCCCTCGCCGGTCACGCGCAGCAGATAGCCCAGGTCCGTCAGGTCGCGGATGTAGCGGTAGCCCGTGGGCGCCGAATACGACAGGCGCGAAATGATCTCTTCCGCCGACAGCACCGGGGTTTCGAGGCTGAAGAGGTCAAGTATCGCTAGGGCTCGCTTCAGGGTGGACATGGCGGTCGTGGGCTGGGAACAACGCGGGATCGGGCGCAGCGTATCACAGGGGTGAGAGGTCCGCGGCTGCGCCATTGGCGATGCCTATCAGTGCCTGCCACAGAACAAGGCTCGAACTATCGTTTTCCTATTTTTTATCATTTATAGATAAAAACTAATTGGATTGAATTATTTTTTATCGAATAATGATATTCAAGCAATGAGCAGGGGCGGCGCCAAGCACGCCCCTGAGCCTGCGGAAAACATAAGGGGAACATCCATGAAGCAGTATTGCGGCACCAAGGGCGGAATCAGCCGCCGGCATTTCCTGGGGGCTTCGGCCGCCACCTTGGCCAGCGCGGCATTGGCCCGACCCGGCCGCGCCTGGGCGGCCGGCTATCCGGCCGAACGCGCCATCCAGTTCATCGTGCCCTTCCCGGCCGGCGGCGGCACCGACCTGGTGGCCCGTCCGCTGGCCCAGGGCATAGGCGTAGCGCTCAAGCAAAGCGTGGTCGTCATCAACAAGGGCGGCGCCGCCGGCAATATCGGCACCCAGCAGGCCGCGCGTTCCGCGCCCGACGGCTACACCATCGCCCTGGGGTCCACCGGCACCCACACGGTGAACCAGAGCCTGTACGAGAACATCGGCTACGACCCCGTCCAGGACTTCGAACCGGTGTCCATGGTCTGCTACTACAACAACGTGCTGGTGGTGCACCCGTCGTTTCCGGCGCGCACGCTGCAGGAGCTGGTCGCCCTGATCAAGGCTAATCCGGGCAAGTATTTCTATGGCATCACGCAGAACGGCAGTTCCGCGCATCTGGCCATGGAATTGCTCAAGGCCACGGCCGGCCTGGACTTGCCCGGGGTGCCGTACAAGGGCGCGGCGGCTGCCGTCAATGATTTCCTGGGCGGGCAATTCCCCATCCTGATGGACGTGGTGATCAACCAGCAGCAGTTCATCCGCGGCGGTAAATCGCGTCCGCTGGCCGTGACTTCGGCGCAGCGCGCGCAGGCGCTGCCCGAGGTGCCCACCGTGGCGGAATCGGGCTTTCCCGGCTATCAGGCCATAGGCTGGAACGGCGTGTTCGCGCCTGCGGGCACGCCCGCCGCCATCGTCCAGGCGCTGAACGGCGCGGTGCAAAGCGCGCTCAAGCAGCCCGCCATGGAGCAGCTGACGCAGAACGGGCTGGAGCTGCACGGCAGCACGCCACAGGAGTTGAGCCGCTTCGTCGCCACTGAAAGCGAGAAATGGCGCACGCTGATCAAGACCGCCAACATCAAGGCCACCTGATGCAACGCATACCCTACGGCGTCTCCTTGGACGCCCGCTCCAATCCCTGGCTGCCGCTGGACCGCGAGTTGCGCGCGCAGGACTTGCGCGCCGCCGATACCGCACCCGTGCGCGCGGTAGTCTGCGTCACCGTCCACGTGGACGGCCCCGCCGTCGAGGTCGGACGCAAGCAGTTCCCGGCCGGCCCTCATACCGCCGGCCGCTACGCCATTCGCCGCGGCGTGCCGCGGCACCTGGATATCCTGGCGCGCCACGGCATGCCGGCCACGTTTTTCGCCTGCGGCTACGACGTCGAACGCTACCCGGCCACCTTCCACGACATCCTGGAAGCAGGCCATGAAATCGCCGCGCACGGCTATCTGCACGAAGCCTGGGACCTGGGCGAGGACGAACCCGCGCTGCTGGAGAAGACCCACCGCATCATCCAGCGCGAGCTGGGCGTGACGCCGGTGGGCTGGTGCTCGCCTTCGGGCCGCAAGAGCCACCGCACCCTGCCCGCGCTGCGGCGGTTGGGCTATTGCTACGACGCCAGCGAGAAGGACCAGGACCGCCCCTATCTGCCGGCGGACACGGCGGACTTCGTCATGCTGCCCAACAACACGGTCTCGCTGGACGACTATCCGTTTTACTTTTCGGGCCACAGCCTCGCGGCGGAAGCCTACGACAACTGGGTGCAGGAGTTCGAGGCGCTGCGCGAGGCCGAAGGCTATGTGCACCTGACCGTGCACCCCAAGGCCGCCGGAGGTTCCGGCACGCCGGCCCGCGCCGCCGCGCTGGACCGTTTCCTGGCCTATCTGGCCGCCCAACCCGATGTGCACGTGATGACGCTGGCAGCGTTGGCGCGCCACTGCCTTGCCCGCCCCGACGCCTGGAGAAGCGCATGAGCGCCGCAAAAACCTTATTGGTCACCCTGAATGTGCAGGGCATCGGCCCCGAAGCGGCGACCCAGCCTGAAGCCTCGCTGCACGGCCGCGATGCGCATGGCCGCTATACCTATGGCGGCGGCCTGGCGCGCGTGCTGGACATGCTGCGCCGCCAGGGCATACGCGCCACGTTGTTCTGGCCGGTGTTCGAGGCCGAACGCTGCCGCGACCTGCTTGAACAAAGCCTGCGCGACGGACATGAAGCGGCCTCGCAGGGCAATGCCTACGAAGATCTGCCGGCGCTGGGCGAGCGCGAAGGCGCAATGCTGGAGCGAGCCCGTGACCGGCTGGCCGCACTGACCGGTTCGGCCCCGCAAGGCTTCCGCTACGCCAGCGCGTTCACCGCCAACACCGTTCCGCTCCTGCACCAGCTCGGCTACCGCTACGACAGCAGCGCGATCGACGACGACGCCCCTTACGCACTGGACGCGGACGGCGGCCCAGGCATGGTGGAGCTGCCCTGGAGCGAAGGCCTGTGCGACGCCACCCACTTCAGCCGCCGCGTCACCCAGGACCGCGCTTATGCGCATTGGGTGGAACAGGGCGACGCGCTGCTCGCCGCCGATGGCTATGCCTGCCTGACCCTGCACCCGCGCGCGGACAATGGCGTCGGCCGCGCGGCCAGATTGCAGAAGGTCGAGCAACTGCTGCAGCGCTTCCGCGCGGCTGGCGCGGCCTTCAAGACCTGCGCGGAACTGGCCGCCGCCTACCCCCGGACGCGCTGAACGCAGGACGCCCACGGCGTCCTTGCACTGGTAAACCCTGAGCAATATTGGCGCCAAAATAAGCTAACATTTTTTCGCCATCCAATTCCCACTCCCGATTGCGGCGCGGCGCGCCGCCCTATGTCCATGACCCAGATCACCCAATTTCCCTTCGTATCGGTTTCGGGCGCGCCCGAGGCCCGCGGCCGCTCCTACGGCCAGCTAGCGGTTGACCGCGTGCGCAAGAGCGCCAAGATGTACGGCCAGACCCTGGTCGACCTGGGCTATGACGCCATGGCGCGGACCCAGTTGATCAACGGCTTCGCCCGCGAGATCGAGAACTTCGCGCCGCATTACCTGGAAGAAATGCGCGGCATCGCCGCAGGCGCCGACGTGCCTTTCGAAGACATCGTGATGGTGAACGCCCGCACCGAAGTCATCGCCAAGGCCCGCGCCGAAAAAAAGAAAGCTGCTGAACTGGAACCGGGCGACGGCTGCACCGGCGCGCTGATCCTGCCGACGCGTTCGGCCAACGGCCGCCTGATCCACGGGCAGAACTGGGACTGGCGCGCGGAATGCGCCGAGACCGCCATCGTGCTGCGCGTGCGCAACGACAACGGCCCCGACATCCTGACCTTCGTCGAGGCGGGCGGCCTAGCGCGCAGCGGCCTGAACAGCGCCGGCGTTTCGATTACCGCCAACTACCTGGAGTCCGACCGCGACTTCCGCCAGTTGGGCGTGCCGCTGTCGCTGATCCGCCGCAAGGTGCTGGAGCAGGAACACTTCGCGTTGGCGATCAAGACGGTGGCGACCACGCCCAAGTCCTGCTCGAACAACATCATGATCGGCATGGCGGCCGGCTTCGGGGTGGACTACGAGTGCACCACCGACGAAGCCTTCCCCATCTACCCGGGCAGCGACGACCTGATCGTCCACGCCAACCACTGGATCAGCGAAGTGGCGCTGACCAAGCTGCGCGACACCGGCCGCGCCAGCACGCCGGAAAGCGCCTATCGCGACTGGCGCGTGCGCCGGCTGCTGAACGAACAATCCAAGCTGACGCGCGAAGACTTGAAGCGCGCGCTGTTCGATGACTTCGGCGCGCCCTATTCCGTATGCCGTCCGCCGCGCCCCGGCAGCCATGACAACCTGTCGGCCACGGTGGCAATGGTGATCATGGAACCGGAGGCCGGCCTGATGGAAGTCGCGCCGCTGCCGGCGCTGAACCGCAGCTTCACCCGCTACAGCCTGAACGCCGAACCCGAACTGCTGGCCGCCGCCTGAAGCGGCGCGCCCGCGCAACCCCAGGAAGACGTATCGATGAATAAAAATCTATTGAGCGCCGCGGTTGCGCTGGCGCTGGGCGCCGCGGCCGGCGCGGCCTGGGC
>NZ_DATCUY010000639.1:0-1750 GCF_036567245.1 Achromobacter sp. | reverse complement strand
AGCCGCTGCGCGAGCCGGCCGTGCGCGATCAGGCGCGGCCGCTGGCGGTACAGCACGCGGTGGATCAGGTCGTCCGGCGCCACCGTCGAGGTCGCGCGGCTGATGATGCAATCCAGTTCATGCCGACGCAGCATGGGCACCAGATGGTCGGTGGTGGCGCGGTGCAGGCTGAGCGTCACGCCGTGGCCCTGGTGCAGGCGGCTGATCGCCGCGGTGAGCAAGGCGCTGGACACGTAGGGCACCACGCCCACCTGCAGATGCGCCGACCGGCCGGCGTGCATGGCTTCGACCTCGCGCGCCCACAGGTCCAGGTCGCTGAGCATGTGGCGCGCGCGCACCAGGGCCAGATCGCCCAAGGGCGTGGGCTGCAGGCCGCGTCCTGTGCGCGCGAAGAGCGGCGCGCCGAAGATGTCCTCGATTTCCGTGAGCGCCTTGGTGACGGCGGGCTGGCTGATGCCGGCCGCGGCCGCCACCCGCGTGAGCGAACCGTGCCTGGCGATATCGACCAGCAGCGCCAGGTGGCGATGCTTGAGACGGTTGGCGAGACGGGCGGCATCCCAGGCCATGATTTTTCCTATAACCATTTGGTTATCCAATTATGCCAACAAAGGAAAAACCAGTTATTTCATAACCCTATACTGCGAGCATCTCCCCGCAGCCCGGACCGGCCCCCATGAGCGCATCCTTCACCACCCGCCCCGAAATACGCGGCACCTTCGGCGTGGTTTCCTCCACCCACTGGCTGGCCTCGCAAGTGGCCATGGGCGTGCTGGAACGCGGCGGCAATGCCTACGATGCGGCCGTTGCCGGCGGCTTCACGCTGCAGATCGTGGAGCCGCATCTGAATGGACCCGGCGGCGAGGTGCCCATCCTGTTCTGGAGCGAGCGGGAACAGCGCATGCGCGCGCTGTGCGGCCAAGGTCCCGCGCCCGCCCTCGCCACTCCCGCCTATTTCCGCAGCCTGGGCGTGGACCTGGTGCCCGGCATCGGCCTCTTGCCCGCCACCGTGCCCGGCGCCTTCGGGGCCTGGTTGACCCTGCTGCGCGATTACGGCACTTGGGAGCTGGCTGACGTGCTGCGCCCCGCCATCGACTACGCGCGCAACGGCTTTCCCCTGGTGCCCCGCATCTCTCAGGCCATCCTGGCGGTGCAGGCCTTGTTCCGCGACGAATGGACCAGTTCGCGCGAGGTCTGGCTGCCGGACGGCCGCGTGCCCGCGCCCGACGCGCTGTTCCGCACGCCCGCCATCGCCGCCACCTACACACGCATCCTGGACGAGGCGCACGCCAGCAGCAGCGACCGGCGCGCGCGCATCGACGCGGCGCTGGAGGCCTGGTACCGCGGCTTCGTGGCCGACGCCATCGACGACTACTACACCCATGCGGCGGTGCGCGACACCACCGGCCAGCGCAACCGCGGCTTGCTGCGCAAGTCCGACCTGGCCGATTGGCGCGCCACCTACGACGAGCCTCTCACTGTCCAGTATGGACGCTACACCGTGGCCAAGTGCGGGGTCTGGTCGCAAGGCCCGGTCCACCTGCAGCAGCTGGCGATGCTGCGGCACCTGGGCCTGGACGGACTGGAGCCGACCTCGCCGCAATTCGTGCACTACGTGGCCGAGGCGGCCAAGCTGGCCTTCGCCGATCGCACTGCCTGGTATGGCGACCCAGACTACGCGCAGGTGCCGCTGGCCGCGCTGCTCAGCGACGACTACACCCGCGCGCGCGCGGCCGGCATCGGCGCCCGCGCT
>NZ_DATCUY010000638.1:0-3237 GCF_036567245.1 Achromobacter sp. | reverse complement strand
TTGTGCCGCGGGCTGCGCGGGCGTTGCGGCCACGGCTGGGGGGCGTTGCAGGTTGGCTTGCGCCTGGCGCAGCTCGGGTGTGCCCAGGCCGTCGGCGATGGCCGCGTCGGCCGCGCGCGCCGCCTCCTGGCGCTTGCCCTGCTTTTCCAGCGCATACACCAGCAGCAGACGCAGGCGGGCCACGTCGGGCCGCAGGCGGATCGCGTTTTCCGCCATGACCTGGGCGGTTTCGTAATGGCCGGCGTCGTACTGTCTGTAGGCCTGGTCGGCCAGTTGGTAGGCATCGCCTTCCAGCGGACGTTCGGCAGCGGCAGCGGGTTGCGCGGCCGCTGCGGGGGCCGCCGCCGCGCACAGCAGCAGGGCGGTGAAAGCCAGCGAACGGGAAATAACGGTCATGGAGGAGAGGGCCTGTGCGATAGCGGGTCCGCGGGGTGCTCGGTTTGCAGCGGGGCGCCTTGCTGGAACGACAGCGCTTCATGCAAGGTCTTTTCGTCGAGCCAGCCTCGTTCCATCAGGATTTCGCCCAGCGGCCGCTTCTCGCGCGCCTGGATCTCCAACGCCTGCTCCAGCATCTGATGGTCGATCGCCTGCCAGGACAGCAGCAGGTCGCCCAGGCGCTGGCGTTGCTGCGCCAACTGGTCGGTGGACGGGAAGTCATGCATGGTCTTGTCCCAGGCCAGCCGCTTGCCTGTGATCAGATGGCCGATGAACAGGCGCCAGGCCCGCGCCGCCGCCATGGCGTTGATGAAGTTGCCGACGATCATGCGCGGCATGGACAGCAGGGCATGCTCCCAGCCGTACATGCGGCCGACGAAATACGCGCGTTGCACCACGCGCAGCAGCAGCGCCGCCGCGTTCAGCCACATCAGCGTCACCAGCCAGCCGCCAGGGCGGAAGTACGAAGGGTAGTAGACCTTCCACCAGCCGAAACGGTCGGCCAGGTAGAAGAGGAAGAAGTTGGCCAGCAGCAGATAGGCCAGGATCGCGATGAACGAGGTGAACAGGCCCTTGCGGTCGCGAAACAGCAGATACTTGGTCGCCAGCGACCCCGTCCATCCCACCTGCTGCCAGCCTTGCAGGCCGATGCCCAGCGTCCAGCGGGCCTTCTGCCGGTAGGCGGTGCGGAAGGTGTTGGGGAAGTATTCGCGCACGCCCAGCGGCATCTTGATGGCCGAGATTTTCTCCCGCCCCAGGCCGAACCAGGCGCGGCGGCGCGTCACGTACTCGACCTCGAACTTGCCGAAGATCTGGCGCATGCCGCGCTGGGCCAGCCGCGCGCCGATGTCGTAATCCTCGGTCAGCGTGTCGGTATTGAAGGGCTGGTTGTTCGTCTCCGCCGCCAGCACTTCCAAGGCGTGGCGCGAGAAGCAGGTGCCCACGCCAGCCGACGGCACCATCCTGGACAGGCTTTCGCGCACCACCAGGTCCTTGGTATGCCATTCGGCGAACTCGTCCATGTAGGTGCCGGCCACCAGCTCGTGCCATTCCCGTTCCAGCGAGGTCACCGGCAACTGGATGAAGTCGATGCGCGGCAGCAGGTAGTTGTAGTATTTCAGTTCCAGCGGGTGCAGCACGTCTTCGCTGTCGTGCAGGATGACGCCGGCGAAGGGCACGGGCTGCAGCGCGTTCTGCGCGAAGATGGCCTGCACGATCCAGTTCAGGCAGTCGGCCTTGCAGGTCGGTCCGTCGTGCGGCACTTCCACGCGTATCAGCTGGCGGTAGCGGCGCCGCATGCGCTCCACCTCCTTGATGGTGCGCTCGTCGTTCTGGTAGGTGCCCGCGAAGATCATGTAGTTCTTGTATTCCAGCGTGGACACCATGTTTTCCAGCATGGGCGCGATCACGTCGTATTCCAGCCAGGCGGGCACCATGATCGCCAGCGGCTGTTCCTGCTTGGCGCGCAGCTGCTCGGCGGTCAGCGCCGCATACTGGCGCTTGACGGTGAGCCCGCGGCGCAGTTCGCGCACCCAGAACCAGCCGTCGATGAACAGGTCGTCCAGGCTGGACAGCAGGATGATGACGCCGACCACCGCCGTCACGATCTCCAGGCCGCGGTAGTAGTCGGCGATGAGGTAGGGCCAGTAAAGCGAGGACATGGCGCCGGCGCCTCCGGGTTACTTGCTGTCCTTGTTCTTCCTGCGGCTGACGCGCAAAGCAGCGATCAGGATCAGGAGCAGGACCAGGAGGCCCACGCTCATGGCCGGCACGCTCCACGACAGGTAGTTGCGCCATTCGAAGAAGGCGCTCGCGCCCGCCCCCGGCGGCTGGCCGGCGGCGGGGTTGGCGCTGTCGATCCAGGCCAGCGGCCCCGCCGCGCCGATGATGGCGATGTTGCCGCGGTTCAGCACGAAGGGCGTCTGCGGCATGGCCGGGCGCTGGCCCAGCGTGTGCCACAGCAGGCCGTCCTGGCCGCCCGCGCGCACCACTTCGGCCGTGCTGAGGTTGTCCAGGCCGGAAATGTCCAGCCAGGGCGCGCTCTTGCCGTCCACCGTCAGCTGCTTGCGGTCCGTGACCTTTACCATGGGCTTGGCGCCGTCCACGGCGACTTCCATCGCCACGAAGGGGCCGCCGGGCTTGGCCGCCTGGCCTGCGGGCGTGAGCGACAGCGCCGCACGCGTGGCCGACAGGCCGCTGGCCGTGGCGATGCCGATGATGCGTTGCAGGCTGGCCGGGGCATCGGCCAGATACGTATCCGGGACGAGCAACTGTGGACTGCCGGCCAACAGCGGCAACAGTCCCACGAAGGTGCCGTCCGGCTGCGCGCGGCCCGGCTTTACATAGCTGGTGGGCAGCACATTGACGGGATAGCCTTGCGGGATTTCGTTGCAGTCCACCGATACCGGCTGGCGCTGGAAGGTGACGCGTACCGCGTTGGTCAGGCCCAGCGCATAGCCGGGCACGCGCGCCGTCAGGCGTTCGGGATGGCCGTCGGCGTCCATCTGCTTGGCGGCCAGCAGGATGCCGTTCCAGAACACCGAGGCGACCGGGCGGGTCGCGGAGGCGCCGGGCGCGGCGGCCAGGTCCATGACCAGTTCGTCCGGCATGCTGCCGTCGGCGGAAACGGCGGCCAGCGCGAACGTGGCGTTCCAGTCGCCGCGCGCGACCACGTCGAAGCTGGTGGACGATCCGCCCAGCGCCGTCAAACGCATGCCGTCCTCGCCCGAGGCTTGCGGCGGCTCGGCCGCCTTGACCTGCGCCTGGCGCGTGACCAGGATGCGGCGCCAGGCCGTGTCGAAG